>CAYNLB010000022.1:0-8031 GCA_964397935.1 uncultured Mycobacterium sp.
CGGCCAGCGCGCCGGCCGCGATCCGGCCGGCGACGCGCATCTTCTCGATCACCTCCGGAGTCTGCACCCACGGCTCGCTGCCCTCCTGGGCCGTCGGCATGCCGACGTATTCCGGACGCGGGATACGGCTGGGCACCGGCAGGGTCGGGGACAACACTCCGGGGGAAAGCGCGGTGCGAGCAGGCATGCCGCCAGCTTAATCAAGGCCGTCCGGGGCGTCGCAGGAGCGACCGGCGCGGCCCCCGGATGGTCACCGAGCCGCACACCACCCGACCGGTCAATACGACGTGCGGGCTGCCTTCGCCGGGTGCGTCTTTGCGACGGTCGCTGGCATTGCCCACGTAGACCTCGACGTCGTCGATCGAGGCGCTGGCGCCATCCGGCAGCCGGATCTCCACCGAGCCGAATCTCATGTCCATCTCGATGACCACCACCGGCCCCGCGAACCGGGCCCTGGTGAGGTCGAGTTCCACCGAACCCAGTCGGCGGACCAGTGCCAGGCGGGTCGGCACCATCCATTCGCCGTGGCGCTTGAGCGAGCCGGCCCAGCCACGCAACTCCACCCGGTCTGCCGCGGAGGTGACGATGGCACCGGGCCCGGGCAGATCACCGACCAGCCCGTCCAACTCGCCCCGGGTACGCGCGTAGGACACTTGCGACGAGCGTTGCTCGAACTCGTCGATATCGATCAGCCCGAGCGCGACGGCGTTGTGCAGTCGCCGCATCGTGCCGTTCCGGTCGGCGTCCGAGACCCGTAACGCCACCATTTCTCCACCGGTCTCAGTCATGGCCTTTCCTGATGCTCCGCGTAACCTGGCCTACCCTCGCAACTTACCGCTGAAAGGGGCGAGGCGGCCGGGACGGGAGAACTGGCCGTTAGGCCAAGAAGTCCGGCGGCAGCGATTCAAACATCACTTTGGTCATCCGGACCGCGTATTCCGAGCTGCCACCTCCGACGATCAGCGACGCGAATGCCAGGTCGCCGCGGTATCCGGCAAACCACGAATGCGATCCGCCCGGGAACTCGGCCTCACCGGTCTTCCCGTACACCGCTCCGCAGCCGGCGATCTCCCTGGCGGTCCCATTGGTCACCACCAGCCGCATCATGGGCCGCAGCGCGTCGATCATCTTGGGACTGATCGGCGTGATATCGCCGTCGACCGTCGTTGCCCGCCCGGCGATCAGCTGCGGCACCGGGGTCTTGCCGGCGGCGACCGTTGCCGCCACCAGCGCCATGCCGAATGGACTGGCCAGCACCTTGCCCTGGCCGAAGCCGTCCTCGGTGCGCTCGGCCAGGTCCACGGTCGGCGGCACCGACCCGGTGACCGTGGTGATGCCGTCAATCTGGTAGTCCAGCCCGATTCCATACCGGCTGGCCGCCTGCGTCAGACCCCGGGGCGGCATTCTGCTACTCAGCTCGGCGAAGGTGGTGTTGCAGGAACTGGCGAAGGCACGCGACATCGGCACCACACCGAGGTCGAAACCGCCGTAATTGGGGATGGTGCGATGCCCGATGTCGATCTGGCCCGGGCAGCCCAGCATCGTGTTGGGCGTGGCCATATCGCGTTCGACGGCAGCGCCGGCGGTGATCATCTTGAAGGTCGACCCGGGCGGGTACAAACCGGTAGTGGCCAGCAGTCCTTCGGCATCGGCGCCGCCGTTCTGCGCGATTGCGAGGATCTCCCCCGTCGACGGCTTGATCACCACGATCATCGCTTTGCCGCCCCGCGTGTTCACCGCGTGCTGAGCGGCATCCTGCACCGCCCGGTCCAAGGTGATGGAGATCGACGGTGCCGGCGACGCTTGGACCTCGTGCAGCACTTCGACCTCGACACCGTTCTGGTTGACGCTGACCACCCGCCAGCCCGGCTCGCCGTCGAGCTGATCGACCACGGCTTTCTTGACTTCTGCGATGACCGCCGGCGCGAAATGCGGGTCGGTCGGCAGCATCTCGGGCTGGGGTGTGATCACAATGCCGGGCAGCCGGCCGATCGCCGGGAAGACCTTGTCGTTGTCGTCCGGATGCAACGTCACCAAGTCCATCGGCCGGGTTGCCGAGCTTGCTTGTTCGGCGAGCAGCTGCGGGTCGTTCAGCGTGTCGTTGAATGGATGCAGGACCTCCACCACCGCGTGCGCCGTGCCGATCAGGGCTGCTCCGGAGCCGGCTTTAGTGGCGTCCAGCGTGTAGTGATACAGGTAGCCCGGCACCAGCACATCGCTGCCCCCTAGTTCGTTCACCGATGCGCGCCGCGGCCGATCGGCACGCAACGCGAACGTCTGACGCTCACCCAGCTTGGGGTGCAGCCCGGTGGTGGTCCACCGAACCTCCCAGCGCCCCTCGTTGCGCGCCATCTTCAGCTGGCCGTCGTAGCTCCAAGTCCGGTTTTTCGGCAGGCGCCAGGTGAACCGATAGCCGACCGTGCCGGTGTCCTCGGCGTACTTCGCATTGAGAATCTGCGCATCGAGGTGGCTCGCCTGCAGTCCGGCCCACGCCGCGTTCAGCGCTTCGCGGGCGTCGTTCGGGCTGTCTGTGAGCTGGGCGGCCGTCGCGGTGTCGCCGATCGCGAGGGCGCCGAAGAACTTCTCGGCGGCCGGGCCGGGACCGTCCGGGCGCGGAGTGCATCCGGACAGGGCGATCACCACAACGAGCAGCGAACCGAACACCAGCGATGCGCCTGTTACCAAAGTGGTTTTTGTTGCCATCGTTACTGATGTTAGGAAGGGCGGCGGTGACACCGCCGCAGACACACCGAGACGCAATCGTTATAGGGACCCCATCGGCCGACGCCACGCCAGCGCGATATTGCTCGCCGAGCTGGGGGTACCGCCTGATTGCGGGGGACACGCCGGAGTGGCGTTCGGCTGGCTCGGCACTCAGTCCAGCAGCACCGTTGCGAAGGTGCCGACTTCGGCGAAACCAACCCGGGCGTACGCGGCACGCGCCACCGTATTGAAGTTGTTCACGTACAGGCTGGCGGTCCGCCCGCTACCGACGATCACCGCAGCCACCGTTGCGGTGCCGGTAGTCCCCAGGCCCAGGCCGCGCCACTCCGGGTGCACCCAGACCCCCTGGATTTGACCGACCGCGGGAGACTGCGACCCCACTTCGGCTTTGAAGACGACCTGACCGTGCTCGAATCGGGCCCAGGCGCGACCGGTCGCGATGAGACTGGCCACCCGCCGGCGGTAGCCGCGACCACCATCACCGATGCGCGGGTCGACCCCCACTTCGCCGATGAACATGTCGACGGCGGCCACCAGGTAGGCGTCCAGCTCGTCCGGCCTGACCTGCCGCACACCCGGGTCAATGTCGCAACTCGGGTGCGTCGAGAGCGCCAACAGCGGCTGGTGGTCGCGCACATCGCGGGCCGGACCCCATACCGACTCGAGCCGCTCCCACATCGGCATCACCAGACCGGCCCTGCCGACCAGCGAAGAACAGCGCCGCGTCCCGCTCATCGCCTCGTCGGCGAAAGCAGTCAAGTCAGCCGGCGCGCCTCGCAGCGGGATCAGATTGGCGCCCGCGAAGCACAGCGACTCCTCCGCGCCACGACGAGTCCATAGCTCTCCGCCGATCGAGTTGGCTTCGATGCCGTGGTCTGCCACTCGGGCGGCGACCATGCACGACCCGACCGGATCGTCATCGAGGACCTGCCACACGGCGGTGGTATCGCGGACCACAGACACCCGTCGCTCGCCGACAAGGCGGAAGACGGGCGGAGCCGACATCTGGCGAACTCTCTGTGGTGCGAACTCAAGACCAGCAGAAGACGCTGGCACCTATCAGCTTACGGTCACAATAGGCGAACCGCTCGGAGTTGTGCCCGGACCGTGATCGGCGCTTCCCGTGCCGTTCGCGTCGGGACCCATTTCCCCCTCCGTTTCTGACGCAAGCCGCATGGCCTCCTCGATCAGCGTCTCCACGATCTGCGACTCGGGCACCGTCTTGATCACCTCGCCGCGAACGAATATCTGGCCCTTGCCATTTCCCGACGCGACACCCAGATCGGCCTCGCGCGCCTCGCCGGGGCCGTTCACGACGCACCCCATCACGGCGACCCGCAGCGGCACATCGAGACCCTCCAGCCCGGCGGTGACCTCGTTGGCCAGGGTGTAGACGTCGACCTGGGCGCGGCCACACGATGGGCAGGACACGATCTCCAGCGAGCGCGGCCGCAGGTTCAGCGACTCCAGAATCTGGACCCCGACCTTGACTTCTTCGACCGGCGGCGCCGACAGCGACACCCGGATGGTGTCGCCGATGCCCCGCGACAGCAGCGCACCGAAGGCGACCGCGGACTTGATGGTGCCCTGGAAGGCGGGGCCGGCCTCGGTCACCCCTAGGTGCAGCGGGTAATCGCACCGGGCGGCCAGCATCTCATAGGCGGCGACCATCACCACCGGATCGTTGTGCTTGACGCTGATCTTGATGTCGCCGAAGCCGTGCTCCTCGAACAGCGAGGCCTCCCACAGCGCGGACTCCACCAGCGCTTCGGGTGTGGCTTTGCCGTATTTGGCCATGATCCGCTTGTCCAGGGAGCCGGCGTTGACCCCGATGCGAATGGGGATGCCGGCCTCTCCGGCTGCCTTGGCGACCTCGCCGACCCGGCCGTCGAACTCCTTGATGTTGCCCGGGTTTACCCGCACCGCCGCGCAGCCGGCGTCGATGGCGGCGAAGATGTACTTCGGCTGGAAATGGATGTCGGCGATCACCGGGATCTTGCTCTTTTTGGCGATCGTGGCCAGCGCGTCGGCATCCTCCTGGCGCGGGCAGGCCACCCGGACAATGTCACAGCCCGCCGTGGTCAATTCGGCGATCTGCTGCAACGTCGAGTTGATTTCATGGGTCTTGGTGGTGCACATCGACTGCACCGAGATCGGATAGTCGCTGCCGACCCCGACGTCGCGGACCATCAGTTGACGGGTGGTGCGCCGGGGGGCGAGCGTGGGCACCGGGGCGTCCGGCATGCCCAGGCCAACAGTCACTGTTTTCGATTCCTTTGGTTCGTCATTGGAAGAGCCTGATCGGATTGACCACATCAGCGGTCACGGTCAGCAGCATGTAGCCGACCACGAACACCAGCACGACGTAGGTCGCGGGCATGAGTTTGAGATAGTTCACCGGCGCGGCCGCGACCATGCCGCGGGCGGACCGGATGAGGTTGCGGATCTTCTCGAACACCGCGATAGCGATGTGACCACCATCGAAGGGCAGCAGCGGCACCAGGTTGATCGCACCCAGGATGAGATTCAACTGGGCCAAGAAGAACCAGAACGCCACCCACAACCCGTGGTCGACGGTCTCGCCGCCGATGATGCTGGCTCCCACCACGCTCATCGGCGTCTGCGGGTCACGCTGTCCGCCGCCGATGGCGTGCACCAGCGCACCCACCTTCGTCGGAATCGCGGCAAGCGCCTTGCCTACCTCGACCGTCAGGTCGCCGACGAAGGCAAAGGTTGCCGGCACCGCCGAGAGCACACCGTAGTGCGTGGGCACGAGCCGCACCGCGCCGACGCCGATCGCGCCCACCGTCGAAGGTTGCGGCTGACTGTCCTGCCCGCTGGCGCCATCGCCCCCGTTGGCAACGAAGCGCTGAGTGGGCGTGACATCTACGTAGGTGGTGATCGGGACGCCGTCACGCTCGACGACGATCGGGACGGGGCCGCGCAGCTTGCGGACCGCAACGGCCATGTCCTCGAAGGTGGACACGGGGGTGTCACCGACCTTGACCACGACGTCGCCGGGGCGGATTCCGGCGAGCGCCGCCGGACCGGGTCCGATGCAGTTTCCGACCTGACCCGGAGCAACTTCGGGCGCGACACAAGCGGTTTCGCCAACCACTGCACGAGTGGGCGGGTGCAGGTTCGGCAGCCCCCATACCAGTGCGATGCCGTAGATCAGCACCAGGCAGATCACGAAGTTCATGCCGGGACCCGCAAACAACACCGCGACCCGCTTCCAGGTCGCCTGCTTGTACATCGCCCGGTCGGTTTCATCGGGTTCCAGCGGCTCGACGGTGGTCATCCCGGCGATATCGCAGAAGCCGCCCAGGGGAACGGCCTTGACGCCGTACTCGGTTTCACCGCGCCGGGTCGACCAGAGCGTGGGGCCAAAGCCGACGAAATAGCGACGCACCTTCATGCCGGTGGCGCGGGCAACCCACATGTGGCCGCACTCGTGCAGAGCCACCGAAATCAGGATGGCGAGGGCGAACAGCACAATGCCGATAACGAACATCATCTCCGCTGCTGGGACCTTTCTCAGACCATTCCGGATATCTTGGCGGGGCCGGTAGTTGCGACAGCGCGGTGGGCGCGCTCACGTGCCCACCGCTGGGCGTCTAGTACCTCATCCACGTTAGCGGGTGAAACCGCCCATTGGTCGGCGGCGTGCAGCACGTCGGCGATGGTTTTGACGATGGCCGGGAACCCTACCCGGCCGACAAGGAACGCCTCGGCTGCTTCCTCGTTGGCGGCGTTGTAGACAGCAGTCATGCATCCGCCGGTCTGACCGGCATACCTGGCCAGCTCGACAGCGGGGAAGACGTCGCTGTCCAGCGGCTCGAATTCCCAGCTGGAAGCAGTGCTGAAGTCACAGGACGCGGCCACCCCGGGCACCCGGTGCGGCCAACCCAGGGCCAACGAGATGGGGAGCTTCATATCCGGGGGGCTGGCCTGGGCGATGGTCGAGCCGTCAACGAAGGTGACCATTGAATGAACGATTGACTGAGGGTGGACGACCACCTCGATGCGGTCATAGGGAATGCCGAACAGCAGGTGGGTTTCGATCAACTCAAGCCCCTTGTTGACCAGCGACGCCGAGTTCAGCGTGTTCATCGGGCCCATCGACCAGGTCGGGTGGGCGCCCGCCTGCTCGGGTGTGACGCCCTCCAGCTCGGCGGCGGTCCAGCCGCGAAACGGCCCGCCGGAGGCGGTCAGCACGAGTTTGGCCACTTCCTCGGGGGCGCCGCCGCGCAGGCACTGGGCCAGCGCGGAGTGTTCGGAGTCAACGGGCACGATCTGGCCCGGCCGCGCCGCCCGCAACACCAGCGGGCCACCGGCGATGAGGGACTCCTTGTTGGCCAGTGCCAGCCGAGCCCCTGATTGCAGCGCGGCCAGCGTGGGTCGCAGCCCCAACGCTCCCACCAGCGCATTAAGGACGACGTCGGCTTCGGTCTCCTGAACCAGTCGGGTCGCCGCTTCGGGCCCACGGAAGGGGACCTCCCCGAATTCCTGGTCGGCCAGCTGTGCCGCCCGCTCGTCCGAGATCGCGATATTGGTGACTCCGGTCTCGGCGCGTTGCCGCGCCAGCGTGTCCAGATGCGCGCCCCCCGCAGCCAGCCCGACCACCTCGAAGCGGTCCGGATTCGCCGCGATGACTTGCAGCGCCTGGGTACCGATCGAGCCGGTAGAGCCCAGCACCAGCACGCGCAGGCGGCCCTCGATTTGCCCTTGGGTCGTCCGGTTGGTCACTCATTCATTGTGCCGTCCCCGGGCCTCTCGAGCCACGGACCGGGCCACCGGGTGCTGTGGCCCCGGCGGCCCCTCGCCCCGTGTGCCAGAATCTTCACTGCAGTAGCCGACCGATCCGAAAGGGATTCGCCGTGGCCAGTACCGAGGTGGAACACTTCTCCGGCGTCGACACCGCCGAGGTGCCGTCAGCAGCGTGGGGCTGGAGCAGAATCAACTACCGCACCTGGCACTTCGTCGGCGCTCTGGCGGTCATCTTCCTGCTGGCGATGCTGCGCGGCAACCACGTCGGGCATATCGAGGACTTGTTCCTGATCGGGTTTGCCGCGCTGGCGCTTTTTGTCCTGGTCCGCGACCTGTGGGGTCGCCGGCGCGGCTGGATCAGGTAGGCCCGCCTTCGGCGGCCAGCTGTCCGCAGGCCCCTGCTGATTCGCCCGCGCTCCAGCTACCCGCCATCGGCGGCCAGCTGTCCGCAGGCCCCTGCTGATTCGCCCGCGCTCCAGCTACCCGCCTTCGGCGGCCAGCTGTCCGCAGGCGGCGCTGATCTCACGGCCGCGGGTG
>CAYNLB010000022.1:8131-13115 GCA_964397935.1 uncultured Mycobacterium sp.
TCGGCGGCCAGCTGTCCGCAGGCGGCGCTGATCTCACGGCCGCGGGTGTCTCGTACCGTGCACGAAACCCCTTTCGACCGGACCCGGCGAACGAACTCCCGCTCCACCGCCTTGGGGCTGGCATCCCAATCGCTGCCCGGGGTCGGATTGAGCGGGATCAGGTTCACGTGCACCAGGGGCCCGAGCACGCGATGCAGCCGCTTACCCAGCAGGTCGGCCCGCCACGGTTGATCGTTGACGTCGCGGATCAGCGCGTACTCCACCGATACCCGCCGACCGGTCATATCGGCGTAATACCGGGCGGCATCGAGAGCCTCGGCGATCTTCCACCGGTTATTGACGGGGACCAGGGTGTCCCGCAGCTCATCGTCGGGCGCGTGCAACGACAACGCCAGAGTCACCCCGAGCCGTTCGTCGGCAAGTTTGCGGACCGCCGGGACCAGCCCCACCGTGGACACCGTCACCGACCGGGCCGAAATGCCGAAACCTTGCGGTGGTTGGGCGATGATGCGCCGCACCGCAGCCAGCACTCGAACGTAATTGGCCAGCGGCTCCCCCATGCCCATGAAGACCACGTTGGAGAGACGATCGCCGAAGTCGTCGCGCAGGGCCGCGGCACCGGCGCGCACCTGTTCGAGGATCTCGGCGGTCGACAGGTTGCGGTTCAATCCGCCCTGACCGGTCGCACAGAACGGGCAAGCCATACCGCAGCCGGCCTGCGACGAGATGCACACCGTGTTGCGTTGCGGATAGCGCATCAGCACCGACTCGACGGTGGCGCCGTCGGCGGCCCGCCACAACGTCTTTCGCGTCTGGCCGGCATCACAGGTGACCTCGGATGCCGCGGCGAGCAGGTTCGGGAACATCGCTTCGGCGATCAACTCACGGACCGCCGCGGGAAGGTCGGTCATCTGGCGCGGATCGCCGATCAGCCGGCCGTAGTACTGGTGCGCGAGTTGCTTGGCACGAAACGCCGGCAATCCCAGCTCGGCGACGACCGATGCGCGACCGTCCTCGTCGAGGTCGGCCAGATGCCGCGGCGGCCTGCTCGCGCGCGGCTCATCGAAAATCAACTGTTGGGCCATGATTTGTCCAGTATCGGCCAAATCAGGGGCGGCACGGAACGCCTAGGGCACCAGCGTGAGCACCGTCCAGGCCGCGACCGCCGACGGGAGTAAGCCGTCAAGCCGGTCCATCAGCCCGCCATGGCCGGGCAGCAGCCGGCCCATGTCTTTGATGCCGAGATCGCGCTTGACCTGGGACTCCACCAGATCGCCAAGCGTGCAGGTCAGCACGAGCACAACTCCCAGCAGCGCACCCACCCACGGCGATTTGTCGGCCAGGAAGGTCGCGGTCAGGATCGCTGCGGTGGTCCCGAAGACCAGCGAACCGGCGAATCCCTCCCACGACTTCTTCGGGCTGATCGCCGGAACCATCAGATGCTTGCCGAACAGCACCCCCACACCGTAGGCACTCACGTCGGAAGCGACGACGGTGATCATCAGGCAGAACACCCGTCCCGCGCCGTCTGCCGGATAGACCAGCAGCGCGGCGAACGACGCGAACAGCGGGACCCATGCGGCCAGGAAAATGGTCGCCGATGCGTCCCGCAGATAGTCAGCCGACGGTGAACCGGCGAACGGTTCGGGCCGCTTGCTGTTGTCCTGCATGAACAACCGCCAGATCATGCAGGTCACCACGGTGACCCCAAAGCCGGCCAACGCGCCGGCGGCATGGAACGGCCAGGTCAGCCACACGGTGGCCTGGCCACCGATCAGCAACGGGATGACCGGGATCAGGTATCCGGCTTCGCGCAGCCGGCGCACCACCTCGTGGCTGGCAACGAAAATGGCCACCGCGACGAGGACCACCCAATAGCGCGGAGCGAACACCAGCGTTGCGATCAGGACGCTGCCGATGCTGGCGCCGACCACGATCGCGGCGGGCAGATCGCGTCCTGCCCGGGATGTCTTCTTCGCCGGTTGCCGCATCGGTTTCTTGGCCCCACGCGCCGGCTCGTCGGCCGGAGTACCTGCGTCAGTATTGGTAGCTGCCACGGACTTAAACGGAGTCAGTTGCTGAGCGGCCGCTAGACCTCCAGCAGCTCGCCTTCTTTGTGCTTGACGAGTTCTTCGATCTGGTTGGTGTATTGATGGGTGGTCTTGTCGAGGTCCTTCTCCGCCCGACCCACCTCATCCTCGCCCGCCTCGCCGTCCTTTCGGATTCGGTGCAGCTCTTCCATCGCTTTGCGGCGGATATTGCGGACCGACACCTTGGCGTCCTCCCCCTTGCCCTTGGCCTGCTTGACGAGTTCCCGCCGACGCTCCTCGGTGAGCTGCGGCACCGCCACCCGAATGAGGGTGCCGTCATTGGTGGGATTCACTCCCAGGTCGGAGTTGCGAATCGCCGTCTCGATCGCGCCGAGCTGACTGGCTTCGTAGGGCTTTATCACGACAAGTCGCGCCTCGGGCACATTGATGCTGGCCAGCTGGGTGATGGGCGTGCTGGCGCCGTAGTAATCGATCACGATCCGGGAGAACATGCCCGGGTTGGCGCGGCCGGTGCGAATGGTTGACAAGTCATCGCGGGCCACCGCTACGGCCTTTTCCATTTTCTCTTCCGCATCGAAGAGAGCCTCGTCGATCATTTGCGCATTCCCCTCAAGTGGTGACCAGTGTCCCGATCTTCTCACCGGCGACCGCACGGGCGATATTGCCATTGGTCAGCAGGTTGAACACCAGGATCGGCATGCCGTTGTCCATACACAGGCTGAATGCGGTCGCATCGGCCACTCGTAGCCCGCGGTCGATGACCTCACGATGGCTGATCGCGGCGATCAGCTCAGCTTGCGGATTCTGCCGCGGATCTTCGGAGAACACACCGTCGACCGCCTTGGCCATCAAGACCACCTCCGCGCCGATCTCTAGTGCCCGCTGGGCGGCCGTGGTGTCGGTAGAGAAGTACGGCAACCCCATGCCAGCCCCGAAAATCACCACCCGCCCTTTTTCCAGGTGGCGCACCGCACGCAACGGCAGGTACGGCTCTGCCACCTGACCCATCGTGATCGCGGTCTGGACGCGGGTGACGATGCCTTCTTTCTCCAGGAAGTCCTGCAACGCGAGGCTGTTCATGACGGTGCCGAGCATGCCCATGTAGTCCGAGCGGGAGCGTTGCATACCGCGCTGCTGAAGCTGTGCGCCGCGGAAGAAGTTGCCGCCGCCGATCACGACAGCGACTTGTACGCCGCCGCGCACCACCTCGGCAATTTGCCGAGCCACCCGCGCCACGACATCCGGGTCCAACCCGACCTGACCGCCACCGAACATCTCGCCACCGAGCTTGAGCAACACTCTCGAATACTTGGGACGGCTCGCAGGGTGGCCGGGAGACAGTCCATTCTCCGGTACAGATGCCGGTACGCCGTTGCTCGCGTTCGGCGGCTCCGGCTTCGGAGCCGCCGAGCCGGCGGCATCAGACTCCGTCATCAGACTCCTCGCACGAGAGTGCCATCCCGGGTGACCTCATCCGGAACGGCATTTCACATCCTGCCTCATCGCAACACAGCGTGGCGTGGGCGGGGGGCAATATCTGCACAGTCGGCGATGTGAACGGATACCCCACTCTATCTGCGCAGGTATTGCCAATACCGGTGGCGGCGCTCCCGCCCTTGCGGCACCAAATGTTTGACCGAGTGGCGACATGGGGAATCCGCTGCATCGCGGCGGGACAACCAAGGTCTTGAGAATGAGGGCCAGGCTCGCTGTATTACCGGACCGATCGCAGTGGCGATCGGCTGAGCATGAATTGCTCGAAGTACGCCAATGAGGAGGAATGATCCATGGCGGACACCAACAACTCGGGACCTGCCGAAGCCGTTAAGGGCGTCGTCGAGGACGCCAAGGGCAAGGCCAAGGAGGCCGTTGGCGCGGTGGCTGGTCGGGATGACCTCACTCGCGAAGGCCAAGCCCAGCAGGACAAGGCGGAAGCACAGCGCGACGCGGCGAAGAAGGAAGCCGAAGCCGAGGCGGCCCGCGGCGGCGCCGAGGCGGCCGAGGAACGGGAGAAGTCCAACCAATAGCTTGTCGGAAGGATGGGTCCGGTCTGTGAAAATAGGCCGGACCCATCGATTTTCCCGGGGCGGGGCGAACAAGTTCCCCAGCTGATCACCACCGGCCACATCGAATCCGAAAAGCCCGCGCATAGTTTGATTTTGATCGGGTATTCAGCCGCTGCGCCGGCAGGCATCTCCCCGTGGGGTGCCTACGAGTTTGAGGCGGTAGCGCGCCCTCACAAGTTTCTCGTGGAGATGTGTTGGACGTTCTATTGCTCACCAATGCGGACGATCTCGAAACGGCTTTGCCTGGGCTGACTTCCTTTGTGCATTCCGTATTGCGCGCGCCCCTCACCGACCACGGTGACGGACACCGCGATGGCGCCGATATTGCGATCGTCGATGCCCACAGCGACCCCACCACCGCGCGGGCGCTCTGCCGCCGAATGACAGCCAATACTCCCGCCATCGCGGTGATGGCCGTAGTTACGCCGGGAGGCGTTACGGCGGTTGACATCGATTGGCATCTCGACGATGTGATGCTGCCCGCGACCGGCGCGGATGAACTGCTGGAACGACTGCGGCTGGCGATAGGCCGCCGGCACAGCGCGATCAACAGCACGCTGAAGTTCGGCGATCCCCTCCTTCGCCCGGGCAGTTTCACCGGTTCGCTGGACGGCGAACACCTGGACCTGACCCTGACCGAGTTCAAATTGTTGAATTTCCTTGTACAGCATGCCGGGCGGGCTTTCACCCGGACACGTCTGATGCATGAGGTGTGGGGTTTCGACTGCAACGGTCGCAGCCGTACCGTCGATGTCCACGTGCGGCGGCTGCGGGCCAAGCTGGGCGCCAGGCAGTCTCTTATCGACACGGTCCGCGGCGTGGGCTATATGGTGGCGGCGCCGCCGCGACCCGAATGGATCGTCAGTG
>CAYNLB010000022.1:13215-45088 GCA_964397935.1 uncultured Mycobacterium sp.
CGCGGCGTGGGCTATATGGTGGCGGCGCCGCCGCGACCCGAATGGATCGTCAGTGCGTTGGCGGCAACGTCCGCCGACTCGGCACTGCGTTGACCACGACTCTTCCTGTTTTGCCTAGTCTTTCGAAATCCGGTCAGGCGAACAGCGGCAACACGCGCTTGCGCGCGAGTGCATCCATACCGTCTTGGATGGCCTCTTGAATCTCGCGGTACTTGCGGTCGACGTATTCGTCGTCATCGGCACGTGAAGGGTCGTGATCGAACTCGACGGCCGGCATGAACCGGGTTCTGATCTTGGCCGGCAGCGGCAACTGCGGAAGCGCCGCCGGTGCAATGCCCCAGGGGAGCGAGATCGCCAGTGGGAACACTTTGAGCCGCAGCAGGCGGTCGAGACGTAAGACCTTTGACAGCCGGTCGCCACGTATCAGCACCGGCATGGCGTCGGCGCCGCCGACGGTCGCGATCGGCACTACCGGAACGCCGGCACGAATCGCCATCTTCACGAAGCCCTTCCGCCCCGCGAGATTGGCGCAATCACGTTCGCACCACGGACGTAGCGAGTCCACTTCCCCACCGGGCCACACCGCTACGTCACGCCCCTCCGCCAGGGCAGTGGCGATCGCGTCCGGGGCGGCCGGAAGCACACCCATAGACCGAAAGTAGCGACCGATCAACGGAATGGCCATCAATGCATCATGGGCGGTGCCATGCAGCGGACGGTCCTGCCCGAAGCGTCGCCACCACTGCAGACCGACGGTCCAGGCGTCCCAGACGAACGGAGCGCCGGAGTGAATACCGACCAATAGCACCGGCGGCCCGGCGATGTTCTCCCAGCCGTCGATCTCCATCCGAAACCAATAGTCGACGAGTGCATTCCATAGATACTTCTGACGCTGCAGAGTGGTCTCGTCTTGGCCGCGAAGATCCCAATCGCCGGCGCGCTCGGCGATCCAGCCGCTCAAGCCGCCGTCCCGGTCGCTGCGCTGCTCCTCCATCGCCGCCCGGGCCCGTTCCGCATGTCGCCGCGCCTGGGCACGCACGGCTGCTGGCCTGTGATCCGTGCAACTCATTACCGCCGGGTACCCGATTCCGCCACAGAAAATGCCACCGGTCGAGTCATTGCGCCAACCGGAGAAGAGAACCTCCCCGCGTCGATGCGACGCGGGGAGGTCGTGGCCAGCTCACTGTCCTACATCAGGCGTTGCTCGTCCAGATCAGGACGTCCTGGACACCGTCGTTGTAGACAACGCCATTCGGCGGTTGGCCTGTCACATCGAAGTACAGCGTCCCGCTCGATTGGCCGCCCTGGTTGATCGGTGCCGGGCTAAGGCCATTCGGAACCGGAACGTTGTCAATCACGTTGTAGGTCTTGCCGTTAGCCGCGCGGGCATTGAAGTCGGAGACCACCGGAGTAACAGTTCCGCTGGCGGCTGTCGCGGTGATGTCCGCCTGGTAGAGCTGCCCCCTGGGCGTAAAGCCCGGGATGACGGTGTCGGTGGCATGCAGGTTGCCGACCGTGTACGACGTCACCATCGGCCCGTCAACGAGCTGTTCACTGGTGCCGAACTGCTGGATGGTGGGCGGCGCGGCAGCGGCGGTAGCAGCAGTGAAAACAGCTGCGGCCCCTATTCCGCCGGCGGCGATAGTGGTCTTTACGGCGTTCTTGGTGAACTTCATGCAGTTTCCTTTCGCATCGAGCGTTCCCCCGAAGGGCATTTCGTTCACATGGGGCTGATAGCCATTTGGCCCCGGAGCTAAACATGGGTTCCGCTTCGGCGTCACGGCAAGCCGGCTGCCGGTGCGCCGACGATGCCCCTTGTGCGGCAATATCTTTGGCAACATTGCTTGACATCCACATCACTGTTAACACCACCTCGCAGGGATGCGGCCGGCGATTAACATCGACGGCGAGGGGTAAACGGCCTCAAGAGACTTCGTCTCGGGCAGCCGGATCTGCCCAGCGGTGAGCGAATGTCAAAAGCGCGAACAAAGGGGGTCGTCGATGGAACGAGGAAACTCCAAACACAGTTCACGCGAAGACGATGAACTCAAGCACGAATTGGAAGGCACTGTGCGCGGAAACCGGTCCAGTCGCAGCGAGGAATGGCGCGATCCTGAGCCGCCGGCCGACGACGATCCGGATGTCCCCAGCGCCGGGCCGACAACGCGATAATCGGACAACCAGTGCACAGCGCATGCGGCCGATTGGTCGGTTGCCCGGTTTCATGCTCGGCGCAATTCAAACCGCAAAAGGTAATTCGCAGACCCTTTGTGGCGCAACAACAAAGCTCTCGGGGTGTGCACGCTCTCGCCAAGGCGGTCTTGCCGAAACGCTGCAGAGTGCTCGGCGATCCACTCTTTTCCGGCTTGCCGCCTATTGTTGCCTTCGGCATCAAACCCCCTCGTGGCAATATCCGGTGTAGCTCGCGTGCGACTTGTTCGGGCGCCACGCAATCACAATTTCCTCGACGGATGCGCGTCGCGACGCCGCATATATGTCAATATCGTTGACATGGTTCAGGCCGAAGACGCTCCGCTGGGTTACCTGCTCTACCGGGTGGGAGCCGTGCTGCGACCGGAGGTGTCCGCCGTGTTGGGCCCACTCGGGCTGACGCTCCCCGAATTCGTTTGCCTGCGCATTCTTTCGATGTTTCCCGGAATGTCCAGCGCCGAACTGTCCCGGCACGCTAGTGTCACGCCTCAGGCAATGAACACGGTGTTGCGCAAGCTGGAAGACATTGGGGCCGTGACGCGGCCGGCGTCGGTGTCGAGCGGGCGGGCGCTGCCGGCCACCCTGACCGGTCCGGGCCGCGCCCTGCTGAAGCGCGCCGAAGGTGCGGTGCGCAGAGCCGATGCCCGTATCCTGGCCAAGTTGACCGAAACTCAGCAGCGCGAGTTCAAGCAGATGCTCGAAAAGCTCGGGTCTGACTGCTGACTACGCGGCCTGAATCCGGGCCCACGGCCGTGCTTCTTCGAGCTCATAGGCCAGCTCCAGCAGCAGCGCTTCCTGCCCGAAATCGGCCGAAAGCATCATGCCCACCGGCATGCCGTCGGCGGATTGGGCCAGTGGCAGCGAAATCGCCGGTTCGCCGGTGACATTCTGCAGCGGGGTGAATGAGACCCAGTCGATCAGCCGGTCGATGACCTGCTGATAATCGGTGGGAGCCAGGTGTCCGATGCGAGGCGTCTCGTCGGCGAGGGTTGGTGTCAGCACTGCGTCGTAGGTGCCGAAGAACTCCGCGGTGCGCCTACGTATCCTTCGCAGCCGCATGATCGCCAAGGGCAGCCGATGGATGTTGCGGCCGGTGTGCCGCTGAAGACCAAGCGTGAGGCTGTCCAGTCGGTCGCGTTCGAATGTCTTGCCGAACGTGCGCCGACCCGTGCGCACCTGAGCCAGCGCGAGGAATCCCCAATACAGCACGAAATCCTCGACGAAACTGGCCGGCACCGGGGGCCGATCGACGTATTCGACGCGATGGCCGAGTTCTTCGAGAATCCCGGCCGACTTCAGCGTCAATTCCCGCACCCGGGGGCTGCACTCCCGCTGCACCGAGCGGGTCACCGCGGCGATCCGTAGCCGCTGCCGGCCCGGCCCGGTGACGTCGCCGACCGGCGCCAGTTTGGGGTTACGCCAGAGGCGCTCGGCTTCCCGATAGAACACCGCGGTGTCACGTACCGAACGGGTCACCACGCCGTTGGTGACAATGCCCACCGGCAGCCGGCGCAGTTGCGGGTCCAGTGGTAACCGGGCGCGCGACGGCTTGAGCCCTACCAGCCCGTTGCAGGAGGCCGGGATGCGGATCGAACCGCCGCCGTCGTTGGCATGGGCGATGGGTACCACGCCGGCGGCGACGAACGCAGCCGATCCCGACGACGATGCACCGGCGCTGTAGTCGGTGTTCCACGGGTTGCGGACCGGCCCCAGCCGGGGATGTTCTGCGGATGCGCTGAACCCGAACTCCGACAACTGCGTCTTACCCACCGATATCAGACCGGTGCCCAGGTACAGCTGGGTGAACTCGCTGTTGCCGACGGCATGCCAGGGCTTCCACGCGTCGGTGCCGTGCATCGTTGGCTGGCCCGCGACGTCGATGTTGTCCTTGATGAGCGTCGGGACCCCGCTGAAAAAGCCGTTCGCGGAACCGGCCGACGCGATGGCCCGGGCCTGCTGAAACGCGGCATAGGCCAAGCCGTTGAGGACCGGGTCGACGGCCTCGGTGCGGGCGATGGCAGCTTCGATCACCTCGGGGCTGCTGACCCGGCCGGCCCGGATGGCCTCGGCGAGGCCGACCGCGTCCAGGTCACCGAGAGCGTCGTCACCGAAAGCGTGCACCCGTTGCATACCGATGACGCTAACTGGCCTCGCGCCGCGGGTTAAGCCTGGCCCACCTCGAAGCGAACAAACCGCGTCACCGTCACGCCGGCTTCGTCGAGCAGCGCCTTGACCGACTTCTTGCTGTCGGACACCGAAGGCTGCTCGAGCAGCACCGCGTCTTTGAAGAAGCCGTTCAGCCGGCCCTCGATGATCTTGGGCAGGGCTTGCTCCGGCTTGCCCTCCGCTTTGGCGGTTTCCTCGGCGATGCGACGTTCGCTGGCCACGACGTCTTCCGGCACCTCGTCGCGGGAAAGATAGCGCGCCTTGAGCGCGGCGATCTGCAACGCGACCGCATGTGCTGCGTCTTTGTCATCGCCCTGGAACTCGACCAGCACACCGACCGCGGGCGGCAGATCGGCGGCACGCTTGTGCAGGTAGGTCTCCACATTGCCGTCGAAGTACTGCACGCGGCGCAACTCGAGCTTCTCGCCGATCTTGGCCGACAGTTCGGCGACGGCTTGCTCGACGGTCTTATCGCCGATCTTGGCGGCCTTCAGCGCCTCGACGTCGGCGGCCTTGGCGTCCAGCGCGGCATCGACGATCTGCTCGGCCAGGGCCTGGAACTCGGCATTTTTGGCAACGAAGTCGGTCTCCGAGTTGAGCTCGATGAGCGCGCCGTTCCTGGCCGCGACCAAGCCTTCGGCCGTGGCCCGCTCGGCGCGCTTGCCGACGTCTTTGGCGCCCTTGATCCGCAGCGCCTCGACGGCCTTGTCGAAGTCGCCGTCGGATTCGGCCAGCGCGTTCTTGCAGTCCAGCATGCCGGCGCCGGTCAGCTCCCGAAGCCGCTTGACGTCGGCAGCGGTGAAGTTCGCCATATCAGCCTTCCGTGGGGATTGATTCGGTTGCACCCGCAGCGGCTTCGGCGCCAACAGAGGGGGTGGCGGTCGCGGTGGCGGAGGCCAGCAGTTCCTGCTCCCATTCGGCGAGCGGCTCGGCGGTTTCGGCCTCGGGCTTGCCATCACCGCGGCCGAGCCCGGCGCGGGCCTGCAGGCCCTCGGCGACCGCGGAGGCGATCACCTTCGTCAGCAGCGCGGCCGAACGGATCGCATCGTCGTTGCCGGGAATCGGGTAGTCGACCTCGTCGGGATCACAGTTGGTGTCCAGGATCGCGATGACCGGGATGCCCAGTTTGCGTGCCTCGCCGACAGCGATGTGCTCCTTGTTCGTGTCGACGACCCAGATCGCCGACGGCACCTTGGCCATGTCACGGATACCGCCCAGGCTCCGCTCCAGCTTGTTCTTCTCGCGGGTCAGGCCCAAGATCTCCTTCTTGGTGCGGCCTTCGAAGCCGCCGGTCTGCTCCATGGCTTCCAGTTCCTTGAGGCGCTGCAACCGCTTGTGCACGGTGGAGAAGTTGGTGAGCATGCCGCCCAGCCAGCGCTGGTTCACGTACGGCATGCCGACGCGGGTCGCTTCGGCGGCGACGGACTCCTGAGCCTGCTTCTTGGTGCCGACGAACAGCACCGAGCCTCCGTGGGCGACGGTTTCCTTGACGAACTCGTACGCCTTGTCGATGAAGGTCAGCGTCTGCTGCAGGTCGATGATGTAGATGCCGTTGCGGTCGGTGAAGATGAACCGCTTCATCTTGGGATTCCAACGACGGGTCTGGTGCCCGAAGTGGGTGCCGCTGTCAAGCAGCTGCTTCATGGTTACAACAGCCATGGTCGGCCATGTCCTTTTATTGTCGGTTGTCGCCCGGCTTCGGGTGAAGCCGGGCCCTGGCGTCTGCGGCGATGCCGGACCCTGTTACGGGACCGCCCGGCATGCAGTGCGAACTCCTGAAGAACTCAGAGCTGCGGTGCAGGCGCGCGAAGTCAGCCCGCGAACGAGCTGCGACCAGCAGTTTACACCGACTCAGCTGGTGGTTTTTCCACAGTCACGTCACCGTGCACAGAACGGGTCGACGCGGATGGTCGGGCCGGCGGAACCGCGGTGAACTGGACTCGTGCGGTGGGTGACGCTGGTGGTGCTGATACTGCTATGCGCCGCACCGGCGGAGGCCGATCAGGGGCGGCTGGATTGGCCCTTGCGGCCGCCTCCGCCGGTCGCCCGCGGATTCGATGCCCCGACGCCCGACTGGCGGCCCGGCCATCGCGGCGTCGACCTGCCCGGAGCGCCCGGCCAGCCGGTATATGCCGCGGGCGACGCGACCGTGGTGTTCGCCGGGATGCTGGCCGGACGGCCGGTGGTGTCGCTGGCCCATCCCGGCGGATTACGCACCAGCTATGAGCCGGTGCGGGCGGCCGTGCGAGCAGGCCGGCCGGTAACGGCCCAGACCGTGATCGGCGCGTTGGTCGCCGGGCACCTCGGCTGCCGGGCCGCGGCGTGTCTGCACTGGGGCGCGATGTGGGGTCCGGCGTCCGGCGCCCACTACGTCGATCCGTTGGGCCTGCTGAAATCCACCTCGGTCCGGCTCAAACCGCTGGACCGATAATCGGCGTCCAGTGTGCGCTCAGGGCGGCCCCAACGGCGTGTCGTCACCCGGGCCGCACGCTCAACGCCAACAGAGGGCGTCAGGCCCGGGGGTGGGCCTGATCGTGCACCGCGCGCAACCGCGATACCGCGACGTGCGTGTATAGCTGGGTGGTTGCCAGACTGGAATGGCCCAGCAACTCCTGGACCACACGCAGGTCGGCCCCACCTTCGAGCAAGTGTGTGGCCGCGCTGTGCCGCAATCCGTGCGGCCCCATGTCCGGGGCGCCGGTCACCGCGGCGACCGTTTGATGCACAACGGTGCGCGCTTGGCGAACGTCGAGCCGCCGGCCCCGCGCGCCCAGCAGCAGCGCCGGTCCGGACTCCGCGGTGACCAGAGGGGGACGCCCGTCGGTCAACCAGGCGCGCAGCGCGTCGGCTGCCGGCACCCCGAACGGGACTGTGCGCTGCTTGTTGCCCTTACCGAGAACACGCACCAGCCGATAGCGGGTATCCACATCGTCGATGTCCAGGCCGCACAGCTCGCTTACCCGGATACCGGTGGCGTAGAGCATCTCGACGATCAGCCGGTCCCGTAACGCCAACGGATCGTTCTGCTCGGCACCGGTTTTCGCGGCGGCCATGGCGTCCAGGGCTTGATCTCGGCGCAGCACGGCCGGCAGGGTACGGCGCGCCTTCGGCACCTGCAGGCGACCGGCCGGATCCCCCGCCAGCAGGCCACGCCGTACCGCCCAGGCGGTGAACGCCTTGACCGCCGAGGTGCGACGGGCCAGCGTCGTGCGGGCCGCGCCCGCACCGGCCGATGCCGACAGCCAGGATCGCAAGTTCGGCAGGTTGATCCCGTCCAGGTCGACACCGCGCTCGTCGAGGAAGGCGAACAGTGAGCGCAGGTCGCCGAGGTAAGCCCGCCGGGTGTGTGCTGAACGACCGCACTGCAGCGCCAGGTACTCGTCGAACTCCGCGAGGATCGGTTCGCTGTCTGCCACTCCCCCACGCTGGCAGACACCACGCGGCGTCGGTCAGACGACGCGCCGAAGCGTGTCCGGGGTGAGATCTTTGAGCGCGGGATATCCGTCAACGGCCATGATCAGGTCCGCCTCGGCAAGCATCATTCGCAGCACGTGCACCACGCCGTCGATGCCGCCGAGCGCCAGGCCGTACGCGTATGGGCGGCCGACACCCACCGCGGTCGCCCCCAGCGCAAGGGCCTTGATCACGTCAGCGCCGGTGCGGACCCCCGAGTCGAACAAGACCGGCAGCCCGTCGGCCGCCTCGACCACCCCCGGTAGACAATCCAGCGCGGGCAGGCCGCCGTTGGCTTGCCGGCCGCCGTGGTTGGAGCAGTAGATGCCGTCAACGCCGCCGTCCTTGGCGCGCCGGGCGTCGTCGGGGTGGCAGATGCCTTTGACGAGCAGCGGCAGCTCGGTCAACGAACGCAGCCACGTGAGGTCGTCCCAGGTCAACGCGCTTCCGAAGACCTGTACCCAGCGCAGCACCGCGCCTTGCGGATCCTCCTCCGGCGAGCGTTGCAAGCCGGCGCGAAAAACCGGGTCACTGGTGTAGTTGGCCAGGCAGTGTCCACGCAGCTGGGGGAAGTTCGAGGTGCTCAAGTCGCGGGGGCGCCAACCGGTCACCCAGGTGTCGAGAGTGACGACGATGCCCTTGAACCCGGCCCCCTCGGCGCGATGCACCAAGCTGGCGGCCAGCTCGCGGTCGTTGGGCGTGTACAGCTGGAAGAAGCCCGGTGTATCGCCCAGTGCGGCGGCGACATCTTCCATCGGGTCGGCGGACAACGTGGAGGCAACCATCGGGACGCCGGTGCGCGCCGCTGCGCGCGCGGTGGCCAGGTCGCCGTGACCGTCTTGAGCGCACAGCCCGATGACACCGATCGGCGCCATGAATGCCGGCGTCGGCAGGGTCATGCCGAACAGCTCGATGCTCAGGTCGCGTTCCTTGGCGCCGACGAACATGCGCGGGATCAGTCCCCACCGCTCGAAGACCTCGCAGTTGGCCCGCTGGGTGCGCTCGTCGCCGGCACCTCCTGCGACATATGACCAGACCGACGGCGACAGTGCCGTGGCGGCTTTGGCCTCCAGGTCGGTGAAGGCCATCGGTAGCGATGGCACCACCCCGGCCAGGCCCTGCAGGTAGATTTCGTTCTGGTAGTCCCCGAAATGTGGCATGCGATGAGAATGCCAGGCGGCGGTCATGGACGGCGAACCCCTAAGAAGCGCCCGCCTCTGCCTGCGCCAGTTCTTTCTTCCATTGCCGGAACGTCTCCTCGGTGCGGCCGCGCCGCCAATAGCCCGAGATCGACGACGCCCACACCGCATCAACCCCGCGCTCTTTTCGGATGTGGGGCCGTAGATTGTGCATGACGGCTTGCGCCTCGCCGTGGATGAAGACGTGCACCTGTCCCGGTAACCATGGAGTGGTGGTGACGGCCTCGATCAGCGGCGCGTGATCGCCGGCACGGTCCTCGGGGACTAAATCGGCCCGACCGCCGCGATAGACCCAATGCACCTCGATGCCCTCCGGCCCGGTCAATGGGATCTCATCCTCCTGGCCCGCCACCTCGATGAACGCCTTGCCGATCGCGTTGGGAGGCAACGCTTCCAACGCGGCAGCGATGGCAGGCAGCGCCGATTCGTCGCCGGCCAGCAGATGCCAGTCGGCGGCCGGATCGGGCGTGTACGCGCCACCGGGCCCCATCAAATAGATCGGCTGACCGGGCCGGGCCCCGGCCGCCCATACCCCCGCTACACCGTGCTCGCCGTGCACCACGACGTCAACTGCGATGCGGTGGGCCGCGAGGTCGACGTGACGAACCGTCATGGTCCGCACCGACGGCCTCTTCTCCGGGGGCAGGCCGGCGAAGCTGTCCAATGTCAGCGGCCGCGGTAAGCCGGCCACGTCGACATCGTCGGGAACGAATGCCAGCTTGACGTAGGCGTCGGTGAATTTGCTGGGCACGAACGAATCGAAATGCGTGCTGCCTAGCTCTACCCGCACCATGTGCGGCGCGAGCTGTTCGGTACCGACAACCTCGAAGTGTTGCAGAGGTCGACCTGCCACTTATCCTCCTGTCCAGACCCGACCCCTGTCGACTATACGAGCCGCGTCGCCGACCCGGCCGGGACGGCACCGGCGCGGACAATTCGCCACCGCGCGTCGTGACGCTGCACCAACCCGGCCAGTTCAAGCATCGCCAGGGGTCCCAGCACCTGCTCGGGCACCAGCCCCGAGGAGACCGCGATCTGGTCGACCGTGGCGGCGCCACGGCCCGGCAACGCCTCGTACACCCGACGCTCGGCGTCGGTCAGCGCGTCGAACGCCGTGGTGGGGCGCGGCTCCTCGGGCGCCAGCTCGCCGATGCGACCGACAAGCTCCACTATGTCGTCGGAGCGGGTGACCAGCTCCGCGCCGTTGCGCAGCAGTGCGTGGCAACCAGCCGATGCCGACGACGTCACGGGTCCGGGCACCGCGGCCACGGTCCGTCCCAATGCCCGCGCCCACGCGGCAGTATTCGCGGCGCCGCTGCGCAGGCCCGCTTCCACCACCACCGCGGCACCCGCGACGGCGGCCACCAGTCGGTTGCGGGTCAGGAACCGGTGCCGGGCCGGGCGGACACCGGGCGGGTATTCGGTGAACAGCAGCCCTCGTTGGCCGATGCGATGCAGCAGGGTCGAATGCCCGGTCGGATAAGGGATATCCAGCCCGCCGGCGAGGACGGCCACGGTGACCCCGTCGCAGGCGAGCACAGCGCGGTGGGCTGCGCCGTCGATGCCGTAGGCCCCACCCGAGACGACCGCAACCTTGCGCTCCGCCAACCCGGCGGCCAGATCGGCGGTCACCTGCTCGCCGTAGGCGGTGCAAGCGCGCGTTCCGATCACCGCAGCCGCACGGTGAGCCACCTCGTCAAGTCGCTTAGGCCCCTGCGCCCAGAGCACCATCGGCGGCCCGACGCGATACCGTGCCCCGCGCCCGGCACCATCGAATGCGGCGAAGGCAAGCAGTGGCCACTCCCGATCGTCGGGTGTGATCAATCGCCCGCCGCGACCAGCCAGAAGTTCAAGATCCGCTGCTGCACAGTCTATTTCGCGCCTGGCACCGGTATGCCTTGCCACCTCGTCATCGACCAGGCCCCGCCGGACCCGATCGGCCGCCTCCAACGGGCCAACACGTTGCACGAGCGCGGCGAGTTCCGCACAGGGCGGTTCGGCCACCCGCGACAGGTAGGCCCATGCCCGCCGGGCCGCATCGTCGACCGCCGACGTCATCGCTGCGCCCCGGGTTGCCGGAAGCTGAGCGCGGCGGCAACTTCCTCGGGTCCGGGCGCCACCCGGCCGGCCAAGTCGGCCAGGCTCCAGGCGACTCGCAACGTGCGGTCCACACCGCGAATACTCAGCAGCCCACGGTCCAGCGCTCGTTGCAATGGGGCCATCGCGGCGTTGACGGGACGAAACTTCCGACGCAACAGCGGCCCGCTGACTTCGGCATTGGTGCGGAATCCGTGTGTTAGCCAACGCTGGGCCGCGGCCTCGCGGGCCAGCGCCACCCGGCGGCGCACCTGCGCCGTCGATTCGCCGCTGGTGCCGGAGAACGCGCCCGCGCGCACCGGATGCATCTGCACCCGTAGGTCGACGCGGTCCAGCAAAGGACCCGACAACTTGCCGAGATAGCGGCGTTTGGCCGCCCCCGCGCAGATGCAGTCCTGTGGGTCGGCGGGCGCGCATGGACACAAGTTGGCGGCCAGAATCAACTGGAATCGGGCGGGATAACAGGCCACCCCGTCGCGCCGGGCAAGGCGAATTTCCCCGTCTTCCAGGGGTGTTCGTAATGCTTCCAGCGCACTGACACTGATCTCGGCGCATTCGTCGAGGAAGAGCACCCCGCGATGCGCTCGGCTCGCCGCACCCGGGCGGGCCAGCCCCGAACCCCCGCCGACGAGCGCTGCGACGCTGGAACTGTGATGCGGCGCCACAAACGGTGCCCTGGTGATCAACGGGGTGTCTCCCGACAGCAGGCCGGCGACCGAATGTATGGCGGTGACCTCCAGCGACTCAGTGTCCGACAACGGCGGCAGCAGGCCCGGAAGACGTTGAGCCAGCATCGTTTTGCCCACCCCCGGCGGGCCGGTCAACATGAGATGGTGCGCCCCGGCGGCGGCCACCTCGACCGCGAACCGCGCTTGCGCCTGCCCGACCACGTCGGCCAGATCCGCTGAGGGCTCCGGCGCCGTCGCTGTCGCGCTGATCCTGTTGTCCAGGGCGGCGGACCCGCTGAGCCACCGCTGCAACTGTCCCAGGGTGCGGACGCCCCACACATCGATGCCGTCGACCAGGCTGGCTTCGGCGAGGTTGTCCACCGGAACAACGACGGCCGGCCAGCCGTCGCGTTTGGCGGCCAACACGGCGGGCAGCACTCCGTGCACCGGCCGGACCCGCCCGTCGAGTGACAACTCGCCCAGCAGCACAGTCTTCTCCAGCCGATGCCACGGTTTCTTTCGCTGCGCCGAAAGCACGGCCGCAGCCAAAGCGATGTCGTAGACCGATCCCATTTTCGGCAAGGTCGCCGGCGACAGCGCGAGGGTGAGCCGTGCCATCGGCCAGCTGTTCCCGCAGTTGGCAACCGCCGCACGGACCCGGTCGCGGGACTCCTGCAGGGCGGCGTCGGGCAGGCCCACCAGATGCACGCCCGGCAGCCCCGAGGTGATGTCGGCTTCGATTTCCACGATTTCGCCGTCCACGCCGCGCACCGCGACGGAGAACGCGCGGCCCAGCGCCATCAGGCGATCCCCTGCAGATGGGTGATCTCGGGGGTGCGGCGGCGCCCGATCCGCACCCCGATCACGTCGAGGCGAAGCGCCGCCCAGCTCTCATCCTGGTCGGCCAGCCACAGCCCGGCCAGCCGGCGCAGCCGTCGGACTTTGCGCTCGGTGACCGCGTGCGCCAGCCCGCCGTAACCGTCGCCGGTTCGCGTTTTCACCTCGACGAACACCACCGTGCGGGTGGCCTCGTCGCAGGCGATCACGTCGAGCTCGCCATAGCGACAGCGCCAATTGCGGTTCACGATCCGCAATCCGATCCTGATCAGGTGGTCCACGGCGAGCGCTTCGCCCAGCGCTCCCACCTGGACTCGGGTCATAGTGTCTTGGGTCGTCATGCCGGCCACGTTGCACCTTGGCCCCGACACGGCGGGGTGCTGTCGACGCGTTCGGCCTCGGCAGTGCCCGGTTATCCCCAGTCAAGTGTTTGTCCACAGGGGCAGTTACGACTGGGTGACGCGGTCGGCCCTGGTGTAGATGTTCATCGATTCCTCACGCAGGAACGCCACCAGCGTTACCCCGGACTCCTCGGCCAACGAAACCGCCAGCGAGGAAGGCGCGGACACGGCGGCCAGCACCGGAATGCCGACCATCACGGCTTTCTGCATCAACTCGAACGATGCCCGTCCGCTAACCAACAGCACCGAGGCATCCAGCGGTACCCGCCGATGTTCCAGCGCCCAGCCGATGACCTTGTCGACGGCATTGTGCCTGCCGACATCCTCGCGTACCACCAGCATCGTGCCATCCACTCCGAACAGCGCCGCGGCGTGCAGCCCACCGGTGCTGTCGAAAACCTTTTGTGCGGCACGCAGTTGGCCGGGCATTGCCTTGAGCGTGGCCGCCGTGACCGTGGCGGAATCGGCGCCGGGCGAGAAGCGCCCGACAAGCCGTACCGCTTCCAGCGACGCCTTGCCGCAGACTCCGCACGACGAGGTGGTGTAGAAGTTACGGGTGACATCGAGATCGGGTGTCGTGACGCCGGCGGCCAATGTCACCTCGAGAACGTTGTACGTTTTGGCGCCATCTTCGTCGCGCCCGCCGCAATAGCGAATGGCCCGCACGTCCTCTCGCCCCGCGATAACCCCTTCGGTGAGCAGGAAGCCTTGGGCCAGCTCGATATCCGAGCCCGGCGTGCGCATGGTCACGGTAATCGGAGCGCCGTTGACGCGGATTTCCAGTGGTTCCTCGACGACCAGAGTTTCCGGTCTGGTGATTGCTTTCCCGGCGGTCAGGTGCTTCACCCGCCGACGTGCCGTTACGTGCCCCACCAGGTCAATTCACCGTAGCCGGGGCCACCGCGATCGAGGTCGGTTCCACCCTGACAATGATCGCCTTCGAGACCGGAGTATTCGACTTTTCCGCGGTATGATCAAGTGGCACAAGTGGATTAGTCTCCGGATAGTAAGCAGCGGCATTGCCGACCGGAGTCGAATACGCCACCACCAAGAAGTCCTTTGCGCGCCGCTCCTGCACGACGTCATCGGCATCGTTCCACTCGGACACCAAGTCGACGCGCTCACCCGCGGCCAGGCCCAACGCCTCGATATCCGCCGGATTGATGAACACCACGCGGCGACCACCCTTAACCCCGCGATAACGGTCGTCGAGCCCGTAGATCGTGGTGTTGTACTGGTCGTGGCTGCGCAGTGTCTGCAGCACGAGCCGACCCGGCGGCACCGACACCCACTGCAACGGGTTGATCGCAAAGTTGGCCCTGCCCGTGCCGGTATGGAATTCGCGCGCATCGCGCGGCGGGTGCGGAAGCTGGAATCCGTCGGGCTGACGCACCTTGCGGTTGTAGTCGTCGCAGCCGGGGACCACCGAGGCGATCGCGTCGCGGATGGTGTCGTAGTCATCGGCGAACCGCTCCCACGGCACCGGATGCCCTACGCCGAGCAGGGTGCGCGCCAACTGGCAGACAATTTCGACCTCACTGCGCACCTGGTCGCTCGGCGGATGCAGGCTGCCACGCGAAAGATGCACCATGGACATCGAATCCTCAACCGAAACAACCTGTTTGCGCCCGTTACGGATGTCGCGGTCGGTGCGGCCCAGCGTCGGCAGGATCAGCGCCGTGGCCCCGTGCACGAGGTGGCTGCGGTTGAGTTTGGTCGAAATCTGCACGGTCAGCGCGCAGCTGCGCAGGGCCGCCTCGGTGACGGCGGTGTCGGGGGTGGCCGACGCGAAATTGCCACCCATACCCATGAATACCCTGGCCCGCCCATCACGCATGGCGCGGATCGCCGCCACGGTGTCATAGCCATGCCGACGGGGAGTGGTGATGCCGAATTCACGATCAAGCGAGGCCAGGAACTGCTCGGGCATCTTCTCCCAGATCCCCATCGTACGGTCGCCTTGCACGTTGGAATGCCCGCGCACCGGGCACACGCCCGCGCCGGGCTTGCCGATCATGCCGCGCAGTAGCAACACGTTGGTGATCTCGCCGATGGTGGCTACCGCGTGGCTGTGCTGAGTCAAGCCCATTGCCCAACAGACGACCGTGCGCTGCGACGCCATCAGCATCGCGGCGACGCGCTCGAGTTGCCGCCGTTCGATGCCGGTGGCGGCGAGGACGGTATCGAGATCGACTTCGAGGGTCTGGTGCCGATACTCCTCGAACCCGGCACAGTGTTGGTCGACGAACGCCTGGTCGATGACGGTTCCCGGGGCGCGCTGATCGGCCTCGAGCAACAACCTTCCCAGCCCGGCGAACAGCGCCATGTCCCCGCCGAGGCGGAGCTGCACAAATTCGTCGGCCACCGGGATGCCATGGCCGACAAGTCCGCTCAGCTTCTGCGGATCCTTGAACCGGATCAACCCGGCCTCGGGTAGCGGATTGACCGCAATGATCTTGGCGCCGTTGGCCTTTGCCTTCTCCAGTACGGACAGCATGCGCGGGTGGTTGGTGCCCGGGTTTTGTCCTGCGATGACAATCAGGTCGGCGTGCTCGACGTCGTCGACGGTGACCGAGCCCTTTCCGATACCGATCGACTCGGTCAGCGCCGAGCCCGACGACTCGTGGCACATGTTGGAGCAGTCGGGCAGGTTGTTCGTGCCGAAGCAGCGGACCAGCAGCTGGTAGCAGAACGCGGCCTCGTTGCTCGTGCGGCCCGACGTGTAGAACACCGCCGCATCCGGGCTGTCCAGCGCATTGAGCCGGTCGGCGATCAGCCGATAGGCGGCGTCCCAGCCGATCGGCCGGTAATGGTCATCGCCTGGCCGCAGCACCATCGGGTGGGTGATGCGGCCCTGCTGGGAAAGCCAGTATTCGGGCTTTGCCGACAGCTCGGCTATCGAGTGCCGCGCGAAGAATTCCGGTGTGACCGTGCGTTTGGTGGCCTCCTCAGCGACGGCCTTGGCGCCGTTCTCGCAGAATTCGGCCAGCTTGCGTCCCCCGTGCTCCTCCGGCCACGCGCAGCCGGGGCAATCGAAGCCCCGGCGCTGATTCAGCCGCGCCAGCACCGCCGCGGTGCGTAGGGCACCCATCTGCTCCAGCCCCCGCTGCAGCGCGACCATCACCCCCCGTAGGCCCGCCGCCTCGTGCTTGCGCGGTGTAATCGTGAGCACACGCTCGTCGTGGTCGACACGAATGTCGCGAGACGCTCCCGAACGCTTAAAAGCCACGAAATCAAATTACCGTGTCTTGCGTGGTGAGCGCCGAGCCCGGCCCATCTGACGCGAACCCATGACGATGAGAGCCGGGTGGATCGTCACCTCAGCCCGCGCCACCAAGGCGCCGAAACCAGGGTTGGCAATGTCACCGGGGGGATGGATGCGTTCGTCCGACGCCTTGTGAACGTGGTATCAGCGCCAAAGAGCTGGTTTCGCGTATCGTCGGCGGGTGTTTTGCGCGCCCCTGATCGGGTAGGGGAATGGAGGTGGCTGCCGCCACAGCAATTGCGGTGATTCGCCGCAACCGGGCGGACAGCGTGTGAGTCTCGTCGGCGCGACCGATAATCTACGGCGATCGAACGCGGGTCGAACTCCCGACACCGCAAGAAAAGAGGCACACCATGGCGGACGAATCGATGCCCGGCACGGACGGAGCGCAAGCCGGCGAGGCGGCGGCGGATCCGGCAACGGTCTTCGCCGCCCTGGCCGAGATCATTTATCAGGGCTCGGACACCAACCAGATGTATGCGGCCATCTGCGTCGCCGCCACCCTGATCGTCCGCGGCTGTGACCACGCCAGCCTGTTGGTACGCGACAACGACCGTTACGTCACCGTCGGTGCCAGCGACCGGCTCGCCCAGCGGATCGACGAGATCGAACGACGTGCCGGCGACGGTCCCTGCATCGACGCGATCGAGGAAGAAACTCCCCAGATCGACCCGGACCTGACCACGCCATCCCTGTGGCCGAAGCTGGCGGCGGTCCTCGTCGCCGAGACGCCGGTGCGCGGAGCGATGGGCTTTCGGCTTCTGGTCGACAAACGCAAAGGGGCTGCGCTCAACCTGTTCAGCGACACCGCCAATACGTTCGACGACGAGGCCGCCGGACGGGCGGCGGTGCTGGCAGCGTTCGCCAGCGTGGCCATCAATGCGGTCGCCAAGGGCGACGATGCCGCAAGCCTTCGGCGAGGACTGCTCAGCAACCGCGAAATCGGCAAGGCGGTCGGCATGTTGATGCTGTTGCATCAAATGACCGAAGAGCAGGCGTTCGAGCTGCTGCGACGTCACTCCCAGGCCCTGAACATCAAACTGGCCGACGTGGCGCGAGAGGTCATCGAACGGCGGGGTCGGCTGCCCGTCTCCGACGACCGGCAGCTGCCGCCGACCACGTAGGGCTTTCCGGGCACTATTCCGGCAGCCGCAGCTCCGGCTTCTCGACCTCTTCGATGTTGACGTCCTTGAAGGTGATCACCCGCACCTGCTTGACAAACCGCGCCGGCCGATACATGTCCCACACCCAGGCGTCGGACAGTCGCAGCTCGAAGTAGACCTCGCCGTCGGCGTTGCGCGGCATCATCTCCACGCTGTTGGCCAGGTAGAAGCGCCGCTCGGTTTCCACCACGTAGTTGAACTGGCCGACGATGTCCTTGTATTCGCGGTACAGCGAGAGCTCCATCTCGGTTTCATACTTTTCGAGATCTTCTGCACTCATCTGCCACTCATCTGCTCAGACGTCCTTCTCCCTGACAACTTCCCCGGCGTCCCGCTCGGGCCTGTGCGCCACTGGCAACCCGCATCGGCGCCGGGCGGGAACCCTGGCCCCATCTTTCCTCACCGATATCCAGCACGCTCGAGCGGTGGGTCGGAGTTTGGCATTCCGCCACCACCCGGGCGTCCGCTCCAGTGGCCACGCGCCGGACGTTGATGAACGAATACCGGTGCTCGGGGCAGGGACCCAGGTGCGTCAGCGCCGCGCTGTGCGCAGGTGTGCTGTAGCCCTTGTGCTCGGCGAAGCCGTAACCGGGGTGGTGGGCGTCCATCGCAACCATCAACCGGTCCCGACTGACCTTCGCCAGCACACTGGCCGCGGCGATACATGCCGCCACCGCATCGCCACCGATTACCGGCAGCGACGGCACCGGCAGCCCGGGCACCCGGAAGCCGTCGCTCAGCACATAACCGGGCCGTAGGGACAGGCCGGCCACGGCACGGCGCATGCCTTCGATATTGGCCGCATGCACGCCCCGGCGGTCTACCTCGGCCGGCGGTATGAACACCACGTGGTAGGCCAGCGCATGACGGCGAATCACCGGGAACAACTTCTCCCGGGCGGCTTCGGTGAGCTTTTTTGAATCATCAAGCGCAGCAAGACTTGCCAGCTTCCCCGGCCCGAGCACACAGGCCGCGACCACCAGCGGACCCGCGCAGGCTCCCCGGCCGACCTCGTCGACCCCGGCCACCGGTCCCAAACCGCCGCGGTACAGCGCAGACTCCAGGGTGCGCAACCCCGACGATTTGCGGATCACCGTCCGCGGCGGCCACGTCCGGGTCATATTCGAGCCATGGCTACTGACTCTGCTGCGGGTTCACCGAACTCACGCCGCCCCAGCGCGACGGCGGCCACACGATGAACCTGGCCTTGCCGATGACATTGGATACCGGCACCGTTCCCGACATCGGGTCGCCGGTGCACAGGATGCCCTTGATCGCCTCGGCCGGGACGCTGGTGCAGTGGGCGCGTGAGTCTGCCGAATGGGTCCGGTTGTCACCCATCACCCACAGCCGTCCCGACGGAACCTTCACCGGGCCGAACTCACTGCCCAGGCACGGATACACGGACGGATCGGCCATCATGGTGGCCGGACTCAGATAAGGCTCGTTGAGCGGCTTCCCGTTGACCGTCAACCCGGTGTCGGCCCGGCACTGCACGGTCTGGCCGCCGACCGCGATGACCCGCTTCACCAGGTCGTTCTCATCCGGCGGCACGAAACCGATGAATGACAGCGCGTTTTGTGCCCAGCGCAACGCGGTGTTGTTCGACCGGATCGACTTGTATCCGAGGTTCCAGGACGGCGGCCCCCTGAAGACGATCACGTCACCGGGATGCGGTGAACCGAACCGATAGGTGAGCTTGTCCACCATGATCCGGTCACCGACGCAGCCCGTGCAGCCATGCAGCGTGGGTTCCATGGATTCCGACGGGATCAGGTAGGGCCGCGCCACGAACGTCAACATGACGTAGTAGAGCACCACCGCGATCAGCGCCAGAATCGCGAATTCGCGCAGCGCGGATCGCTTCGTGCGCTCCGGTTCGGCCGCCTCGGACCCGTCTTTCGATTCGGGTCCCTGCTCGGGCACCTCCGTGGTCTCGCCGGGTGCCGCGACCGGGTTGCGGGTAGAGACCTTCGGCTCTGATTGACCAGCGCCGGGCCGGGGCTCGGGTGAGTCCGTGGTATCGGTCACGAGATCAGGGTAGCCAGCACGGCGTGTGGCGCCGTAAGGCGGCGAGGCCATCCGGTCGCGCCGCCGACGCGGCGCAGCTCAGCGCTTCTCCTTGATCTTGGCCTTCTTGCCGCGAAGTTCGCGCAGGTAGTAGAGCTTGGCGCGGCGGACATCACCACGGGTAACCACCTCGATATGGTCGATGTTCGGCGAATGCACCGGAAAGGTGCGCTCGACGCCGACGCCGTAGCTCTCCTTGCGCACGGTGAATGTCTCGCGGACGCCCCCGCCCGACCGGCGGATCACCGCGCCCTTGAACACCTGGATACGCTCCTTGGCGCCCTCAATGACCTTGACGTGCACGTTGACGGTGTCGCCCGGGCCGAAAACCGGGATGTCGTCGCGCAGCGACGCTTGGTCGACGAAGTCCAGCCGGTTCATGTGAGAAGACACTTCCTTGAGTTCGCGGCTCTGCGGCAGCTGCCCACAGGCACGTGGGGGCGGTCACCAGCCGATGGTTTCGGGCTTCCTGGCGTATCTCGCAGCAGCGGGAAGCGGCCCGGCCGGCCGAGAACCGCTGGAGACAACTGATCAATTGTGCCAGACAGTCCCGGCGCCGTGAAAATCACAGCATGACGCCGCGGTTCGCGACGAGCCGAAGACGCTGCTGAATGGTACATATGACTGAGGTCAAAACTCCCGCTCATGCACGCTTTCAACGCGGAGGAGAGGAATGCCGGTAAGGTCGCGCACGCTGATCACCGCCATCGCGACGGTGGTGTTGGTGGCCGCCGGCTGCGAAACGGACGTACAGGCAAAGGTGCACGGCATCCCGGTGAGTCCCGCACCCGGTCCGGCTTCCCCCCAACGTCAGCCACAGCTGGCTGAATTGATGCTCGAGACGATCACGCCGCCGCTGGCGCCTCAGACATCGCCGAGCTTGGGTTTCGAGGAACTGCACGCCCGCGTCCAGCATGCGACCGACGAGGCCGCCGCCGGCGGAGCCACCCTGTCGGTAGCCATCCTGGACCGCGCCACCCATCAGCTGGTCTCGAACGGCAACAGCCAGATCGTCGGCACCGCGTCGGTGGCCAAGCTGTTCATCGCCGACGACCTGCTGCTGCACCAGTCGGAGGGAAAGACCGCGTTGACCGCCGATGACCGCCACGCGCTGGACGCCATGTTGCAGTCATCGGACGACGGCGCAGCCGAGAAATTCTGGGGTGAGGGCGGCGGGGACGCGATCATCACCGAGGTCGCGAACCGATACGGACTCAGGTCGACCACGCCGCCCGGCGACGGGCGCTGGTGGAACACCATGAGCTCGGTGACCGACCTGATCCGCTACTACGAGATGCTGCTGGACGGATCGGGAGGGCTGCCCGCCGACCAGGCCAGGATCATCGTCAACGACCTGGCCCAGTCGACCCCGAACGGAGTCGACGGTTACCCGCAACGGTTCGGCATTCCCGAGGGCCTGTATGCCGAACCGGTGGCGGTCAAGCAGGGCTGGATGTGCTGCATCGGCAGCGACTGGATGCATCTATCGACCGGGGTGATCGGCGCGGACCGTCGCTACATCATGGTGGTCCAGTCGCTGCAGCCCTCCGACGACGCCACTGCCCGGGAAACGATCACCCGGGCTGTCAGGACGATATTCCCCGACGGCCGGATCTGACCCTCAGGCGATCTAGCCGAGTAGTTCCGGGCGGCGTTCGCGCGTGCGCTGCAGGGCGACCTCCCGGCGCCATGCGGCGATTCGCGCATGGTCACCGGACAACAACACCTCGGGCACATCCAGCCCGCGCCAGCTCGGCGGCCGGGTGTAGCTGGGCCCCTCGAGCAGCCGGCCCATCGTCGGCGAGTGTGAATCTTCGCGATGCGACGCGGGATTGCCCAGAACTCCGTCGAGCAGTCGCAACACGGCTTCGATCATCACCACAGCCGCCGACTCTCCACCCGGTAAGACATAGTCGCCGATCGAGACTTCTTCGACCCGCATTCGCCGCGCGGCATCCTCGATGACCCGTTGGTCGATGCCCTCGTAGCGACCGCAGGCGAACACCAGGTTGGCCTCGGCGCTCCAGCGCGCAGCGGTAGCTTGCGTGAATAACGCACCGGCGGGGGTGGGAACAACCAGAAGTGTTTCGCCGGAACATATCTCATCCAGCGCTTCCCCCCACACCGGCGCCTTCATCACCATGCCCGGGCCGCCGCCATAGGGTGCATCGTCGACCGAGCGATGCACATCGTGCGTCCACCGCCGCAGGTCGTGCACCCGAAGGTCGACCAGACCCGACTGAATCGCCCTGCCCGGCAACGATTGCCGCAGCGGATCGAGGTAGGCCGGGAAAATTGTGACGACGTCGATTCTCATGCCAGATCCAGCAGACCTTCGGGCGGATCGATCTCGATGACGCGATCGTCCAACGAGACGGACGTGACGATCGCGCTGACGAACGGCACCAATGCTTCCCCACCGTCGCCACGGCGCACCGCCAGTAGTTCGCCGGCCGCGGTGTGCAACACCTCGGCAACGACACCGACCTGATGGCCCGTCGTCGTGCGTACGTCGAGGCCTTCGAGCTGGTGGTCGTAGTAGGTGTCCGGCTCGTCGATCGGCGGCAAGTCCTCGGAATCGACGACGAACACACTGCCCCGCAACGCATCGGCGGCGTCACGGTCGGCCACCCCGGCCAATCGCACCAGCAGCCGGCCACCGTGTTCGCGCGCCGCCTCGACGACATAGCTGCACTCCCCGGCACCGCGGGATCGCTTGGCACGCAGGACGCTACCCGGCGCGAACCGGTCAGCGGGATCGTCGGTGCGGATTTCCACCACCACCTCGCCGCTGACCCCGTGCGCCTTCACCACGCGCCCGACTGTCAACTCCAATGGAGTTCCATGCGCAGCGCCCCGCTACTGGTCGGTGTCCACCACGTCGACGCGGATGCCGCGGCCACCGATCCCGGCGACCAACGTGCGCAAGGCGGTCGCCGTGCGTCCCCCGCGGCCGATCACCTTGCCCAGGTCGTCGGGATGGACATGTACTTCCACGGTGCGTCCACGCCGGCTGGTCACCATGTCCACCCGGACGTCGTCGGGATTGTCGACAATCCCGCGGACCAGATGCTCGACAGCGTCGACGACGACGGTACCCACCTGAGTCAGCTTTCGGTCGTCGGCTCGGCCTGCTCGCCGCCCTCGGCCGGGGCGGCCTCGGCGGCGGGCTCTGCAGCGGCGGCCGAATCGGCCGCTGACTCGGCTGCCGCGGCGGTTTCGGCGGTCTTCGCGGCCTTCTTGGCCGGGGCCTTCTTCTTCGGCTTCGTCGCCTCCGTGGTGGGACCGCCCTCAGCCTCGGCCAACGCGGCGTTGAACAGCTCCAGCTTGCTGGGTTTGGCCGGGGCGACCTTCAAATGGCCCTCGCCGCCCGGGAGACCTTTGAACTTCTGCCAGTCTCCGGTGATCTTGAGCAGCTTGAGGACGGGCTCGGTGGGCTGAGCCCCCACCGAGAGCCAGTACTGGGCGCGCTCGGAGTCGATCTCGATCAGGCTCGGGTCTTCCTTCGGGTGGTACCGGCCGATGACCTCGATCGAGCGGCCGTCGCGCCGGGTCCGTGCATCGGCGACAGCGATGCGGTACTGGGGATTGCGGATTTTGCCAAGCCGAGCGAGCTTGATCTTCACAGCCATGGTTACGCGACTTCTCCTGTATGTGTCACGCTGCAATTCAGCGACCAGGACGGGATGTCCGGATCCGGTTTTGCCTCGCGTGTGTGACCCCCGAGCAAGCACCCCATGAGGTGGGTCGCGCGGGCGACAGCCGCCCATTGTGCCAGAGCCGGGGCCCGCAAAAGAAATGCGCCGGCAATTTCGCCTGAGCGGCTCACATCACTTTCTGGAAGACCTTCGTTTCGACCCGGCGGGTCATTCGCCAGCCGCCGGGGGTGCGGACGAATTCGTCGTCGTACCACAACCCGCAGAACAGCACCTGATCCCGATCGCCGCCGAGCACCATCGGGTTGAAGCAGATCACCCGCGACGACGCCTTGTCCCCCTCGATATGCACGGAGAAGTTGCCCAGCATGTGCGCATACACCGGGAAGCCCGGGAGCACCTCCGAGAGCCACTTCTTGACTTCCGGATACCGTCCTTCGATGCCGCCCAGGGCCGTGTAATCGATGTACGCGTCTTCGGTGAACACCTTGTCCAGGTCGTCGAAACGCCGCTGGTCGATGGCGGTGGAGTAGTCGACCAGCAACTGCTGGATCTCCAGGCGGTCGGATATCTCGGCCAGGCTCAACATGCATCGGACAGTACTGAACATCCGCCTGAAATATCTCGAAGCCAGAACCCGGAAGTTAGACTTTGCGGCCATGCGGAAGCTGATGGCCGCGGTCGCCGCCCTGCTTGCGGTCGGTGCAGCCCCCACTGCCCGGGCCGACAAGATGCAGCCCGTCGGCTCGGTGCCGATCCCCGACGGCCCTGCCCGGACGTGGATCGTGGCCGACATGGACAGCGGTGAGGTGCTGGCCGGCCGCGACCAGAATGTGGCCCATCCGCCCGCGAGCACCATCAAGGTGCTCCTGGCGTTGGTGGCGCTGGACCAGGTCAGCCTGGACTCCACCGTCGTCGCCGATGCCGCGGACACCCAGGTCGAGTGCAACTGTGTCGGCATCAAACCCGGCCGTACCTATACCGCGCGCCAGCTGCTCGACGCCATCTTGCTGGTCTCGGGTAACGACGCCGCCAATACGCTGGCGCACCTAATGGGTGGCGCCGACGTCACGGTCGCCAAGATGAACGCCAAAGCCGCGTCCCTGGGGGCCACCAACACCCACGCGGCGACGCCGTCCGGTCTGGATGGGCCCGGCGGCTCCGGGTGGTCGACGGCGCACGATCTGGCCGTCATCTTCCGCGCCGCGATGGCCAATCCGATGTTCGCCCACATCACCGCCGAGCGGTCGGCGATGTTCCCCGGCGGCTCGGCCGATGGGGGCGAACACCCCATCGTCAACCAGGACGAACTGCTACAGCTTTACCCGGGCGCGATCGGCGGCAAGACGGGCTACACGGATGCGGCCCGAAAGACCTTCGTCGGCGCCGCCGCCCGCGGTGGCCGGCGACTGGTGATCGCCATGATGTACGGGCTGGTGAAGGAGGGCGGACCGACGTATTGGGACCAGGCCGCCACCTTGTTCGACTGGGGCTTTGCCCTTAATCCGGAGTCCGGCATCGGCTCGCTGTAACCGCTTGTCAGGAGCCCGGATTCGGTAGCGCCGCAGTCAGCAGCGCCATCAGGACCGGAATCCGTTGTGCCGCAATCTCCGGCTGGGGCAGCACCCCTTCCACCACCGCGGCCCCGTCGAACACGTTCGTCATCAATGCCACGAGCACCGGAAGCGTATCCTCCGGGAAGCTCTCGGCACCGGGCAGGGCCCGCGCGGCGTCGCGAATCTTCGCGGCGTACTGGCCGAGCTCGTGTTGCAAAGTCTCCCTGAGCTTTTCGTCGGTGCGGGCGGCGATCATCAATTCATACAGCACCGCGTTGGTGGGGCTGCCGGTGATGTCCCGCAGGATCGACAGCGCCGCTTCCAGCGCCGGCCGATCGGGCGGTATCTCGGCGACTTGCTTGGTGAATGACTCCAACTGGCGGCGCAGCACCTCGGATGCGGTCGCCGCCATGAAGTCGCCCATCGTCTCGAAGTGGCGGAACAAGGCGCCCACCGAAACCCCCGCCCGTTTGGCGATCACGGCGGCGGACGCCCGCGCGTAGCCGATCTCGACGATGGTGGCGATGCAGGCATCGAGGAGCCGTCCGACGGTCTCTTCCCGGCGCTGCTGCTGGGTTCTGGCCATCTCAGACTCCGACTTCCAAGGCGCGCAGCCCCCGGTGCCGCGTGCCCGCCCGCAAGTAGCGGCCAGACTTCACGGTCTGGCCGTAGCCGTCGCGGAACCGGCCGCCGAATTGGCCCCCGAATTGGTTCCTGGAAAACACCACGGCGCCTCCCACTCCGGTCGCCACCACGGCTTCGTCGTTGCGGTTGACCATGCGTCGCAAGCCACCGTAGAACGGAACCTCCTCCTCGTGGTAGCCGTCGACCGACGCGTTGAGGCCCGCCGGGTCGATCACCACGAAATCGGCGCGGTCGCCTTCTCGCAACGTGCCAGCGTCGATGCCGAACCACTCCGCCAACTCGCCGGTCAGGCGGTGCACCGCCCGTTGGGTGGACAGGAATGGCGTGCCGGCCCGGCAGGCATCCCGGGTGCGCTTGAGCAACCGCAACGGAAAGTTGTAGAAGGCCATGTTGCGCAGGTGGGCGCCGGCATCGGAGAAGCCCATGTGGATGCTCGGGTCGGCGGCGAGTTTGTTGAGCTGCTTGGGCCGGTGGTTTGCCACGGTGGTGGTCCACCGGACGTTGCGCTCACCGTTTTCCACGAGCACGTCGAGAAACGCGTCGAGCGGATGCAGTCCGCGCTCGTCGGCGATCGCGCCGAAGGTCTTGCCGAGCAACGACTCGTCGGGGCACTCGACGATGACCGCGTCGTGAAAGTCGCGGTGCCACAACGACGGCCCGAGCTTGCGCCGGTCGAACTCTCGCCGGAACCACCGGCGGTATTCCTTGTCGGCCAGCAGCTGGTTGCGCTCCAGCTGATCGCGCAAGTGCAACGCCGCTGTTCCCGCGCCGAACTCCTCGAACACCGGCAGGTCGACGCCATCGGAGTACAGCTCGAACGGCACCGGCAGATGCTGGAACCGCACGCTCGAGCCCAGGAGCTTGTTCAGTATGCGGGTGCCGAGGCCGAACGTGTGCACGGCGACAGGCATCGACTTGGCGTCGGCCGACACCAGCATGCTCATCCGTACTCCCCCGCGGCCGTTGAGAATCCGGCTGCTCGCCAAGAAAAACAGCATTGCCGACGCGGGATTGGCGACGTCGGGCGCGCTCTGCAGCAGCCGGCCGCGCCTACGCAACACGTTGATCAGCCTGCGCCGCTCCCGCCAGGTGGCGAACGTGGACGGCAGCGCACGCGAACGGAATCGGTCGCCGTCGAGCTTGTCGATCGCTGCGTCCATGCCGGACATGCCGAGCATGCCGGCGTCGAGCGCCTCCTCGAGCAGGCCCGCCATGTTCTCCAGCTCGGTGTCGGTGGGCTTGACGGTGGGGTCGGTGGCCCGCTCGAGTCCCAGCACCGCAGTCCGCAGGTCCGAATGACCAAGCAGGGAGCCGATGTTGGGCCCCAGCGGCAGCGCCTCGATGGCCTCGACATATTCGGCCGCCGTCGACCATGTCTTTTTGGCCTGCAGGGCACCGTGGACGTATTCGCGCGGCACCGCCTCCACCCGGCTGAACAGATCGGCGGCGTCCTCCGAACTTGCGTAGACGGTCGACAACGAGCAGTTGCCCAACAGCACCGTGGTGACACCGTGTCGCACCGACTCACGCAACCCGGGGTCCAACAGCACTTCGGCGTCGTAATGGGTGTGCACATCGATGAAGCCGGGCACGATCCACTTGCCGGCCGCGTCGATCACCTCGGGGCAACCGGCCTCGTCCAGCGGCCCGTCGGACGGGTCGGCCACCGTGACCACTATGCCGTCGCGGATTCCGAGCGTACGAGTTCGCGGTGCGGCGCCAGTGCCGTCGAACCACAATCCGTCGCGAATGATCACGTCGTAGGTCATGGCATCCTCCAAGCCGTTGGGCGTCATGACCCTAGCATAGATAGCAAGTGCTCGCAATCTTTTTGCCCCGGCGCGCCGGTTTCAGTAAAAGGCCAGCTCAGCGTGGTCTCTGTCGGTCAGCGGTGGTGGGGTCCCGGCGGCGCGGTCGTCGACCCGGTGGTCGGCGGCGCGGGGTTCTCCGGGCCCGTTTCCGGGTCCGGCACCGTCACCGCCGGCGGCACCTCGCCCCGGCGTTCGGCCACCGCGGGAATCCGGATGACGGCCGACCGCTGGCCGCATTCGTCGGTTCGCACGGTGAGGACCTGTTCCCCGATGAAGCCGCCATCCGGCTGCGGCCGCAGCGACAGGACCAACGTCGCGGCCTGAGTCGCGGCCGAACCATTCGGTCCGATGCACGGGAAATCGACGTGTTCCGGCCGGGACTGCCATTGGCCGTCGGCGAACCGCATGAAGAACGAACTGCCACCCGGTGCCATCGCGTGCATGTGGTCGTTGTCGTCGAGCCGGGTGGCTGCGGCGGTGCAACCCGCAGGCGTGCACGACGAACGGAACGCCCACCAGGTTTTGACATCCGGTGGCTGCGGGTCGGCAATGTAGTTGTATGTCTGCTTGGTGCGCTCCACCGCGATGCGGTACGTGCCATCGAGCGGGGCGGGCGCCCGGGCCGGGGCGGTGGTCGTTGGTGGGCCGTTCGCCGCCGACGAGGCCTGGGCCGGATCGGCGAGTCGGCTCGTCGTCATGACGGTTCCGCGCCCGATGACGATGCCCAAGGCCAGCGCCCCGGCCACGAGCACCGCTCCTCCGGCATATAACACGACCTTTCGGGGCCTGCGTCGCAGCGCCAAGGCCACCCGGGCTTCTTCGGCCAGTGCCGTCGGCGCCGGGCCGGCTGCGGAGGAGGTGTCCAGGCGTCGCGCCAACGAAGCCAGCCTCGTTCCCGCCGGCCGGCGTTTCGCGGCGCCGGCCCCGGACCCGGGCGGCAACGGTGCGGCGTACTCGTCGCCGGCGTCGGGCCAGGCGTAGGCCGGGTAGTCGACGGCCGGCACCGATCCTGTTCTGCGATCACCGAATAAGACGCCCGCTTGTGCGCTTGCCGCTTCGGCGAAGTCGCGACAGGTTTCAAACCGGTCGGCTGGTTGTCTTGCAAGGGCTTTGGCGAACACACCGTCGAGGCAGGCCAGCTCGGGGCGCTGTTCGCTGAGTCTGGGAGGCGCACTGCCGCGAAGTCGGCGCAGCGCAGCGTCCGGGTCGGATTGCTCAACCGGCGGCGCGCCGGTCAGCAAGTGAAATGCGGTCGCCGCCAACGCGTATTGGTCGGCGCGCGCGCCTACATCGGCGCCACGCAACTGCTCGGGCGCAACGTAGGCAACCGTGCCGACCGGTATCTGACTCGCCTCCGGCCCGGCGGTGACGCCGATTCGACGTGCGATGCCGAAGTCGGTCAACAAGATTTGTTGTTCGCCCTCCCCGCGGCCCGCCAACAAGATGTTGGCGGGCTTCACATCCCGATGCAGCAGTCCGCGCTGATGGGCGTAATCAAGGGCTGCGGCGACGGCAGCCACCACGTCGAGCACCTCGCCGGCCGGCGAAACCGCCGGGAACCGATCAGACATGAGCTGCGCGGCGTTCATGCCTTCGACATAATCCATCGCAACGTACAGCTGGCCCTCGAACTCGCCGCGGTCATGCACCTGGACGATGTGCGGGTGATACAGATTCACCGCGGCCGGCGTTTCCGCGTGGAATCGCCGGCGGAATTCGCGGTCGGACGACATCGTGTGGGACAGAACCTTCAACGCTTGCCAGCGCGCCGATCGGGGATCCTGGACGAGGTACACCTCACCCGTCACTCCAGTACCCAGCCTTCGCGCGACACTGTAACCGGCAAACGTCGCGCCGCTAGGCAACGCCATTTCCCGATCCTATCCGTCCCTGCGACGCCGTGCCCGGCTAGTGCCTGGCTAGTTCCTGGGCCGAAAAATCCTGCCACGCAATATGACCAGATCGGGGTGGTTCAGCACGGCGGCGCCCGATCGCGGGTCCTGCGAGTAGCACAGCAAGTCCGCTGACGCGCCGTGATCGAGCCCGGGCCGGCCCAGCCAGCGACGCGCATCCCAACACGCCGCGCCCAGCGCCTCGGTGGGACTCATCCCGATGTCCCTGAGCGCGTCGACTTCGTCGGCGATCCGGCCGTGCGCGACCATGCTGCCGGCATCGCTGCCCGCGTACACCGGCACCCCGGCCTCGCGCGCCGCAGCCACCCGCCCATAGCCGCGGGCATACAGGTCGCGCATGTGCGCCGCATAGGTGGGATAGCGCGAAGCGGAGTCGGCGATACCGGGGAAGTTCTCCAGGTTGATCAGCGTGGGGACCAGGGCGGTCGCGTGATCGCGCAGCAAGGCGATGGTGTCGTCGGTGAGCCCGGTGCCGTGCTCGATGCAGTCGATGCCGGCGTTGATCAGCCCGGGCAGGGCGTCCTCGCCGAAAACGTGGGCCGTGACGCGGGCACCGTGGGCGTGCGCGGTGTCGATCGCGACCTTGAGCACGTCGTCGGACCACAGTGGCGCCAGATCGCCGACGCTGCGGTCGATCCAGTCGCCGACCAGCTTGATCCAGCCGTCGGCGCGCTGTGCCTGCTCGGCCACGGCCGCCGGCAGTTCCGACTCGTCTTCCAGCTCGACGGCGAAACCGGCAATGTAGCGCTTGGGGCGGGCCACGTGCCTTCCGGCGCGAATGATGCGGGGCAGGTCGGCACGGTCATCGAGGCTGCGCGTGTCGGTCGGTGAGCCGCAGTCACGCAAGAGCAGCGCACCGGCGTCGCGTTCGGTCTCGGCCTGGGCGATCGCCTCGTCGAGTTCGATCTCGCCGTGCTTACCCAGCCCGACGTGACAGTGGGCGTCGACAAGTCCGGGCAGAATCCAGCCGCCGTCGAAGACGGTGTCGGCCCCGGTCACCGGCTCCAGGCTGATGCGGCCGTCGACGACCCACAGCCGGATCTCGTTCTCGTCCGGCAGCGCCAGACCCCGCACGTGCATGCGCACGATGCGGCTACTTCTTGCCCGGGAACTTCAGCTTGGACAGGTCGAAGTCGGCCAGTCCGGGCGGTAGCTCGTCGAGGCCTTCGGGCATCTGCGACAGGTCGGGAAACCCGGCCGGCATGCCCGGCATTGCCGGCATGCCAGCTCCAAAGGGACTCCTGGTCTTCGGCGGCGTCGGATTACGCGCCCCCTTCTTGCCTTTCTTGCCGCCCTTTCCTCTTGCGCCTTTGGCCTTTCGCGTCGCGGATTTGCGGCCCACACCGGGAATGCCCATGCCGCCGAGCATCGACGACATCATCTTGCGGGCTTCGAAGAAGCGGTCGACAAGCTGATTGACCTCCGACACCGTGACACCGGACCCGTTGGCAATGCGCAGCCGCCGCGACGCGTTGATGATCTTCGGGTCGGCCCGCTCTTGCGGCGTCATGCCACGAATGATGGCCTGCAGGCGGTCAAGTTGGCTGTCGTCGACGGCGGCCAGCGCCTCCTTCATCTGACCGGCCCCGGGCAGCATGCCCAACAGGTTGCCGATCGGACCCATCTTGCGGATGGCGAGCATCTGTTCGAGGAAATCCTCCAGCGTCAGCTCGCCGGTACCGATCTTGGCGGCGGCGGCCTCGGCCTGCTCGGCGTCGAAGACCTGCTCGGCCTGTTCGATCAGGCTCAGCACGTCGCCCATGCCGAGGATGCGGCTGGCCATGCGGTCGGGGTGGAAGACGTCGAAGTCCTCCAGCTTCTCGCCGGTGGAGGCGAAAAGGATCGGCACACCCGTCACCTCGCGGACCGACAGCGCGGCACCTCCGCGGGCGTCACCGTCGAGCTTGGTCAGCGCCACACCGGTGAAGCCGACGCCCTCGTTGAAAGCCTCGGCGGTGCTGACGGCGTCCTGACCGATCATCGCGTCCAGCACGAACAGGACCTCGTCGGGATCGATGGCCGCGCGGATGGCGGCGGCCTGCGCCATCAGCTCTTCGTCGATGCCCAGCCGCCCGGCGGTGTCGACGATGACCACGTCGAAGTGTTTGGCGCGGGCCTCGGCGAGTCCGGCGGTCGCGACGGCGACGGGGTCGCCGGGACCGGATTCGGGTGATGCCCCGGGATGCGGCGCGAACACCGCAATCCCGGCACGCTGGCCGACGACTTGCAGCTGGTTCACCGCGGCCGGTCGCTGCAGGTCGCAGGCCACTAACAGGGGCGTGTGCCCCTGGCCGCGCAGCCACGCGGCCAATTTGCCGGCCAGCGTGGTTTTACCGGAGCCCTGCAGGCCGGCGAGCATTACGACGGTCGGCGGCGTCTTGGCGAACGCCAGCCGGCGAGTCTCGCCACCCAGGATGCCGATGAGTTCTTCGTTGACGATTTTGACGACTTGTTGCGCCGGGTTGAGGGCACCGGAGACCTCGGCGCCCCTGGCGCGGTCTTTGATCCGGCCGACGAACGCCCGCACCACGGGCAGCGAGACGTCGGCCTCCAGCAGCGCCAGCCGAATTTCGCGGGTGGTGGCCTCGATGTCGGCGTCGGTCAGTCGGCCCTTGCCGCGTAGTCCCGCCAGCGCACCGGTCAACCGGTCAGACAGCGATTCAAACACCCCGCCAGCCTAGTGGCATCGCAAGCGCGGCGAAGCCGGGCGCCGGCGGGTGCCGCTCATCAGACCTAGTGGCATCGCAAGCGCGGCGAAGCCG
>CAYNLB010000023.1:0-15983 GCA_964397935.1 uncultured Mycobacterium sp.
GTCGCTGCAAGGCGGGCAAAAGGGTCCATCCCAGGATTTTTGTGGCTGGAGTTACGCGGCGAATGAGGGTGCGGGCGGGCGACCGGCACCGTCCGTCGACGAGCCGCGCGCGGTGAAGCAAAAGGGTCCCGAACCGCGCTGGCCTGCATGGAGCTGGGCGTGGTCGCGATCTTTGGCAGGACTCGTCGCCATCGGCTACTACCCCTGGCCGGATGCCCAGCCTGACTAGATGCCGGCCCGCGCAGGTCAATTGCGTGGCAGACCGAGGATCCGTTCGGCGATGATGTTGCGCTGGATTTCGGAGGTGCCGCCGGCGATGGTTGCGGCGAAGGTGCGCGCGTATCGGTCGAACCAGCTGCGGTAGTGGCTGTCCAGGTTCAGCGGGGCGAACGGCGCGGTGACCGCGCGGTGTACCAGGCCATCGGCGCCCGCGGCGTTCAGCGCGTCCTCTGAAGCACGCTGCAGCGCCTCCGAACCGAGGAGCTTGAGCACAGACTGCGCGGGCACGTCCTCTTCTCCGCGGGCAGCCCCCGCCAGCGCAGCCGATCCCAGCAGCCGCAGCGCGTAGGCGTCCATCACCAGGGTGGCGTAATGATCGCGCTCGCATGCACCCGATGGACGGGAATCGACGGTCAGCTCATGCAACAGGTCGACATATCCCATCCACAGCATGACGCGCTCGTGCCCCAGGGAACCGGTGGCCACCCGCCATCCTTCATTGAGCTGACCGACCAGGTTTTCGACCGGCACCCGGACATCGGTGAAAAATACTTCGTTGAAGTCGACTTCATCGCTGTCGCAAACCGACGCAAACGGTCGGCACACCACTCCCGGCGTATCGGTCGGAATCAGCAACACGCTAATGCCCTTGTGTTTCGGCATGTTTGGATCGGTGCGCACGAAGGTCAGCAGGACATCCGCGTCGTGGGCGCCCGACGTCCACACCTTCTGCCCGTTGACGACGAAATGATCGCCGTCAAGCACGGCCCGTGTTTTCAGCGACGCCAAATCCGAGCCGGCGCCGGGCTCGCTCATCCCCAGCGACGCGGTGATCTCGGCGCGCAGAATCGGCACCGCCCATCGCTGCTTTTGCTCGGGGCTGCCGAATGTCAGCAGCGACGCCGCGATGATGCCCACGCCTTGCGGATTGAAGCTTTGGTAGATGCGCCGCCGCCCGAGCTCCTCCAAGTACACATATTGCTGCAACAACGTGGCGTTTCGCCCACCGAACTCCGGCGGATTGCCGGGCAGCAACCACCCGCTGTCGAACAGCAGCCGTTGCCAGCGGCGCGCCCATTCGGGAACGTGCGAGCTGGACCGGGGCCGTTCGAACGCCGCGGCGTCCGAGGGCAGATGTGTATCCAGGAAGGCCACGAATTCGGCCCGGAAGGCCTCCACGTCGGCGTCAAAAGTCAGCTGCACGGCACTCCCCGGATACTCCTGAGTGCTCCCAGGCCATCGGTAGATCGAGATTTCCACCGACGGCGCGGTTCACTCTTGCGATTTTGCTTCCATACACGCGTCCAAGAGAATAGTATTCTCGTGCTAAGAAAGTTACAATCTCCGACACCTGATCCGTGAGGGGGTCGAGCGCAGCGATGTCACGGCGTTCTCCGGTAGAGTCCAACCATGTTCTCCCCGCGCGGCAATCATCTGAGGCGGCCGTGAGCAGCCCCAGCGAGGAGCCGGCCTGGAAGCAGCGCGCCGTCGAGCGGTCCATCAAAACGGCGAAACTACGAGCCGCGCAACGTGTTCAGCGCTTCCTCGACGCGGCGCAGGCCATCATCATCGAAAAGGGCAGCACGGACTTCACTGTGCAAGAGGTCGTGGACCGGTCGCGCCAATCGCTGCGGAGCTTCTACCTGCAATTCGACGGCAAGCATGAACTGCTGCTGGCGCTGTTCGAAGACGCGCTGAGCCGATCCGCTGACCAGATTCGCGCCGCTACGGAAAACCACACGGATCCGCTGGAGCGCCTGAAGGTTGCGGTCCAACTCTTGTATGAGGCTTCACGTCCGGATCCGACGGCCAAACGGCCGTTGTTCACCGACTTCGCACCGAGGTTGCTGGTAACGCACCCGGCAGAAGTCAAGGTGGCACACGCGCCCTTGCTGGCTTTGCTGACTGAGTTGATGGAAGCGGCCTGCGACGCCGGAAAGTTGCGTGCGGGTGTAAATCCGAAGCGGGTGGCCGCCATGACCATGCAGACGGTTATGTTCATCGCACAATCCAGCGGCGGCTCGGACGACGCGACGGTTCATCCCATCACGGCCGACGAGGTATGGGATTTCTGTTCACGTGGCTTCGTCGGCTGACACGCGTGGACACGGCACTTGAGCCGCCTACCACCGCCTCTTCACAGTGAGCGGACAGCGCACGCGAGTTGCCTGACGAGAATCAGATTCTCTAATATTTAGAACCATAAATGGCCAAAATGGATTCGACGTTGACGCCCAGTGCCGGCGACGCCAGAGTTCAACCGGCAGGATCCGCGATCGCGGGAGGAAGAGGTAACCATGGCTGGACGCGTTGAGGGCAAAGTGGCTTTCATCACCGGGGCCGCGCGCGGTCAGGGCCGCAGTCACGCGGTGCGGTTGGCGCAGGAGGGCGCCGACATCATCGCGGTCGACATCTGTAAGCCCATCCGTGAAGGCATGGCGGATACCGCGATCCCAGCGTCGACCCCCGAGGACCTGGCGGAAACTGCTGACCTGGTCAAGGGCCATAACCGCCGGATCTTCACGGCCGAAGTCGACGTGCGTGACTACGCCGCACTGAAGGCCGCGGTGGACAGCGGTGTCGAGCAGCTCGGCCGGCTGGACATCATCGTGGCGAACGCGGGCATCGGCAACGGCGGCGAGACGCTCGACAAAACCAGCGAAGAAGACTGGACGGAGATGATCGACGTCAATCTGTCCGGCGTTTGGAAGACCGTGAAAGCCGGCGTGCCGCACATCCTGGCCGGCGGCCGCGGCGGGTCGATCGTCCTGACCAGCTCGGTCGGCGGGCTCAAGGCCTACCCGCATACCGGACACTACGTCGCCGCCAAACACGGCGTGGTGGGGCTGATGCGCGCCTTCGGAGTTGAGTTGGGACAGCACATGATTCGGGTCAACTCGGTGCATCCCACGCACGTGAGCACTCCGATGATCATGAACGAAGGAACCTGGAGGATGTTCCGCCCGGATCTGGAAAACCCGGGTCCCGACGACATGGCACCGATCTGCCAGATGTTCCACACACTGCCGATTCCCTGGGTGGACCCGATCGACATCAGCAACGCGGTGCTGTTCTTCGCCTCCGACGAATCCCGATATGTCACCGGCGTGACCCTGCCCATCGATGCGGGTAGCTGCCTGAAATAAGGTTCCGTCCTATGGACGGACACCCCTCTGGTTTCGCGGGACGCGGGGCCGTTATCACCGGCGGCGCAAGTGGCATCGGATTGGCGACCGCAACCGAGTTCGCCCGCCGGGGAGCGCGTGTGGTGATCGCCGATGTCGACAAGCCCGCGCTGGAGCAGGCTGTGGTACACCTGCGGTCCGAAGGTTTCGATGCGAACGGTGTGACATGCGACGTTCGGTACCTCGACGAAGTGGTTCGCCTCGCAGATGAAGCGTTCCGCCTTCTCGGCCGGGTCGACGTGGTATTCAGCAATGCGGGCATAGTCGTCGCGGGCCCAATGGCACAGATGACGCACGACGACTGGCGCTGGGTGATCGATATCGACCTGTGGGGCTCGATTCACGCCGTCGAGGCGTTCCTACCGAGGTTGCTCGAGCAGGGCACCGGCGGCCACATCGCCTTCACCGCGTCCTTCGCCGGCTTGGTGCCCAACGCCGGCCTGGGAACATACGGAGTTGCCAAATACGGTGTCGTCGGCCTCGCCGAAGCATTGGCACGCGAGGTCAAAGCCAGCGGTATCGGGGTATCGGTGCTTTGCCCGATGGTGGTCGAAACCAAGCTGGTCTCCAACTCCGAACGCATCCGTGGCGCAGACTACGGACTGGCCTCATCCCCGGAGGCGACGCTACCGACGCAGGACCAGAGCGTCACCGTCGACGACGTCGCCCGCCTGACGGCCGACGCGATTGCGGCCAACCGCTTGTACATCCTGCCGCACGAAGCCGCCCGAGCCTCGATCCGCCGCAGGTTCGAGCGGATTGACCGCACCTTCGACGACCAGGCCGCCGAGGGTTGGCAGCACTAGCCGGATGGCCCGAGCCGGTAGTCGCCGGTCTGCGGGTCGTGATACCAACCGCTCGCGGCGTGGGTGCCGCCGTCTATGTGGAGGGTCTGCCCGGTCAGGTACGCCGACATATCAGAGGCCAAAAAGACTGCTGCACTAGCGATTTCATCCACATGTCCGGGGCGCCCCAAGGGGACGATGTCGCCCATGTCGGTCACCGCAGCGTCGGTGCTCAGCTGCGCCAGTCCTTCGGTGAGCGTGATGTCTGGCGCTATTGCGTTGACTCGGATCCCGTGGGGTGCCAGTTCCAGCGCCGCGGTCTTGGTGTAGTTGATGACACCCGCCTTGGCCGCCGCGTACGCGGCGTAGCCGGGCGCGGCGCGCACGCCCTCGATCGACGTCACCGAGATGATGCTGCCGGGCCGGCCCGCTGACACCAGCTGTCGGGCGATGCGCTGGGTGCATAGCAGCACGTGGCGCAGGTTAGCCCGATAGAGGGCATCCCAACCGTTCTCGCTGGTTTCCAGCAGCGGTGAGAAGAACACACCTCCGGCGTTGTTCACCAGAATCGTCGGCGTACCCAGTTCGGCGTTGGTGCGCTGCAGTGCGGTGTCGACCTGGGCGCCGTCCCGGACATCGGTGACGATCCCCAGCGCGCCAATCGATTCCGCTGCCTGCGCGCAGGTCTGCGGGTCACGCTCCCAAATCGCGACCGCCGCGCCGAATGCGGCCATCCCGGCGGCGACGCCGCGGCCGATGCCGGCTCCCCCGCCAGTCACCACCGCAACGCGGCCGCTAAGCAGAATCTGGGACGGATCGATTGCCATGTCGGTCAGGTCGCGGCATGCATTGCGGGGGCCCTGCCGATAACGCCATCGGCTTCCAGATCGGCGATTTCCGAATCGGTCAACCCCACTTCGGCCAGCAATTCGCGATTGTGCTGGCCCAGCAGCGGCGCAGGCCGGGTGTGGAACTTGTGGGGCCCGGCGGAGAACCTCATCGGCACGGTGCCGAGCCTAGCCGGGCCGTTCACCGGGTGGTCGACTTCTTCGAAGAAGCCGCGAAATGCCAACTGATCCAGCTCGGTTTGGCGGTGGGGCTGCATGACCTTGGCCACCGGCACACCGGCGCCCCAGAGCGCAGCGACGATTTCGTCACGGCTGCGGTGGGAACACCACGCGGCCAAGTGCTCATCGATGAGGTTCTCGTGCTCTCGTCGGCCCGGCGTGGTCGCTAGCTTCGGATCGGTTGCCCACGAGGGTGATCCGAGTATGTCGCATAACTTCTTCCACTGCTCGTCGGTGGTCACGGCTATCGCGACCCAACTGTCGAGACGCCCGAACTCGTCGATATCGGAGCTGCGGTAGAGGTTTTGCGGCGCCGCCGTCGGTCCCCGGTTACCCGCACGTTCCAGCAATGCTCCGTACGCCGAGTATTCGATGATCTGCTCGGCGGAGATGCTGAGCGCGGCATCTACCATCGCCGCCTCCACCAGCACACCCTGGCCCGTGCGGCGACGGTGCTCCAGCGCCAGCAATAGAGCGTTGAGGGCATGCATCCCCGCGTTGGGATCGCCGATCGAATAAGGCTCGTATGGGGTGCGGTCGGGATAGCCTGTCAGCCAGCTCACGCCCGCCGCGGACTCGATGACGTAGGCGAATGCCGGTTTGTCGCGCCACGGCCCGTCCAGGCCGAACCCGGGCATACGCAACATGACCGCGTCGGACTTGATCGACTGGACGGTGGCGAAGTCCAGCCCGATCTGGTCCAGCACCCGGGGCGTGAAGTTCTCCGCGATCACGTCGCAGGTCGCGACCAGCCGGCGCAGTATTTCCCGGCCCCGCGGACTCTGCAGGTCCAGCGTCAGGCCCTTCTTGTTGGTGTTCAACGCCGCGAAGATCGGCGACTTCTCCCACCACTGGTTCTCGGTGACCGGCAAGCCGGCGATCAGTCGAGTGCCGTCGGGACGGCGGGTGGATTCCACGTGGATCACCTCGGCACCGAGCATGGCCAAAAAGTGGGTGCAGCAAGGGCCCGCCCAGAACGTTGTCATGTCCAGCACTCGTAACCCACTCAAGGGGAGTCGGTTTGCCGACCCGGCAGGCGCGCGACGTGGAGTCAGGTCGGCAGCCCGGTAGCGTGCGGTGTGCTCACCCAGCCGCGGTGCCGGTTGCGGCTCCCGGAGCTGCGCGGGCCGCATTCGGTATGGCGGACCCGGCCGCTGGAATCGGTCGCGTGGGTTCCATACGAACGAACCGCGCTCCCGGAAGTGATCCAGCGATGCGATGTTGGCCCCGTTGGCAACCGGCGCATTGGGGATCCGGAAGGCCGTTGCCAGTTCCAGGATCTCGTCGACTGTGTTGCTCTCGAACCACGCGTAGATCTCATCGGCATGGAGGTTGGCCTGCTGGGTGATCGTCAGCGGCGATTGTTCATCGATCCACTCCGGGTGGCCGACCATCGCACACAGATCGAACCACTGCTGTGCGGTCCCACAGCCGACGTCGACCAGTCCATCCTTGGCGCGCGCCACGCCCGGTACGGTGACGCGCCGCGCGTCTCGCCATGGCCGGTCGAGCATTTCGAAATAGGTGACGGGATAGTAGGTCAGCGAGGAGATCTGCGTTTCCAGCATCGACAGGTCCAGCAGCTGGCCCGGGACGTCGCCACTGCGGCCGTATCTTGCCGCCAACATGGCGGCACTGGCATACACCCCGGCCAAATACTCCCCGACTTGTCCGCCGACGAACACCGGCGCACGGTCGGGCTCGCCACGTCCGAGCCCGATGATGCCGCCCGACCATGCCTGCAGTGTGAATTCGGTGGCCGCCCGATCACGCCAGGGGCCCTCCAGCCCGAATGGTGTGATGGACATGACGGTGAGGTGCGGATGGCGGCGGTGCATCGCTGCCGGCGAAAAGCTCTGACGTTCAGCCAGTCCGGAACCGGAGGACCACACCACCGCGTCCGCCGCCGCGAGCAGCCGGTTGGCCAGTTCGATACCGTCGTCACTGGCCGGATCGGCAACCACGCTGTGCTTTGACCCGGCCAGATAGCTGAACAACGCCCCGTCACTGCCGGGTTGTATGACGGCGCCCGAGGCCGACCAGCCGCGCAGGGGATCGCCTTCGGGCGGTTCGACTTTGATGACATGAGCGCCCCCGTCGGCAAGCAGCTTGGTGCAGTAAGCACCGGCTATTCCGGTGGATAGATCAACCACCGTGTAACCGGATAGCGGCGGTTCGGCTTTTGCTTCCGTCACTGGTGCTTTCGCTTCCGGTCGGACTTTTTCTTGGTGCGCGCCGACTTGCTCAGGCGCCAGTCCGGGGGGAATTTGGCGTCGTTGTCGTTGACCGCACCGCCCAGGCCTCGCTCGATGGCGTCGCTCAACATGAACTCGCCGTCGACATCCGGCCGGACGAGGCCGCCCATCGACTCGAAGATCCCGCTGAGCATGCTCCCCATGTACTCGCCCTGGAACTGTTTCATGATCTCGAAGAAGACCTTCTGCATGAAGACCGTGTCGGTGGGACGATTGCGCGCACAGGCCAGCGCGTATTTCTCCACCTCGGCTTCGAGTTGGTCCCTGGGGACCACGCTGTTGAGGAAGTTGCAGTCGTACATCTCGTCGGCGGTGAACGCCCTTCCGGTGAAGACCATTTCCTGGAACTTCCGGATGCCCATGGTCTGCGCCCACCACCACATCCGCGGCCCCCACCCGTAGTACCGGAACGACGGGTGCCCGAACAGCGTGTCGTCGCTGGCGATCACCAGGTCGGCGTCGGCTGCCTGATAGAAGTGCCAGCCGTAGCAGTAGCCCTTCGCTTCGAGGATGCTGATCTTCTTGAAGTCTTGCAGGCCGCGGATCCCGGAGTTGGGGTTGGCGTACCACTGGCCGAGGGTGGCACCGCGCCGGAATGAACCTTGCGGCGGGTATCTGACTTCGTCGGCGCCGACTCGGTATTCGGCGAGCCGCGGACCTGGATCCTGCGACTGCTGAACCGCCATGGCCTCGGGGAGATCGGCACCCGAGCCCAGATCCGCACCCGCCCCGCGGACCACCAACACCTTGACGTCGTCATCGATGGAGGCGCGATGCAAGAGGTCGGCGTAGCGCAGCCGGGCCGCGATGGTGGGCGCGTTGAGGTAGTCCGGCCGGTCGAAGGTGATCGTGGCGATGCGGGTCTTGGCGTCCTTGTGGTACCGGATGATCTTCTTCGCCGATGCACCGGGCTTGTCAGGCATGGTTATCCATGCCAGGTGGGGCTCGAGGTCAGCACCTCGTGGCCCTCATCGGTGATCAGCACCGCTTCCCGTCCGAAGACCGCTCCGACTCCCCGTTCCCAGACGTAGCCCGTCACGGCCAGCACCATTCCCGGCTCCAATTGTTCGTCGGCCGCGGTCTGCGGTAGGTGCTTGGAGATGACCGGCGGGTCAAAGCCCATTCCAAGCCCACGGGCGACCGGCATCGGTGGCGCGGGCTCACCGGCGGCCTGGTAGGCGCCGAGCAATTCGCCGGCACCTGCGCCCGGTTGGCATGCGGCTAATAGCTGAGCCCACAGGCTATCCCAGCGCCGGTACAAAGGTTTGGCATCGGTGGCCCGTCCCGCGGGCCAGGTCCGCCCCACCTCACCCATGTAGCCACCGGCGAGCACTCCGGCCGAGAACGCCACCAGGTCACCGTCCTGAACACGACCGTCGCGGCCGGCACCGTTCACCCGGCGCCACGGGTGGTCCGGCGACGTCACCCAGGCGAATTCCTGGTTCGACGGGGTGCTCACCCCGCCGGCCGCCATCGCTTCGAGCATGATGCCGGCCAGCGTTTGTTCACGTACGCCCGGGTGCAATTCGGCTACCGCGGCAGCCAGTCCCGACTCGGCGACCGCGATCGCTTCGCGGAGCGCAACGACCTCCTCAGCGGTCTTGATGCGCCGGGCGCCGCGCATGGCGAGTTCGCCGTCGACCAGATCGGCGCTGGGAAAAGCCGTCGGCAGCAGTTGCGCGAAAGCGGGTGACAGAGCGTCGGTTCCGACCCGGCGGGCGGTCGCCGCACCGTCGATGCGTTGCAACACCGCCATCGTGTTGACCGGGTTCCACGCGATGCCGTAGAGGTTCTCACGGGGGATATCGTCGGGGACACCTTCGTCCCAGGTGCTCAGCAGGTGAATTGCGCCGGTCTCGCGCACCAGCACGCAGGACGGGCCGAACGGCCGGGTCCCGGCTACCCACAGCTGCGGGGTGCCGGTGACATAGCGGATGTTGGCCTGACGGCCGAGGACCAGGACATCGAGGTCGTGTGCCGCCATCTGGTCCAGCACCCGCTGGCGACGACCCGTGCGCAGTGCCCGATCGTCGGGCAGGACTTCAGTTGCCATAGGGGGAATAGGGGTAGTCGGTCAATCGGGTCGAACCTTCCTCGGTTATCACCAACACCTCTTCGCTGCGGTAACCGCCGGTGCCGTCCTCCCACACCACCGGCTCGAGCACCAGCACCATGCCCGCCTGCAGGACGAAGTTGTCGTCGAATTCTTGCCCCAGATCGGTTCCGATCATGGGCATTTCGGCCGCGTTGACACCGATCCCGTGGCCGAGGTAGAAGTGCGGCAGCCAGGGCCTGCTGCCCCCGTTGGCCGCCGTGGCGGCCCTGCCGAGATCGCCGGCGGTGGCCCCGGCACGGGCCACGCCCTCGACGGCGGTCATGATCTGCTGCCACCTGTCGAACTGCGCTTGCTGACGCGGCGTCGGATCGCGGCCGACGAGCCAGGTGCGCCCGAAGTCCGAGCAGTAGCCGTGGTAGGTGATACTGACGTCGGTCCACAGCACGTCGCCTTCGGCGAGTTCACGCTCTGTGGTCAGCAGCGGCAGGGCCAGGTCGCCGTGCGTCGTCCACACTCCCTCCGCCCTGGTGGGCGGCATGACCTGCCAGATCGGTTCCAGCATGCTGGCCGTGGCGCCCAATTCGAAGGCCCGCCGCAAGAAGCTTGCCGACAGGTCGATTTGCCGGATTCCAGGCGCCAGACGCTTGTCGACTTCGACCATGGCCTCGTCGGTGATCCGCACGGCGGTGCGGATACAGGCCAATTCGTCCGGGGTTTTGACGACCTTGGCGGCGCCGACGATTGCTGCGGCATCGACGGGAGCACCCTTGGGGAACAACGACTTCCCCGCACGAGACATCGCACCGGTGAACTCGTCGACCGCTATCACAGATCCGGCCGGTATCAGATCGGCCAGCTGCCGCGCGAAATTGCTTACTCCTTCGTCGAATTCGAGATAGACGGGTCCATGCAGGTGATCGTCCGGCAACTCCGACTCGTGTGCGGCGCCCTCTCGAAACGGCAGGAACAGGTGTGGCCACTCATCGTGGGCGAGCACCACCGCGACCGGTCGCTCCACGTAGGACAACCCCGCGTCACCCAGCGGCCAGCTGGCCCCGGTGGCATAGACCACCGCGCTGTTGCCCAGCAATACCAATGCGTCGACACCGCGTTCGGCCATCGCCGACCGCAGACGGGCCCCGGTCTCGCGGCGCATCCGGGTCAGGTCGGGTGTTTCGGGGATGGCCAGCCCGATGCCCGCCCGGGCGGCGGTTGTCACTGAAGCCCCAGAAACTTGGTGATGTTGCCGCTGACGATGCGTGCCGCGTCCGCCGGACCGACGGCGTCGACCACCGCAGCAAGCGATTTCTCCGAATAGCCGTAGGTGCTTTCGTTGTGCGGGTAGTCACTTGACCACATGACCTTGTCCACGCCGATTTTGTCGATCAACTGCAGACCGAGCGGGTCGACCATGAACGATGCGCTCATGTGGTTGTCCCAGTAGTGGCGTACATCGTGCTGCAGCGGCCGGTTGAACATGTGCTGATAGGACGCCACCAGGTGTTCGGCGTCTTGCAGCGCCCACGGAACCCACGCGATGCCGCCCTCGAACCAGCCTATCCGCAGGCCCGGGTGCTGATCGAGGATGCCGCCGAAGATGTACTTGGAGAAGGTCTCCCGGAACCCGTCGATGTTGATCATCATCCCGACGACGACGCTGTTGAACTCGCACGGGCTCTTCGGCGGCGTTTCTCCGATGTGGTGTGTGACCGGAAGTCCGGATGCCTCGATCTCGTCCCAGACGCCGCTCATCGACGTGCTTGAATAATCGATCGGGTTGCCGTCGTCGTCTTTGCCCGGGTTCAAGGGCATCAGAAACGTCTTGAGACCCAACGATTTCAGCTCGTCCAGGGTACGGCGGGTACCTTGGGGATCCCACCAGTTGATCAGCCCGGCAGCATAGAAGTGGCCGCCGGAGCGTTCCTGCAGCTCCGCGATGTACTCGTTGTAGATCCGGAAGGCGAGCTCGCGCAGTTTCTTGTCCGGGTAGTGGAACAGCGCCAGCACGGCATTGGGGAAGGCCAGCTCCTTGTCGACGCCGTCGTCGTGCAGTTCCTGGATTCGCGCCTCGATGTTCGTGCTCGCCGCCCCGGGCAGATCGTCGTACTGCATCAGTACCGCGCTGAAGTCGCCGGGCAGGAAGGACTGCCCCTTGCGCCCGACCTGATACGCGCCGTCCTCGTACCAGATTCGCGGTGCCTTGTCCTTGAGGTCATCCGGGAAACGTTCGTAGAAGATATCGGATGCCAGGGAGATGTGATTGTCTGCGGAGAACACCACGGTGCCTTCCGGCAGGCCCACATTGACCCCGCTGGCGTGCCCACGGCGATCTTTCGGTGCGCCAAAGCCTTCGGGCGGGTAGAGCGAAACGGTGCCTGTCTGAGTCGTCATCATTGACCTTCTGTTCGGATTGGCATTCTCAGGTGGACTGAGTAAATGGGCTTACCAGGTGACCGGCAGTTCGTAGACGCCGTAGGCGAGGCGGTCGTCTTTGAACGGCACCTCCTCGAACGGGATCGCCAACTTCAGCGTGGGGACGCGGCGGAACAGTGTGTGATAGACGATTTGCAGCTCGGCGCGGGCAAGCTGCTGTCCCACGCATTGGTGTCTGCCGTAACCGAAGGCGACGTTGCGGTCCGCCCCCGAGCGGTGCAGGTACAGCCGATCCGGCTCGGTGAAGGCGTGCGGATCCCAGTTGGCCGGCGCCAAGTCGATGATGATGCCTTCGCCGGCGCGGATGACCTCTCCGGCGATCGGGATGTCTTCGAGGGCGACGCGGCGCTGGCCGTTTTGGATGATGCTCAGGTAGCGCAGCAATTCCTCGACCGCGTTGGCGATGATCTTGGGGTCTTCCGCATCGCGGAGGATGGCCAACTGGTCGGGATTTTCCAGTAAGGCAAGGACGCCGAGCCCGATCATGTTCGAGGTGGTCTCGTGTCCGGCGATCAGCAATCCGGTGCCCAATTGGGCGGCCTCTTTCACGCTGAGCTCACCGGCCTTGACCCGTTCGGCCAGATCGGATACCGCGTCCTCGGCGGGGTTCTCCATCTTGGTTTCGACCAGCTCGGCAAGGTATTTGTTCAGGCTCATCGCGCCTTTGACGGTGTCTTCGCCGGTGGCATAGCGTGCGAGCCCGACATTGGCGTGGTGCTGGAACATCTCGGCGTCCTCGTAGGGCACCCCCAGCAGCTGGCTGATCACCAGCGACGGCACCGGCAGGGCCAACGCGGCGACGAGATCGGCGGGCTGCGGTCCGGCGAGCATGGCATCGATGTGGTCGTCGGTGATCTGCTGGATGGTCGGGCGCAAACCTTCGACTCGCTTGAATGTGAAGGGCTTTGACAACATCCGCCGGAATCGGGTGTGTTCTTCGCCGTCGGCGGTGAAGACCGATCGCGGACGCTTGTGCACCGTCGACAACATGCCCGCGTTCCAGTGCGGGAATCCGGGCACCCGGTCGTCGACACTGACCCGCGAATCCGAAAACATTTCCCGCACTTGCTCATATCCGGTGATGAGCCACGGGGTGCTGCCGTCCCAGATCCGGACCCTGGACAGCGGTCTGGCGTCAGCCAGCGCCATGACATCCGGAGGCGGGGCGAACGGGCAGCGCGGCTCCCGCGCCATCGGGTAGTCCGGGATCTCCGGGGCTGCCTCGGTCCCAGAATTCCCGGTGGTCGTCAGTGTGTCCGACATTTCACTCCTCGATGTGGATGGCCAGTGCGGGGCACGCGGCGGCTGCCCGGCGTGCGCCCTCGGCCTGCTCGGCCGAGGGGTTCGGATTGAGCAATACGACGACGCCGTCGTCGTCGCGCTGGTCGAACACCTCGGGCGCGTTCATCACGCAGTTTCCCGACGACGCGCAAATATTCTGGTCAACAGTCACTTTCATGTGCATGCCTTCACTCGTACGGCGTCACGGGCGCCAACCACAGGCCGACGATCGCATCGATGAGGCCGAATGCGGCAGCCCGCCATGAGCGTTGGGGCGGCGCCGCACCCGCGGCGAGCGCGCGTTCGCGATCGGCACAGGTATGCATCAGCAGATTGCGGGCCATGATGTTGCGTTCGAAGTGCACTTCGGACGGGAGGTCGGGCAGGCAGCGATTGATGCCCTCGACGACCTGCACCAGCGATGGCGAGCTGAGTGCTCCCTTGACGATGATGTTGTAGTAGGCCGGGTCGGTCATCGCCTGCGCCGCGAACCGCGCGTACCAGGTGGGATTGCCGAGGTCCGCCAGATGATCGGTGAGTGGGCGCACCAGGCAAGCCACCCAGTTCCGCAATTCCGCCGAACCGCCCGATCCCAGCAGCTCGGCCACCATCTGTTCACGCAACTGTTCGACCGGCCCCCGGTGCTTCTGCTCGATCGCCCGCACCAGATCGGCCTTGGTGCCGAAGTGGTAGCCCACCGCGGCGTTGTTGCCCTGCCCGGCGGCCTCGCTGACCTGCCGATTCGACACCGCGAACATGCCGTGCTCGGCGTACAGCCGCTCGGCTGCGACCAGGATCGCCTCCTGGGTGGAGCTGGCCCGCTCGGTGCGAACGGCCCGGCCGGCTGCGGTCATTGCGCCAGTCAACCCCGTGCCGGGGATTAAGTCAAGCGATTGATTTAAATTTTCATGCCCTGTTGCGAGCCGCCAGACGGCCTACCGGCGAGCGAGTCTGCGCGCCCGCAACACCGCGCGAACGAGCGTCACCGGATGGTTGAGGAAAGTGGCGAGCTTGCCGGCTCCGGTATCCGGGTCCCGCGCGACACCGAGCTGGATGAACATCGTGAGGCGGTCGAAGTATGCGCGTTCGCACAGCAGATCGGGGCCGTCGAACTCGAAGATCGCCACCAGTGGCACGTCCATCCGGCGACCGGTGGGTGGAAGGCCACGGAAAGGCCCCAAGTGGGTGCCCTGCAGTCGAGATTCGGCGATCACCGTGTCGCCATGGTGGCATAGCGAGCCCGGCTGCAGGTCGGGAAAACCCAGGTCAGGAAATCCAGTGAAGAGGTCGCGGTAGGTGTCGGCCACGTTGTCGGGGCCATCGACGATCTCTTCGCCGGGCAACTCCAGACGCGCCGAGCCGGGTTTGAAGGTCGCGAGCGTCGCGCCGACGTCCCGCCGCTTCTCCGCTTCCATGTGAGCGAGGACGGTGGCCTCGCGCGATTGCCGCAGATCCGCTTCCACAGTTCCCGTCATTGCGCTTCCGTCCGTCATTCCCAGGGTCCGATCGTTCGGACAGCAAACATCACGGATCATTGTCATCCACCGTGCCGCTTCCGGAGAAGCAATTGGAAATCCCGTTGAGGTCAGTTGCCGCTGAACACGCTCCGCGCGGCTGGCCGAGTTGAGGGAGGCAGCCACGGGGCTGGGGCGCCGGTTTCCCGATCTACCCAGCGAGGCGGTGCTGGGCGTGTTGGCCCACTCCCACAGCGTGGTCATGGAAAGCACTGGCGCGCTGGACTTTCAGCGCGCCGAGGCACTGGCCAAGCTGCGGCTGGAAACCCACGCCGGACATCCGGCGGGCGCTGAAGACTGAACCGAGCGGTATCACTCGCTGGCGCGTGATTCGCTCCGTCGGCGAATCGCCTTACCGGCGGACGCGCCGCCGTCCACCGGCAATACCGTACCGGTGACGTAACGCGACCGGTCGCCGGCGAAATACAGTGCCGCCTCAGCGACATCCTCGGCGGTGCCTTCCCGCTTCAGCGGTCGGTCGGCACGCATCGTCTCCCGGATCTTCGCCTCGTACCGCTCGATCTGCTCTCGATCCATGTTTGCCGCCGAGGACGCCACGAAGGGCGTGGGGATGTTCCCCGGCGCGATGGCGTTGACCCGTATCTCGTAGTGCGCCAGATCGATTGCCGCGGACTGGGTGAACTGGATGACCGCCGCTTTGGACGCGCGGTACGTCATCACCCCGCCGCCGGCCTGGATGCCACCGATCGAGGTCATGTTGATGATGGATCCCCCGCCGTTGGCCGCCATGTGCCGAGCGGCGTCCCGGGTACCTGCCATCACGCCCAGGACGTTGACCGCCATGACACGGTGGAAATCGGCCAGGTCGTCGTCCAGGAACCGGGGATGCATGGTGCCCGAGACTCCGGCGTTGTTCACCATGATGTCCAGACCGCCGAATTTCTCCACGGCCGCGGCCACCAGCGCCCCGACCTGTTCGGGATCGGAGACGTCCGTTCGCCGGAAGAGGACGTCGGTTCCCAGCGCGGCTGCCAGCGCCTGGCCACTGTCGGTTTCGACGTCGCCGATGACGACCCGTGCGCCCTCGGCCACAAACCTCTCCGCCGTGCCGCGACCGATGCCGGACGCACCGCCCGTGACGATGGCAACCTTGCCAGCCAGTTCGTTGACCACACGACGAGTTAATCGGCGCCGACCGGGTTAAGTCAAGCAGTTGATTTAAGGATG
>CAYNLB010000023.1:16083-43865 GCA_964397935.1 uncultured Mycobacterium sp.
CACGACGAGTTAATCGGCGCCGACCGGGTTAAGTCAAGCAGTTGATTTAAGGATGCGGGATTTGATTGCTCTGCGGCTACGGCGGCATACACAATCAATTGTGTCCAGCAGCAAAACGCTCGATGCCCCGGAGCGTGCATGAATGCGTCCGAGTCGATGAGCGTGGGGCCTATGGCCGCCCGCCAGTTTTCGTACTTAAGGCCTACGCTCGGCGCCAATCCGGAGAGGATCGAACATGAAGGTCTTGGTTGTCGGCGGCACCGGACTCATTGGATCGCAGGTCATCGCGAAGCTGACCGAGCTGGGCCACGAGGCGGTTTCGGCCTCGCCGCGCTCGGGTGTCGACAGCGTCACCGGTGAAGGTCTCGCCGACGCCGTAGCAGGTGTGCACACGGTGGTCGACGTGTCGAACTCGCCCTCTTTTGATGACGACCCCGTGATGCACTTCTTCACCACGTCAACCAGAAACCTTCTCGCCGCGGAGCGGGCGGCCGGTGTGCAGCACCACGTCGCGCTCTCGATCGTGGGTGCCGACCGCGCTCCAGACAGTGGCTACATGCGGGCCAAAGTTGCCCAGGAGAAGGCGATCGAGGGATCGGGACCGCCGTATTCCATCGTACGGGCAACCCAGTTCTTCGAATTCGTCAACGCCATCGCCGATTCGGCAAGCGACGGCAACACGGTCCGCCTGCCGACTGGGGCGTTCCAACCTATCGCCGCCGAGGACGTCGCCACGGGCGTCACCCACGCAACAATCGGCGACCCGACCAATGCCATCACCAATATCGCCGGCCCCGAACGGCGCGGGATGGACGAGTTCATCCGGATCGCACTGGCCGCGTCCGGCGATGCGCGCCAGGTGGTGGGCGACCCCACGGCCCGCTACTTCGGTACCCAGCTCGACGAGCACACCATTGTTCCCCTGGACGGTGAGAACGCGACCATCTTCCCCACCCGGTTCGGCGACTGGATGGCGGCCCGGCTTAGCCGGTGACTCACCGTAGAAGACCGCGGCGGCACGATCGACAAAGGCACGGTGATAACCGGAAACGGCGGGGATCGGATTCGAGTCCGCGCGGCCACTAGACCCGCGGAGGCTTCGCTTTACGCCCGGGCACGGTATAAGACAGAGGGGACGGCTCGAGGAGAAGGCGAGGGACCAATCGATGCCTGTGCAACCCACAAGCGGTGTCCCCTTCGAAACGGCGCGGCTCAGCCGGCGCGGGTTCATGGTCGCCGGTATCGCCGGCGGAGTGGCGCTGGCGGCGTGCAGCCAAACCAAGCCACAGCCATCGGCCAGTGCCCGAATGGCCGCCGCCATCGATGCCGCCGAGGCGGCCAGGCCGCACAGTGGGCGTACCGTGACCGCGAACTTGACCGCCCAGCAGGTTCAGGTCGATTTGGGCGGGCCGGTCGTCAGTACGCTGGCCTACGGCGATGCCATTCCGGGTCCGCTGATTCGGGCCAGGGTCGGCGACGAGCTTGTCGTCACCCTCGCAAACCGGCTCGACCATCCGACGTCAGTGCACTGGCACGGCATCCGGCTGCGCAATGACATGGACGGCGACGAACCTGCCACTCCGAACGTCGACGCCGGCCAGGACTTCACGTACCGGTTCTCGGTGCCGGATCCGGGCACTTACTGGGGTCATCCGCATGTCGGCCTCGACGACGACACCGGACTGTATCTACCGGTCATCGTCGACAACCCGAACGAAGCGAACTACGACGCCGAATGGATTGTCGTACTTGATGACTGGACCGATGGGGTCGGGAAAAGCCCAAAACAGCTGTACAGCGAACTAACCAACCCGAACAAGCCCGCTAGCACACCCGAGACCACAACGTCGACGACCACGACAACGTCGACCACCTCCACCACCCCGACAACAACCACCGGGACAACCTCGACCACCCAGACAACCTCGACCAGCCCGACAACATCTCCGGCCGAGACGTCGGGGGGCGGCGTAGGCAGAAGCGATCTGCTGGGCGGCGACGCCGGCGACATCGCCTACCCGTACTACCTCATCAACGGTCGTATTCCGACAGCACCCACGTCCTTCACCGCGAAACCGGGACAACGGATCAGGATCCGATTCATCAACGCCGGCTCCGACACCGCATTCCGCGTAGCCCTGGCCGGCCATCCGATGACGGTCACCCACACCGATGGTTACCCCGTAATCCCCAGGCAGGTCGATGCCCTGCTCATCGGCATGGCCGAACGCTACGACGTCACGGTGACCGCAGCCGACGGCGTCTTCCCGTTGGTCGCGCTCGCGGAAGGGAAAAACGCCCTGGCGCGCGCATTGCTCACCACCGGGTCCGGCAGTCCTCCCGACCCGCAATTTCAACCTGATGAGCTCACCAAGAGGGTCGGCACCGTCGAAATATTCACCGCCACAACGCCCGCCAACTTAGGCTCGCCCGAGCCCGGGCTCAACCTCCCAGTGGTCCTGGGCGGCAACGTGGCGCAATACAACTGGGTGATCAACGGCGAGCCCTACAGCAAGACCCATCCGCTGCAGGTACGGCAGGGCCAACGGCCGACCATTTCGTTCGACAACACCACGCTGATGTATCACCCAATTCACCTGCACGGTCATACGTTCCAGGTGGTCAATGCCGACGGCGGCCCCGGCGCCCGCAAAGACACCGTCATCGTGCTCCCGAACCGGAAGCTGACTGCCGTGCTTGTCGCGGACAACCCCGGCACCTGGCCTCTGCATTGCCACAACACCTACCACCAATACGCCGGGATGCAGACCCTCCTGGACTACGTTTTCTGATTGCCTACCGTCCCGAGAAAGTCCAGCAGCAGCCGGTTGACCGTTGCCGCTTGCTCAATCTGCGGGCAATGTCCGGCCTCCTCGACCACGGTCGAGCGGGCGCCGTCGATTTGCTTGGCGATCTGGGCGGCCCAGCCCGGGGGCAAGAGCTTGTCGTCTCCCCCTTCGACGACCAGGGTGGGCACGTCGATGCGTTCGTACGGTCGTGTACTTTTCGGGGTCGCAGACGGCGCGGCGCCCGGGCGGCGAAACCGGGCCGCGGCGACGGCCTCCCATGCGCCGGGCGCGATGCTCGACTCGTAGCGGCGCCGCACATAGTCCTCATCGGCCGGGTAACCGGGGTGATGGAACAGCGCCTCGACGATGTGACGCATTGCCGGCAGCGTCGCGTCGTACTGCTGGAGCGCCTCGAAATGCCGGTTCTGCTGGATCTCCCCGCCCCCGCAGATCAACACGAGGCTGCGGATTGCCAGCAGCGGCGCATCCGAGGTGGCATCGGTGAGCAGGTTGATGGCTCCCATCGAGTTGCCGACGAAGTGCGCGGAATCAATGCCGAGCGCCTCACACAAGCGCGCCACATGGCGGATCCGCATCCCGCGCCCGTCGACGAAGTCGATGACCTTCGCCGATTGCCCGAAACCCAGCTGATCCGGCGCGAGCACGCGGTAGTCGGTGGCGAGCGCAGCGATGTTGCGTTCCCAGCCAAGCTCGGCGCTGGCGCCGAACTCGCCTCCGTGCAGCAGCACCACCGGGTCGCCTGCGCCCGCCTCCAGATAGCTGGTGACCAGGCCGTCGACCACCTTGGTGTTGCGATGACTCTCCATCGCCCGCCTTCTCTACTTGATTGCGATCGGGTTCACCGGCGAACCCACTGCCCCAACAAATCTCAGCGGCGGCGCGATGAGCTGAAACTCGTAAACGCCGTCCGCGGCACAATCGGCTGCCAGCGCGGTCAGGTCCCAGTACTCGCCGAAAATGAGCCCCATGTCGCGCAGGCAAAGCAGGTGAAGGGGCAAAAATACCCCGTCGACCCCGGATACCGGGTCCTCGACCTGCAGGTTGTCCGAGGCCACCGCCGCGACCTCGTGATCATGCAGCCACGAGGCGCATCGCCAGTCCAGCCCGGAGTAGAGCTCGGTCTTGTTGCCGGTCAGCAGAAACTGTGCCCACCAACCGGTTCGGATCAACACGATGTCGCCTCGCTCGATCGTCACCCCCTGCGCGCGAACAACGTCATCCAATTCCTCGGGAGTGATCGGATTCCCGTGCTCGAGGAATACCTCCGCACCACGATGGCGAACGACATCCAACAAGACACCGCGTGAGGTAATGCCCTTGACATCAACCTTTTCGATCCCGCAGTGAAAGGCCCCCAGGCTTGTCACCGAATCCGCCGCGAAGCCGTTGTACAGCTGATCGTCGTAGTAGACATGGGACAGCGCATCCCACTGGGTGGCCGCCTGCAACGGCATGATGATCATGTCGTCGTTGAAGCGGAATGGATTGTCGACGAAGTAGCCGCCCATCTGCGCCGCCGTCGGGTTTCGCTCCCACTGCGGCCCGTACTGCGCGAGGGTGCTCGCGTCACCGCCGTCCACGGTCATGACATGAATGGGATTGTGCCGGAACCCGAAGGCGCCCTGCGGGCCTGACGAGCCGAAGTCGACGCCGAGCGGAAAAACTTTCCCGTGCCGGACCAGGCTCGCGGCTCGGGAAACTTTGTCCGCGGTGATGAAGTTGAGCGTGCCCAGCTCGTCGTCAGCTCCCCAGCGTCCCCAGTTGCAGACGTCGCGAGCGAGCCGGCGAAAGTCGGTCAGCCCGGCCACGGAGCGCATCCCTCCTCGAGTTCGCGGGCAATCGCCGCACCGATGTTTCCACCGTCAACCCATACGACTTGACCCGAAATATAGCTGGCCGCAGGGCTATTCAGAAACAGGAGGACGGAAGCCTGTTCGGCTGGGTCGGCGACGCGCCCCAGTGGCTTGGGGATGTCGTCGAGAAACCCCTGGCCATACGCTGTCCGCAGCTGCTCGAGGATTGGTGTTTCGGTAACCCCGGGGCCGGTGCAGTTGATCCGGATACCCCGGGAGCCGAGGACCGTGGCGCTTCGCATGGTGTACAGGATGATCGCTTCCTTGGAAAATTGATAGCCGCCGCCGGCCAACTCCTCGGGGTGGGCCCGGCACCAGTCGATGCCCGCCTGCATCGTCGCGGTGTTCAGCAGTGGCGCTACCGAGCGCAGGTGTTCGCGGTATGCGGCCGCCGCGAGCGACGACACGCTCACGATCGACGATCCCGCACCCATCTTCGGAAGCAGCGCCTCGGTGACGTGCCGCAGTCCCAGGAAGTTGACGGTGACCACGAGCTGCGGATCGCCAACTCCGGACGACACGCCGGCGACATTGAAAAGCGCATCGACCCGCCCGCCGATGGATGCCACCGCCGCATCGATCGACGCGGGGTCCGCGAGATCAACCTGATGAAACTCATTGATCTGGACGGCCGGTCGCCGTTTGTCCAGCCCGATGACCTCGGCCCCGAGCTCGATGAGCTGTTGTACCACGTGCTCGCCGATCCCCGACGCACATCCGGTCACCACCGCGCGGCGGCCGTCGTAGCGCCACAGCTCGTCGAATCGCCCCAAGGCTCGTCCTAGACTCGGCGGTCTTCCGGTGTCACTGCTGCTGTTCCTTCATGCGCTGAGCCGCCTCGACCCGACCCTGGTTCATCTCCGCCATGGCCTCGGGTATCTCGGTGGCGGTGAACTTGTTGCGGCCGGTGGGCAGACCGCCATAGGAGTAATTCTCGTCGAATCGCGGCGCGGTTGACTCCGGACGGCGGGCCTCGACCTTCTCGATGACGGGCTCGAGCCGCTTGGCTTTGTCGGCCACAGCCTTTGCGTCCCGCTCAATGAACTCGGGCAGCACCTCTTTGCCCATCAGTTCGATGGATTCCATGGTGCCCTCGTGGCTGCGTGGATTGAGCAGCAGGATGAGCTCATCGACTCCGCTCTCTTCATAGCCGCGCAGGAATTCGCGCACGGTGGCCGGGGATCCGATGGCGCCGCGTCCCGGACCGTAGGCCAGCGTCGGGTCCTTCTCGACCTCTTCCACGTAGCGCTTCCACACCCCGGTCCGCCCGGGGGTGTGCGTCCCCGTCACGTAGTAGTGCATGATGCCGAACGAGAAGAATCCGCCGCCCTTGCCGAGGCGCTGGATTGCCTGCTCGTCGGTTTTGGCAACCATCATCGACAGGTCGCCACCCACGGCCAGGATGTTTGGGTTGATCTGCGGCGTGACCGGGACACCGTTCTCTTCGAATTCCTTGTAGTAGCCATTGACCCGCTCGGTGAGCGGACCGGGACCGGTATAGGCGAAACTCAGTGCACCCAGGCACTTTTCAGCTGCCATCTGCACGCTGGCCGGCCGCGTGCACGCGACCCAGACCGGCGGATGCGGCTTTTGCAGCGGCTTGGGAACGACGTTTCGGGGAGGCATCTGGATCTGCTCGCCCTGGAAGCCCGTGAACGGCTCCTCGATCATGCATCGGATCGCCACCTCGAGCGCCTCCTCCCACTGCGCGCGCTTGTCGGCGGGATCAATGTTGAATCCGCCGAGCTCACTTATCGAGGAACCTTCCCCGGTGCCGAACTCGACACGCCCATTGGACAGCAGGTCGAGGGTGGCGACACGTTCGGCCACCCGGGCGGGGTGGTTGACCGCGGGCGGCAGGTGCATGATGCCGAATCCCAACCGGATGTTCTTGGTCCGCTGGCTGGCCGCGGCCAAGATGATCTCCGGCGCGGTGGAATGGCAGTATTCCTCCAGGAAGTGATGCTCGGTGAGCCACAAGGTCGAAAATCCGGCCTTGTCGGCGGCCTCGATCTCGTCCATGCCGTCTCGGAACAGTTTCCGCTCGTCATCGGGAGCCCACGGCCGCGGCAGCGGGAACTCGTAGAACAGTGAAATTTTCATTGCTACCTCCTATGAGCATTGAGGGTCGGGGTGGCCTTTTGCGCGGCGAGATGTTTCGCCGCGACAAATCCGAAAGTCATCGCCGGGCCGATGGTCGCCCCGGCGCCGGCGTAGCTGCGGCCCATGACGGGCGCGGAAGTATTCCCCACCGCGTACAGTCCTGGCACGATGGTCTCGTCGGGCCGCAGCACCCGGGCGTATTCGTCGACACGCAGCCCGCCTGAGGTACCAAGGTCGCCCAGGACAACTCGGAACGCATAGTACGGCGGGTCGCCCAGCGGATACAGGTTGGGATTGGGCAGCGTGGGGTCGCCATAGTAATTGTCGTAAACGCTGTCACCCCGGTTGAAATCGTCGTCGTGCCCCTTGTGCGCGAGTTCGTTGAAGCGGGCGGCGGTCTCTGACAGCGCAGGTGCCGGAACGCCGATCTTGGCCGCCATGTCGTCCCAGTTCATCGCGGACTTGACCACACCCGATTCCAACCAGGCCGGCGGCACCTTACGGCCGGTCGGCACCGGCGCTCCCGGGATTTTGGGGATCGGCAGGTGGCCGCCGACGACGTAGCGATTGAACGACCTGTGGTCGGTGATGAGCCAACACGGGATATGGGTGACGCCGGATTTCTGGCCGTCGATCATGGCGTGACCGAAGTCCATGTACGGCGCCGCCTCGTTGATGAAGCGCTTGCCCTCACCGTTGACGATGAACTGTGCGGGCATCATCCGTTCGTTGAGCATGAATTGCATTCGGCCATCGGGCCATTGGATTGCCGGGAACCACCACGCCTCGTCGAGCAACTCGGTTGCGGCGCCAACCTTCTGGCCCGCGCGGATGCCGTCACCCATCGCGGCGGGGTTGCCGAAACTCCAGTCCCGGTCCAAGACGGGTAGCAGCTCCTTGCGCCAAACAAGGTCGTGGTCGAAACCCCCGGAGGCCAGGATGACCCCGAGGCGCGCGCCGATTCGCTGCGGCTTACCGTCTCTTTCCACCACCACGCCGGTAACCGATCCGTCGGTGTTGGTGAGCAACTCCGCCATCGGCGAGTCCAGCCACAGTGGTATGCCGCGTTCCCTCATCGCCAGCCTCAGCCGAGCGACCAGCGACTGCCCGATCGCTGCCATGCGCTCACCGAAGACCCTCGCCCGGACCATTCGTGCGATCAGCTTCAGCAGCACACCCTTGCCGGCCCACGATTGCCGTACCCGATAAAAGGTACGAAGCTCTTTGGGTCCCAGCCAGATTCCCTTGGGGGCAAGTGCCAGCGGTTTGAGCAATTTCTCCTCGTCGGGGCCCAACTTGCGCAGATCGATGGGCGGCACATTGATGGTGCTGCCGAGTTCGGAGCCACCGGGCAGTTCCGGATAGTAGTCGGCATAGCCGGGCTTCCAGACGAACTCACACCAGCCGGAGAGCAGTTCGAGAAACTCGAGCATTTTCGGCGCGGACTCCACGTACTGCCGTATCCGCGCTTCGCTGACCAGGCCACCGGAGACCTGACGCAGGTATTCGATCACTCCTTCGGGTGAAGGGGCATAGCCTTCTCTGCGCTGAGCGGGCGCACCGGGTACCCAGATGCCGCCACCGGAAAGTGCGGTGGAACCGCCGAAATAAGACGATTTTTCGATTACCAGCGTTTCCAGCCCGGAAGCATGGGCGGTCAGGGCGGCCGTCATGCCACCACCGCCTGACCCGACGATGAGGACGTCGACAACGCCATCGAACCCATCCGGTGCACCCGTCATGTCGGCACCGCCGTTCTGATGGCGAAGCCGGCGATCAGGTCGGGAGCCGGTTTGTAGTAGCGCATCTTCGTCCGGTAGGGCCCTGCGGCTTCCAGGGCCGCGAATGCCGCAACCCACGTTCTGATCTCGTGCGCCGAGCTGCCACCCTCGTGGGCTACGAACGAGTTCGACCATTGAGTCAGCTCGCCGAGCCGTCCCTCGTCGATGATCTCCAGGAATCGATGGTCCCACACGGGGTTGAGTGGTTGCAGTGCACTCTCTCCGGCAGCGAAGTCTTTCGCTGCGCCGATCACGGCCGCCTGCCGGGCTTGCCGCTGCTCGGACGTCATCGGCCGCCCGTGCACGATTCGCTCCAGCACCGGCGGAGGCGCGGTATCCAATGTCGGCACCGGCGGACTGTGCGACAGCCCACCGGATCCCAACACCAGGACCCGCTTGTCCAGGCCCGCCACGTAGTTGCCCACAGCGGTACCGAGTGCCCGGCAACGGTGCAATGGCCCAAGTGGCACGGCGACCGCGTTGACGAAGATCGGTATCACGGGGCGCGAAGTAGCGGCGCCGAACAGCTTCTCCAGCGGTTGCACGGTGCCGTGGTCCACGTCCATGCTGGCCGATACCGCGACGTCGATCCCGGCATCGAGTACCGCCTTTGCACAGTCGGTCGCAAGCTTTTCCGGAACGTCGAGCGGTCCGGCATAGGTGCCGTAATCGCCGACTCCGTTGGCGCTCGTTCCGATACAGAATGGCGGCATCACCTTGTAGAAGAACCCGTTGTAGTGATCCGGAGAAAAGATGACGACCAGTTCGGGATCGTAGTCTTCGACGAACCGGCGCGCCTCGGCGATCGCGCCTTCGACATCGTCAAGCAGGTCCGGCGACGGCCCCGGAAGATTCAGCAGCGGGCTGTGCGACATACAGCACAGAGCCAGTGTCACTTTGGCGATCACCTCCTCCCGGCTTGAGAGCGAGGGCGTCGAGTAGCGAGGCACTCAGCTCGGGCGCGCGTTGAGCGATGCAGGCACCGGCGATGCATCGATCCGGTCGTAGGAACAACACCGATTCGGAGTGGGTGTCGAACCAGGATTTGACGGCACCGGCGCGATCGCCCACGACGACGACATCGGGATCGTCGTGTCCGGTCCAGTGCAGCTGAGTCAATGGCCGAAGGGCGATAAACCGGGCGCCCAAGGCCTTCCATTTCTCGAATGCCACATCGCCGAGAATCTTGCGGGGGTTGTTGTTCCAGCACAGCACGGCGAACCAATCGCCGAGCACCTCGTCTAACAGCACACCTTGCTCGCTTCGGGTATCCACCCGCGGCTGGATGAATAGGGTGCCCACCGGCGAATCGGTACGGCCGGGAGCCGAGTGCACGACGGCCCCGTGCTCGTAGCGCGGCATCGGCTTGAACCGCATCTCCAGCACATACCGCTTGAGCGTTGGCACGACCGACGCCGACCGCACCAGGAGGTCTCGCATGCCGGCAACTCGACGGTTGGTCGGCGAGATGGCGCGACCGACCATCGTGGAAAGGTCGATCATCGCGCGCGCGTGCTTGCGGCGCTCAATGTCATAGGTGTCCAGCAACTTGTCATCGGCCAGACCGCTCACCACCGCCGCGAGCTTCCATCCCAGGTTGAACGCATCCCGGATGCCGCTGTTGTAGCCCTGGCCCTGCCATACCGGCATCAGGTGCGCGGCGTCACCGGCCAACAGCAGCCGGCCGGAGCGGAACGCGCCGGCAATCCGTGAGTGATGGGTGTAAACGCGGCGCCGGATGACGTCCACCCGGTCGGGATGCGGCACCATCCGTGCCAGCATCTGCCTCAGAAACGCCGGATCCTCGGCCTGTTCATCTGACTCGTGTGCGTGGATCATGAACTCGAAACGCCGAATTCCGTGTGCTATCGAGATCGAGGCGTACGGGCGTTCAGGGTCGGCACCCACCTCGCTGTTCGGGTGGCCCAGCGGGTCGTTGGCGATGTCGACCACCAGCCACCGCGTCGACGAGGTTGTCCCGTCGAAGGACACGCCCATCATGCGGCGGGTCGTGCTGCGGCCACCGTCGCAGCCGACGACGTAACGCGCCCGCACGCGGGATGCGCCGCCGTCGCGGTCGGCTTTTGCGAAGGGGGGGCCACCGAGTTCGACGGTGACCGCATCATCGCGCTCCTCGCACGCCGTCATCGGGCGTTGCCACCTCACTTCGACGTGCTCGAATCGGTCCAGACCACCGAGCAATTCAGCGTCGACGAGCGGTTGCACGAAGCCATTGCGCTTCGGCCAGCCGAAACGCGCATCGGGTGGGGCCATTTCGGCGAGCACCCGGCGCTTGGCGTCGACGAATCGCAGAATCTGGTTTGGCACGGTGTGCGGCAGAATGCGGTCGACCAGGCCGATCGCCTGGAAGGTGCGCAACCCCTCGTCGTCCAGCCCGACCCCGCGCGGGTAGTCGATGAGCATGTCCCGTTCGTCGACCACCAGCGTGCGAATACCCCGCAGGCCAAGGATATTGGCCAAGGTCAAGCCAACTGGCCCGGCACCGACCACAAGAACGTCGGCGTCTACCTCTGGTGCGTCTTGCCCCGCGACGACCATCAGCGCCCCAGCAGGAAGTCGAGGTGCAGGCGGTTGAAGGTCTTGGCGTCCTCGTACTGCGGCCAGTGACCGCATCCGGGCATCAGCTCGAAGCGCGCATTGGGAATCATGGACGCGATGCGACGGCCCTCGGTCACATTGGCGGTCGGGTCGTCACTGGTCCACAGCACCAGCGTCGGCGCGGTGATTGAGCCGTACGCGTCCGGCCCGATGATGTTGCGGGCGCGGATCTCGGGATCTTGGAGCGCCATGATGTCGCGCATGGCGGAGACGAACCCCGGCTGACGATAAACCCGTTGCCGGCAGGCGACCAGGTCGTCGTAGTCCTTGGACTTGTCGGCCATGAGCCATTTGATCCGCGCTTGGACCGTCTCCCAGGACGGATTCTCGGCGGCCGCCATGGACAAGGTGATGATCCGCTGCATCACAACGGGATCGGCCTGCGAGCCACCCGCCGTATTGAGGACCAGCCGCTCGACCACGTCCGGATGGTCGATCGCGGCGCGCGTCGCCACCCAGCCACCGAGCGACTCGCCGCTCAAACACGCGCGATCGACTCCGATCGCGCGTAGCACGGCCATCAAATGCTCGACGTAGTGGCGAATTTCCAGCGGGTGGCCCGGCTTGTCGGTGTAACCGTGGCCCAACATGTCGATCGACCAGGTCCAGAAATGGTCCGCGTGCGCCGCCAGATTGCGGACGTAGGCCTCGGCGTGGCCGCCGGACCCGTGCAAAAAGACGAGCACCGGCTTGCCGGGATTACCGGCACGTAGATAGCGGGTCCGCACTCCCCCCGCGCTGAGGTAGCCCTGCTCAAACGCCACACCCTGAAGATCGCTCCAGATGCTTTCGAACTCCGCCACGGTTCCTCTCTGGCCTTCGAGTCGGGAAATATTGTTCTCGTTTTTGACTTACATCGTGTGCTAATATCGCACACTTATGTGCGTTATATATAGAGCTTCGCTCTCGCGAGAGGGTCTGTCAAGGCCGTGACGGGTTCGCAAACGCTGGCCAGGGGCCTGACCGCGCTGCACATGGTGGCGGATTCTCCGAGCGGACTCACCGCGCAACAGCTGGCCGATCGAGTCGGGGTGCATCGCACCATCGCCTATCGCCTGCTTACGACGTTGGCCGATTTCCGGCTGGTCGCCAAAGGAGAGGATGGGCGCTACCGGCCGGCAGCCGGCCTCGCAGTTCTGGGCGCCTCATTCGACCGCAACGTGCGCCAACTCAGTCTGCCGACGCTGCGCGCGCTGGCCGACGACCTCGGTACCACCGTGTCGTTGCTCATCGCCGAGGGCGACCAGCAGGTCGCAGTCGCGGTGATCGTGCCCAGTCACGTCGCCTACCAACTCTCCTTTCACGAAGGCAGCCGATACCCGCTCGAACGCGGCGCCGCCGGGATCGCCCTGCTCGCGAGCATGCCCCCGCGCCCGGGCGAACGGGATCTGGTCACCCGAACTCGCGAGCGCGGCTGGGTGACGACGTACGGGGAGATCGAACCGAACACGTACGGTCTGGCCGTGGCTGTCCGCCGCCCAGCGCCATCCCCGGCGACCTGCATCAACCTCATCTCTCATCGAGAAGACGTCGTGATGCGCGGAAAAGACGCTGTTGTCACGGCCGCGAAGCAGTTGTCCGAGCTACTGAGCTGAAGGGATGACAATCCATGTCATGGGACCACGAAGTCGATGTCGTCGTACTGGGCAGCGGAGGCGCCGGGCTCACAGCCGCGCTGACGGCGGCAGTCGCCGGCGCGTCCGTAGAGGTCTTCGAGAAGGCCCCGACCGTCGGCGGGACCACCGCGGTGTCCGGCGGCGTCGTCTGGATCCCTGCCCACAACCGTTCTCCCCATGGGGAATTGACTGTGGCAGACGCGCTGCAATACCTGCGCGCGCAGTCACATGGCGCCATGGACGACGCGCTGGTCGAGACGTTCGTACGTACCGGGCCAGCGATGCTCGACTTCGTGGAGGCACACAGCGACGTACGCTTTGAGATCGCGACCGGTTTTCCCGACTACCGCCCGGAGCTGCCGGGAGGACGACCGACCGGCGGCCGGTCGCTCATTCCGGCTCCCTACGATCTCGACCGAGTGGGCGAGTGGGGAACTCGGATCACGGCGTTCCCCGCCGACTTTTCCAATGTCGGTTTCGACGCCGAGACCCGGGCACGCCTGCACGCGGCGGCGGACGGTCAGCCCGGGAACCTGTGTGTCGCCGGTGCCGCGCTGATAGCGGGGCTGCTCAAGGGATTGCTGGATCTGGGGGCGACGATCCACACCCACGCCCGTGCCGAGCAGCTCGTTGCCGAGGCCGGGGAGATCACCGGGGTCCGGGTCGCCTTGGGTGGACGGACCATCGACGTGCGCGCTCGCCACGGAGTCATCCTGGGCACCGGCGGCTTCGAATGGGATCCGGCTCTGACGCAAGCGTTTCTGCGCGGCCCGATGCACGGTGCGGTCTCCCCGCCGAACAACACCGGCGACGGCCTGCGCATGGCAATGGCACATGGCGCAGATCTGGCCAACATGGGCGAAGCCTGGTGGGTGCCGATCGTGCAGATTCCCGGCGACACCATCGAGGGCAAGCCCCGTAGCCGCAGTGTTCGTCTGGAACGTACCCGTCCGCGCAGCATCATCGTCAACGCCGCCGGGCAACGGTTCGTCAACGAAGCCTCCGACTACAACTCGATGGCCGGCGCGTTCCAATACCTTGATCCCCGTGGCGGGTACGTCAACGATCGCGGATGGATGGTGTTCGACTCGGTACATTTGCAGCGGTACGGATTCCTGGGTATCGCTCCCGGAGAACCGGTTCCGGACTGGTTCTGCGAGTCGGCGGACCTCGCCGAGTTGGCCGCCAAGACCGGCATCGACGCCGCAGGCCTGACCCGGACCATCGAGCAATGGAACCGCCATGTGGCCGACGGCGCCGATCCCGAATTCGGGCGGGGCTCCAGCGCATACGACGGCTACTGGGGCGACGACAGCGCGACCACACTTGCCGGCAAAACCCTGGGCCCGATCGACACCGCCCCCTACTACGCGGTACCGGTGTGCATTGGAGCGATGGGCACCAAGGGCGGCCCGCGTACCGACGCTGACGGCCGCGTCCTCCATGTCGACGGGGAACCGATGCCGGGCCTGTTCGCCGCGGGCAACGCGATGGCCGGTGCGACCGGACGAGCCTACGGCGGCGCCGGTGGAACCATCGGCCCGGCAATGGTTTTCGGCTACCGCGCCGGCCATGCGGCCGCCACCGGAAAGTCTGTCGACCTACAGTAGCCGCTAGGGAATAGCAGGCCTGGCGGGTGGCGGGGCGATGAGGTATGCACACAACCCTATGGCGCCGAGCGTGGGGCCCAAGTACTCAGACCCGCGGCCGGGAATTCGTCCATAGGCCCCACACTCGCCGCCGACTGATTGGCTTGTCGCGCTACTCAAGTGCGTACCCAGCAGTCCGGCTTCTATCTGTCGAGGGGTAGCTGCACGCAGACGTGAGTGCCCACGGGAGCGTCCAGGAAGACGAATGTTCCCCGGGCGGCGTCCACCCGAGCCCGGTGCGCGGCCAAGCCGATGTGCCCCTCACCCAGGCGGCGAACTACAGTGTCGGCGCTGAATCCCACGCCGTCGTCGATCACGTGCAGAACGCAACTCTCGTCGGTGACGCCGAGCGTGACCGATGCACTGCGGGCCCGCGAATGTTGTGCGATGTTGGACAGCAACTCACGCGCCGCCCCGAACATGATGGGGTCGATCGCACTGCGGGTTGGGTAATCGATGTCGGTGGAGATCTCGATGCCCGAACGCTGCGCGGTGAACGTGACCAACTGCTGTACCGCGGCTCCTAACCCGACCCGCTCGAGCACGGCCGGATGCAGCTCGAAAGTCGCCTGCCGCAGTTGCTCCGAGGCTGTCTGCAGACCGGCCAGCGCGCGACCGACGCGCTCATCATGGGGAAACGCCGTGTCCAACTCGACGAGCTCGTGGCGCACCGCCAGAATGTCTTGCAGCGGTCCGTCGTGAATGGATTCTGAAATCCTGCGCTGCTCCACGTCGGATGCGGTCATCGTCTGAGCAAGCAATTCCTCGCGCAAAGTGCCCAGGCCCGCGACCGACCGCACATGTCGCTCCTCGGTACGGACAACCACGAATGCCGTGGCGCACAAGAACGCATAGAGCCCGAAAAGGAAAACGGTGTCCGGCCATTCCCCCGGACGCATCAGCACCCGGTCGTAAATCCCGGCGACTACGAAGCCGACGAGTATGAAGGCCAGCACCACCGCCACCCGCCGCGACGACACATCAAAGCCCACCAGGACCGGCAGCAACACCATGATCAGCAGCGGGTAGATCCCCTCAGCCGTCAGGAGTTGAACGCCCGTCAACGCCCCCACGTCAATGACGGTGAAAGCAAACGGCTCCCACCTGCCGATGCCGGGCCAGCGGCCCGTCCCAACTGATCGACGGAACGGCGAAAAAGCCAGCGCGACAGCACAGAGTGCGACGAACGCATAAACGACGACCAAGGCGGTTTGCTGCGCCCATTCCGACTGCGGGGTGCCCACGACCATGGCGGCGACCATGAGCCCCACCACACCGATCCGAAGCACCGACGCAATTCGATACAAACGCAGCTGGTGAGCCCTGCGCACTCGATCCAATTCAGCGTCGCTGGCCACCGCCACCAAATCACCGTACTCATCCGCGCCGGCACACCTGAGGCAAACCGAGAAATACCCATCGACCTGTCCGGACTCGCGAATGGCGGCGCTTCCAACGGCAACCGCTACACTCATCGCCATGGCCGGCCCCGCGACACCCGCAAAGGTGCGGGTGGTTGTCGGCGACGATCACCCGCTGTTTCGCGAGGGGGTGGTGCGTGCGCTTTCGTTGAGCGGTTCGGTCAGCGTCGTCGGTGAGGCGGACGACGGGTCGGCGGCGCTCGAATTGATCAAGGCGCACCGGCCCGATGTCGCCTTGCTCGACTATCGGATGCCCGCCATGGACGGTGCGCAAGTGGCGGCCGCGGTGCGCAGTCAGGAACTCCCGACTCGCGTGTTGCTGCTTTCGGCGCACGACGAGCCGGCCATCGTGTACCAGGCACTGCAGCAAGGCGCCGCCGGTTTCGTGCTCAAGGACTCGTCCCGCACCGAGATCGTCCAGGCGGTGCTCGATTGCGCGACCGGCCGCGACGTGGTGGCGCCCGCACTGGCCGGTGGCCTTGCCGCGGAGATTCGCCACCGCGCAGAACCCATGGCGTCCGTGCTGAGCGCACGAGAGCGCGAGGTAATCAATCGGATTGCTCGCGGTCAAAGCATCCCCGCGATCGCAAGCGAACTGTACGTGGCGCCGTCAACTGTGAAAACGCACGTGCAACGCCTCTACGAAAAGCTCGGTGTCAGTGATCGCGCGGCGGCCGTCGCCGAGGCGATGCGGCAAGGCCTTCTCAATTAGTTGGCAGCCGACCAACGTTCCGGCTCCCGCACCGACATCGGCTCTTCTGCTCGCACCATCGCCTTGGCGACGGCCTCAGCCTCGGCCACCAGGTGGCGAGCCCGCCGCTCTACCTCGTAGAGGTGAGTGCTGCTGACACCGGCGCCGACCAACCGCCGCCTCGCGCACACCAATGGGTCACCGGCGGCGGGGTGATTCGTGCGGTAGGTAACCGCGTTCACGAGGATGGGGCCTCCAGCGGTGCCGGCTTGTTGCACCGCTTCGGCGACCGAGTCACGAACCGCCGCAACGTTCTTGCCGTCAACCGTCAGCACGGGCATCCCATGGGGCTCCGGCACGTAGCTGCCCGGGCGGGCCGTGCGGGCGTCACGGATGTTCTCGAAGACGAACACCACCGGAAGCCGCCACGACACGGCTATGCAGGCGGCCGCATTGAACTCGGTGGAGTTGGCGTCGCGCCCCCCGATGACACACAGTGTGATGTTGCCTTCACCGGCCAGCCGCTGCGAGTATGCGTCGCCGAGTGCGAACAAGGCTGATTGCCCCAGAGTTCCGGGGGAAGAAAACAACTGCCTCCAATCGGCAACGAACGAGCTTCCTTCCCAGTCGCCTTCGGCACCATGGCCGGCACCGGTCAATTCGGCAAGCTCCGGAGCCAGTGGAAGGGCGAGACCGACCTGCCGGGCGTGCCGAAAATGGCGAACGGTCGTGGTGATGATGTCGCCGGGCCGAAGCGCTGCCGTGGTGCCGACAGCCACGGCCTCTTGGCCGAATGCGGCCTCCATGGGTCCGTTGAGCAGACCGTCCATGCGCGACTCTTCTAGTGCCATGTCAACCAGTCGCAGTACCCACATCCGGCGGTACAGCTCCAGCTCTTCGGATACCAGCGCGGTCGACAGTTCAGGTGTGGTCATGTGCGGGGTCTCCTGACGCATCGTGGGGGCGTGACGGCGCCGACCGGCAGACGACGAGCGATGGGGACCCGATCGTTGGCTGAGGTGACCGCCGCATCGAACACGAACTCAACCTAGAGCGGTTTGGCGGGACAGACCTCCGCCGATCGGTCCGCAAAGGTGATGAATGCCCGTTCCCCCAATCGGGGGACACGGCGACCTGTCAGTCCTGCCGTTGAGCGGTCGCCGACAGCAGCCGTTCGGCCGCCGTATACGGGTCCTCATGGCCGTCGACCACCGCCTGAGCCAGCCGGTCGACATCCGGCTGAGCCCGGAGGCGGGTTTGCGCCAGCGACAGGATCTGCGCCCGGGCGCGGGCCAACCGGCGGGTGCGGCTGTCGGTGCGGTGATGATCGTCGATGGTGACCAGCAAATCGGCGATGCCCTCGCCCCGGGCGGCGATCAGGCTGATGATCGGGGCGTCGGTTTCGGCACGCAGGTCGCGTACGGTCTGTTCGGCGCCGTCGCGGTCGGCTTTGTTGACCACCACGATGTCGGCGACTTCCAGTACACCCGCCTTGGCGGCCTGGACCGCGTCGCCCGCCCCGGGGTTGAGAAGGACGATGGTCGGGTCGGCGACCGCGGCAATCTCGATCTCGGACTGCCCCACCCCCACCGTTTCCAGCAAGACGACGTCATAACCGATCGCGCCCAGCACCCGAATGGCTGCCGGGACGGCGGCGGCCAGCCCCCCGATGTGACCGCGGCTTGCCACCGAACGGATCAGTACGTCGGAATCGTTGATATGCGCGGCCATTCGGATTCGATCACCCAGCAGCGCACCACCGCTGAACGGTGACGACGGATCCACGGCCAGGACGGCCACCCGGCAACCGCGTTCCCGGTACGCGCCGACGAGAGCCCCTACCGTCGTCGACTTGCCGGCGCCCGGTGGTCCGGTGATGCCGATGACGGGGACCGCGCGCATCGCTGCGTGCCCGACGTTGGCCAGCACCTCGTCACGCTGCTCACCTTCAACGAGACTGAGTAGCCGACCCGCGGCCCGCTGAGACCCGGTGCGCGCGCGGGCGACCAGGTCGGCGATGGTCATGTGTGCATTATGCAGCCGGGACCTCGATGACCGTAGCGGAGCCCGTGCCGCCGTCGGCGCACATTGCCGCAAGGCCGATTCCGCCGCCGCGGCGGCGCAATTCGGGTATCAGCGTGACCCCGGTCGTCGCCACCGGGTGCCCCAGGGAACAACCGCTGCCGCTGATGTTCACCCTGTCGGGAAACCGCACATTCATGAGAACACTATTCTCACAGAATGAGAGTATGAGTTGCAACCGCGGCGGCTTCCGGGAGGCACCCGATCCCCCGGCTGGCCGCGCGCAGCGGATTGGGATACCAGTGGTAAGCGCGGCCGGCGAAGGAGGGTGCATGAAGACGCGGGAAGGCACGATCGCGGTCCCGGGCGGAAACGTCTGGTTCCAGCGCGTCGGTAGCGGGCCGGGTTTACCACTGCTTGTCGTTCATGGCGGACCGGGCTTGCCGCACGACTACTTGGGTTCGCTGAGTCGATTGGCCGATGACCGGGAAGTCGTCTTCTGGGACCAGCTCGGCTGTGGAAATTCCGACCGCCCGGCCGACACCGGACTGTGGACGATGGCCCGCTCGGTGGCCGAGATGGACGCTGTGGTGCAGGCACTGGATCTCGACCGTTTCCATGTCTTCGGCAATTCGTGGGGCGGGATGCTGGCGCAGCAGTACGCGCTCGACGTGACATCCCGGGTCGTCAGCCTCACCATCTCGAACAGCATCGCGTCCATTCCGCAGTTCGCGGAGATGGTGGCCCGCTTGAAATCCGAGCTGGACCCGACAATTCAAGCTGCCATCGAACGTCATGAAGCGGCCGGGACCACTTACTCGGCCGAGTACCAGAATGCGGTCCGCGTCTGGAATGAAACCTACCTGTGCCGCGTTCGTCCCTGGCCCACAGAGCTTCTGGAAGCGTTCCATCGGATGGGCACCGAGATCTTCGAGACGATGTTCGGGCCCAGCGATTTTCACATCGTCGGGACCATCCGCAACTGGGACGTGCTCGAACGGCTGGCCGAAATCACCGTGCCGACCCTCGTCCTCGCCGGCCGGTTCGATGAATGCGTGCCCGAACACATGCGGGAAATGCACCACCGTATTGCCGACTCGCAGTTCGAGCTGTTCGAGTCGAGCGCCCACATGCCGTTCATCGAGGAGCCGGACCGGTTCGATCGGGTGATGCGAGACTTCCTGAGCCACCACGACTGATCGACTACGGGCTTTGAGTGCCACCGGGCGGTCGTCCCGACTCGACGCTGTGCACGACGAGTCCGATCGCCCATTGGATCGCCTGTATGGCGTCGGAAGAACTCGCTCCCCAGTGCGCGACCAGACGTTCGTATGCAGTAGGGCTCCAAAGCACATCCAGCACGCCGGCCGACAGGGCTTGCTGCCGCGACGACCAGTCCGGCGCAGCGGCCGCGACGGCGCCGCGCAGGGCATCGCCACGGGCACGATCCATGGCCGTGAACGTGGGGTTATCGGGCTCTACGGTCCATGATGAGACCGCGAAGGACGACAACGCTTCGAAGACGCGGCGGGCCACCGTGGCGACGCCCGCGAGGTCAACGTGCTCGTAGCTCACTCCGGCACGTTCTTGAAATCGTTGCATTACGGCATCGTGCAGATCTCGTTCGGTTGCGAAGTGCCGGAAAACTGTTCGCTTACTCACACCCGCGCCGTCCGCCACCGCCTGGAACGTCATCGCGGTCCAATCCAGGTCGGACAGGCCTTCGACGATCGCGACACCGGCGGACACGATCCGCTCCCGGGTGTCAGCGGCCTTCTGTTCACGCACCCGGCTGCGGTACGGACGCTGCGTGCGTGGACCGGCATGGGGCGAAGTCATCGTTGACAGTCCCTCACGATTCACGTCATCATAGTGACACCAATTAGCTGCTGGGCAAAGTCGGCAGGCCGGCGCGCCGCCAGGGAGAAGTCTTATGGACTCGGTCGAGGACGTACTCGGCGCGGCCCGACGCGAGACCGGCCTCGACGACTTCGGTGTCGACTCATTCCGCGAGGGACTGGAGGTACTCAGCGAATCGCTCAATACCGAAGCGGACCTGAACCCTCTGGGCGAGTTCATCGTTCGGGGCCTGATCATGACGGCTCTGAAAAACCGGTTGCAGATCGAGGACTGGTACCGTCGTCACCCCGAGATCGAAGACGAGGTGATCGAGCGACCGTTGATCGGCCTCGGCCTACCGCGCACCGGCTCGACCGCGCTGTCATTCTTGCTTGCCGAGGATCCACAAGCTCGTTCGCTGCGCCGATGGGAGGCGGGCGAGCCCTGCCCGCCACCGTCCACCGTGGAGGGCCCCGATCCCCGGATCGCCGCCGCAGCGGCCCAGCAGGAGATGTTAGACGCCGCCGCGCCCCGACTGGCCGCGTTGGTGCCGACGACGGCGACCGGGCCGGAGGAATGTCAAGACCTCATGGCGCTGGATTTCAGGAGCCACTACTTCCAGGCGTTCGCGCACATTCCCACGTATTCGCGGTGGCTACTCGATGCCGATCTCACGTCCACTTACGCGTACGAACGGCGGACACTGAAGTTGTTGCAGTGGGGCCAACCTCGCCGACCCTGGCGATTGAAGTGCCCTTCGCATCTGTTGTTTCTGCCTTACTTGGACAAGGAGTTTCCAGATGCGCGTTACGTCTGGACACACCGTGACCCCACGGAGGTGATCCTGTCGGTCGCCGACCTCTATGCCGAGTTCGGGCAGATGACCTCGAACACGGTCGACCGAAACTACCTCGGACAACTCAATGTCGAGCATTGGTCACTCGGTATGCAACGCGCGATGGCCTTCCGTGCGGCCGGCAACAACGACCGATTCTTCGACATGGATTTCACTGCCGTCCAACGTGATCCGATCGGTGAAGTCAAACGCCTCTACGCCTGGCTCGGTGAGCCGGTGACGGCCGAGTTCGAGGCGGGCATGCGCGCGTGGTGGCAGAGCGCGGCCGCGTCGCGGCTGCCGAACACCCATCCCGACGCGGCCGAGTTCGGCTTGGACATGCAGACGGTGCGCCCCCTTTTCGCCGACTACATCCAACGCACGGCGAACTGGACCGCTCCGACGGTCTCGACATGACAACGTCGGGAAAGGTTGCACAGTCATGACCATCGACGTGACCGGCGGACTGCCCGAGGACTGGGAATACGTCTGGGCTCGCCAACCAGCGGACCCGGAAGCCCGCGAATCGGTGAATGCCTGGATCTGGGATGACAGCGGCGAGTTCGGTCTGCCCCGGATCGGGGTCGAGGCGCTGGCCGACCAGTGGAAAACGCACGATATCCAGGTGAACATCGCTTTTGCCGATGGCCGCGTATTCAATGTCTTCGGCAACGGGCCCGTCCATAACCCGCTGGGCGCCGACGGCAAGCCGCGGATCCTCGGTGCCGGACCGCTGTCCTTCGAGATCGTGGAGCCCTATCGGCACCTGCGCGTCAAGCTCGATGGTCAGGCCGTCGCCACCACGGCCACCGCCCAAATGACCGGGTGGATGCCATGGTCGGCCGAGGGCGAGCGCGTTGCGGTCAAGGCAGGAATAGACATCCGGCCGGTACTGCCTCCCTGGGAAAACGGATCAACGAGCGAGGAAGCGCGGCACATCCTGTCCACGCAGGAAGAGGGCTACCTGATCGGCTATCCCTGGCGATTTGAACAACTCTGCAGCGCCAGCGGCACCATCACCATCGGAGACGAGACGCACGAGATCCGCGGCGGCGCCAACCGGATCCGCCGGCAAGGCGTCCGGCGCCTGGCCCCGCTCCGCGGCCATGTCTGGCAAGCGGCCGCGTTTCCAAGCGGTTTCGGATTCGGCTTCCAGATCTACCCCCCACGCACCGATGGCAAGCCGACCTACAACGAGGGCTACATCGTCGCTGACGGCAGAGTTGTCCCCGCCCGGGTCATCGAGGCGCCGTTCTTGAATCGTTTGCAGCCAAACGGTGAGGATGTCTCGCTGGTTCTCGAAGCCGCCGGCAACCCCATCGAAATCGAGGGCTGCACCACGATGTCGACGTTCATGGTTATGCCGCCGGAGGTGGGCGGTGGCTTGCAGCTGCAGCAGGCACTCGCGCGTTATAGCTACAACGGAGAGACGGTGATGGGGATGATCGAACGCTCGACTGCTCAGGATCAGGTTTCGTCGTAATCGAGTCGACCGCCGACAAGCCGACGGGCCTCAGTTCTTACCCGCCGTCATCTTGTCGATGATGGACCGGAAGTCGTCGGTGGTGAACGACTGGTGCTCGGCGGAGAGGGCATAGTCCAGGCTGGCAAGCACGGCCCGTTCCAGATGGATGTTGAGCACCCGCTTGGTGCTTTCGACCGCTTGCTGCGGCAGTTCCAAAATCTTTTTGGCGCAGGCGATTGCCTCCGCAACGGGGTCGGCCACCGCATGGTTGGCCAGCCCGAGTTCGACGGCTCGCTGGGCGTGAATCCGCGTGCCCGTCAAGGCGAATTCCTTGGCCAACAGCAGACTGATATGCAGCGGCCAGGTCAGCGGCCCACCATCGGCGGCCACCAATCCCACCTGCACATGCGGGTCGGCCAGGTAGGCATCCTCGGCGATGTAGACGATGTCGCTCAGCGCCACCAGACTGCAGCCGAGCCCGACGGCGGGGCCATTGACCGCCGCTATCACTGGAATTCGGCACCGCGCCATGCCTAGGACGATCTCGCGCCCGTCCCGGATGGTCTTGGCGCGTAGCTCGGCATCGGCCGACAGTTCCTTGAGATACGAGAAGTCGCCGCCCGCCGAAAAGGCCCGGCCGGCACCGGTGAGCACCGCCGCACGGGCCGTGGGGTCGTCGGTCAATCGCTGCCAGAGTCGCGCGAGCCCGACGTGCAGGTTGTCGTTGACCGAATTGAGCGAATCCGGCCGGTTGAGCGTGATGATCCGCAGTGGGCCTTCGCCACGGACGTCGATTTCGGCAGGCATGTCGTACATGTCAGACTCCTAATCCCAAGATTCGCGAGGCGATGATGTTCTTCTGTATTTGTGACGTCCCGCCCATCACGCTCTGCGCACGGCTGTACAGGTAGGCGGCCAGCAGGTCTGGATCGCGGGTCCCGGCGACCGCAAGCGCGGCGTGTCCCACGGATTGCTCGACCCAGGTCATCAACAACTTGTCCAGCGACCCTTCGGGCCCGTGCGACACCCCGTCCAGCTGTTCGGACAGCCGGCGCCGCACGTGATGCGTCAGCATTTCCGACTGAACCGCCGCCCACGCGAGGTCTTCGGGAACCGGACCTTCGCGATCATCCCAGTGCGCGAACAGGCTGCGCACCAGCTTGCCGTACCGGGCCGCATAGCCCAGCGTGGACGGCTCGCGCTCGTGACCCACGACGGTCATGGCGACCGCCCAGCCGTCGCCGGGAGCGCCGACCATCCGGTCGGCCGGCACCTTGGCGCCGTCGAAGAAAACCTGACCGAACTCGTTGGTGACGCCGTTGATCATGCGCAGCGGCCGCTGTTGCACGCCGGGCTGTTTCATCTCCAGGATGAATGCCGACAAGCCGCGGTGGCGTTTGGCCTCGGGGTCCGTGCGCGCCAACAGCAGACACCAGTCGGCGACGTCGGAGTAGCTGGTCCATATTTTGTGCCCGTGCACGACATAGGCGTCGCCCTCGCGGCGGGCGGTGGTGGTCAGCGATGCCAGATCCGACCCGGCGCCCGGCTCGCTGAAGCCTTGGCACCACCGCTCGGTGCCATTGATGATGCCGGGCAGGAAGCGTCGACGCAGTTCGTCGCTCGCGTGCCTGCCGATGCCGTAGATCAGGTAGCCCACGCTGGGGCGCGGCGGAGCACCGGCGCGGGCGAGTTCTTCGTCCACGATGACGTCGTACACCGGCGGCAACTCCTGGCCGCCGTACTCGCGTGGGAAGGACAGCCCGAAGAAGCCCTCCCCGTAGAGGGCCTGATGCCACTGTGCCTGCCGGGCCCAATACTCGTCACCGGAGCTGGGAAAGTGTTTGGCGTGCTCAGAAAGCCAGGTCCGCAGCCGCGTCCGGAACGCAGCCTCGTCGGATGAGTCACGAAAGTCCAAAGTCGATCTCCTTCAACGTCACGGGCCACAGTTCGGTCGAGGTCAGCGCGCGGCGCAGGTAGACGTGAGCCAGGCAGTCCCAGGTGTTGCCGATGCCGCCGTGCACCTGAACGGCGGTCTCGCAGACCGTGCGGGTGGCGCGCGCGCAGTAAACCTTCGCGACCTGCGCGGTCCGAGTCGCTTCGGCCGGGCTCAGTTCGTCGACCGCCCACGCGGCATGGCGCAGCACGCTCACCGAACCCTCGATCAGCGCCAGGCTTTCGGCCAACAGGTGGGCGACGGCTTGATAGGAGCCGATCGATTTGCCGTATTGTTCGCGGATCTTCGCGTAGTCACAGGCGAGAGCGTGGGCGCCCCGGGCGATTCCGACCAGGTCCGCCGACGTGGTGACCAGGGCGAGCGCCCGCCACTGCGCGGCGACGTCGGGACTCACCTCACCCAGCGGCTGCGGCGATCCCACCATGCCGGCCTCGGTGCGGGTCAGATCGGCGCACTCGCGACCGGCGTCCAGGTCTGCCACCAGAACGGCACTACCGGAAATCATCAAGGCGCGACGGGCTCCGCGGGCGTCGACGGCTCGATCGTCGAACGCTACCGTCATCAAAGCCGGGCCCGGGCTGTCGGTCCCGATGCGCCGGGCCAGATCGTCGGCCAGGATCGGACCGAGCAGCGGCGCATCGACGAGCCGGCGCCCGAATTCCTCGGCGACAATCGCGACTTCGACACCCGAGGCTCCGTCGGAGCGCAACGATCGCCAGCCTGTCATCTCGATCTGCTTGTCGAGACGAGCAATTCGATGCTCGTCACCCAGGTCTTGCACTGCCCCGGGCCCAAGGTCGTCGGCCAGCTTGGCGGCGGCGTCACGAAGTTGCCGTTGTTCAGATGTCAGACGTACATCCATAACGCTCCTTGAGTACTCGGCGCAGCACCTTGCCCGAGGGCAGCCGAGGAATGTCGCGCACGAACGTGATACGACTCAGCCGCTTGTAGGATGCCAGCTTCCCGTCCACCAGTGCGGCCAGTTCCGCGGCATCCACAGGTGCGCATGCCTCGACCGCGGCGACCACCGCTTCCCCGTTGATCCCGTCGGGGACGCCGAACACCGCGCAGTCTTTGACGGCCGGATGACCATGCAGCACCGTCTCGATTTCGGCGGGCGCAACCTGGAAACCGCGCACTTTGATCATCTCTTTGAGGCGGTCGGTGATCCGTAGCCAACCGTCGGCGTCGAGCCGGCCGACGTCCCCGGTCCGGTACCAGCCATCGCGCATCGCCTCGGTGGTCGCGTCGGCCGGCAGGTAGCCCGCCATGAGAGACGGCGAACGCGCCTGGATTTCACCGACTTCACCAGCGCAGACCGGCTGTCCGTCGGGCAACGAAACCACCCGCAGCTGCACGCCCGGCACGGGACGCCCGACGGTGTCGAGGCGGGCACCCTCGATCGGATTACACGCTATGACAGGCAGTTCCGTGGTTCCGTAAGCGGGCACCCACCCGACGCCGGTGCGCCGCGTCACCGTCTGCGCGACGGGGACGCTGACCGGCGTCGCGCCCCACATGATGAAGCGCAGCGACGAGAGGTCATAGGACTCGAGGTTGGGGTGCGAGGCGATGGCCAGCGCGATGGGCGCGACGGCCATTTCCACTGTGATGCGGTCGCTTTCGATGTGGTGCAACATCGTATCGATGTCGAACCGGGGATGTAGCCGCATACAGGCTCCGGTCCGCAGCGCCGTGAGGATGTTCAGCAGCCCGAGGATGTGCGACGGCGGTGTGGCGATCTGAATCCGGTCTTGTGGCGTCAGCCGCAGGGCATCGCGCCAGTTCCGCACGGCCTCATCCAGCGAGGCGTGGGTGTGCCGGACGGCCTTCGGGAGCCCGGTGGTGCCGGAACTGAACACCAGCACCGCGTCGCCCCGAGGCGGCGGCGAGCCGGAGACCGGCTGCCCGGGAGTGATCGGCTCGTCGAGATGCAGCATCGGCATCAGGCCGTCCAGCACCGGGTGGTCACCGACGGCGTGCGACGGATCGGTCAGCGAAAGCGCGTAGTCGACCTCGTCGCGCTTCCACGCCGGGCTGATGAGTACCGCGGTTGCGCCCAGCCGCCAGATCCCGAGCACGACCGCGACGAACTCCGGCCGGTTGGACGCCATGACTGCGACGTGTTGGTCTGCCCTGACACCGTTCTTGGCCAGCATTGCACCCCAGCCCTCGGCCAACGCGTCGAGTTGAGGCAGGCTGAATCGCCGTTCCTCGAACACGACCGCAGCCGGCTCGGTCACGTCCCGTCCTTCCCTGACAGGCCGGGCTGACCTGACATCCACGCCGTTTGAGAAGATCCTATCGCTTTGTGAGAATAGTATTCTCTACACTGAAGAATGCAAATACGGGAGGGGGCGGTCATGAAGACGGTCACCCGGATCATCGAGGAGACCCCACGGGTGACGAATCCGTCAAACGGCTCAGGGCCTGGCACGGTGACGATCCATCTGGACCGCAAGAAGGTCACGGTGCCACTGGTGCCCGGCGAGACGCTCTTGGAAAGCGCCCGACGGGCCGGCCTGGAACCGCCGTTCAGCTGCGAGGCCGGCAACTGTGGTACCTGTATGGCCAAGCTCGTCGAAGGCCACGCCACCATGCGCGTCAACGACGCTCTCGAAGACGACGAGGTGGCCGAGGGCTACATTCTGACGTGCCAGGGCGTACCCGACACGGATTCGGTCACGGTGCACTACGAATAGGCCTCACGAACGAGGTGGCTTTGAATGTCCAAGATGGCCAAAGCGAGGACCATTCCGATGAACGTCGACGACCTGATCCTGGTGAGCATTGACGACCACGTCGTCGAGCCCCCAGACATGTTCCTGCGCCATGTGCCCACCAAATACAAGGACGAGGCCCCGATCGTCGTGACGGACGCTCACGGCATCGACCAGTGGGTGTACCAGGGCCGCCCGCAAGGCGTCAGCGGACTGAACGCCGTGGTGTCGTGGCCGGCCGAGGAATGGGGCCGCGACCCCGCCGGTTTCGCCGAAATGCGCCCCGGTGTCTACGACGTCCACGAACGCGTGCGGGACATGAACCGCAACGGCATCCTGGCGTCGATGTGCTACCAAGAGAAGCAGCTCGCCGGGGCTAGGGGACCTGCGGTCTGATCTCCTCG
>CAYNLB010000024.1:0-42258 GCA_964397935.1 uncultured Mycobacterium sp.
GTCTTACGATGTGAACTGGTTGGTGGTTCTTCAGCTCGCCGCAGCGTCAGAAAGTTATAGAGATTGGCTGTGGGAAGGGGGCAGCGTGCTATTGCCTCTTAGTCCGCCATTGCCCGACGATGCAGTGTCGGCCGTTCGTGGTGACTCCGGCATGCTCGGTGGCCTGTCGGTTCCGCTCAAGTGGGGTGTGGTTGTGCCGCCGGACGACTACGACCATTGGGCGCCGGAACCGGAAGTCGTCGCCGATGCCGACGACACGGCGGCCGACACGCAGAACTCGGCGGCGCCCGCGGACGGTGCCAATGAGTGGGAGCAGTGGAACGAACGGAGTGAAGCGGAACCCCATTTCGACATTCCACGGTCCGGCAGCGTGATACCGCATTCGCCGGCGGCCGGTTGAGAACGCGAAAGACCGCCGAGTTCCGCGCCTGAGCGGGTAGGTGCTGTCGGCCGCGCAACCGGGAACCAGTGTCGCGGCGAAAATTTTAGAAGAGCTAAGTAATCGCACCCCCGGTACATGGGCGGCTCAGAATCGACCGCCGCCGCCCATGAAGCCGCCGTCAGACGAGCCGCTGCCCGACGAGCCGCCGAACGAAGTCGGGCTCCAGCCGCCGAACCCGCCGCGCATACCACCACTGAGAAGATCGCCTATGACGATCCCGCCGAGCATCGCGCCCATGTCACTGCCGCCGCGCCTGCTGTAGGCGCGCTGAGCCGATTGCACGTCGGCATTCGCCAGGGACTGGGCATTGGCGGCCAGCGTCGACGCCGCATTGGCGTGGGCGATCGCTTCGCTCAGGTTGGTCGCCCGTTTGTCCTGAGCCGCTTCCAGATGGCGTTTGGCCTCGGCGAGCCGGGTCCTGGCCTCGGGCCCAACACTGCCCCGACGCGTGTCGACGTAGTCCGAGACCGCCCGTACCCGTGACGCCGCGGTGAACAACGCCTGCTCGAACGACCTGCTGAGCCGCTCGGCGGTGGCTTGTTCCTGGGCCAATGTGCCCACCACCCGGTCGAGGTCAGCGTCGGCTTCGGTCAGCCTGCCGAACGCGCCGAGCGGATCGGCGGAGGCGCCGCTGCGGGCGCTCTCGACGGCCTTGATCGCCGCATCGCGGGCCGCGATCAGGTCGCCGGTGTGCGTGGACTTGGTCTTCGATGTTTTCTGCAGTAGCTCGTCTGCGCGCTTGATACCCGACTCGATGTCGGCCATGGCCGACGGCAGCTGGTCAATGGCATGCCGGATGTCGCTGGCCGCGTTGTCCACCGCGTCGAGCAGCGCACGCGCTTGCCCGAGCGCTGACTCGGCGGTACGGACGGCATCCACCAGACCGGCCTGCTGCCCGCTGACAGCCTGGGTAACCAGTTCACGGGCGGTGCCGATGTTGCGGTCGGCGAAAGCCAGCCGCTCCTTGGCCGTCGTGACATTGCCGGACACCGAATCCAATGCGGCAGGGTCGAATTCGTTGTACAGCTCACCCAGCCGCTGTTCCGCCGGCCCTATCCGGGTGGTGAGTTCCACATACTGCCGGGTCAGCGCGTCGAGGCGGGACGGCGCGTTGATCACCAGATCGCGCAGTTTCTCGAACGCTTCGGTCTGCGACTCCAGCTCGCGGTCGGCACGCGCTGCCGACACGATCACGCTGGTGAGCAGCTCGCGTCGCTGCGCGGGTGTTTCGGGCGTGCTGTCGTCAAGTTGTTGGCGCACGGTGAATGCTTGGGACAGAGCCGATTTGGCGTTTTTCACCGCCTGCGTAAACGGCCGGGTCCGCTCTTCGCCGAACTCGGCGATGGCCAGGTCCAGCTCATTGGAGCTGGTCCGTAGCGCGTTGTCGACGCCCACCACCATCGAGCGTGACAGGTCATCGAGGGCCTGCAGCGGCACGGCGGCCAAGGCATTGACGTCGGTGGGGTCGATCTTTCGTGCCGCGGCCAATGCGGCGGCCCGCCGACGCCGGCCGCGATAGCGCATGACCACCAGCAGGATCACCACCCCGACGAGAACGACCGCCAACGCAACCAGCAGTGTCACCCGCCCCGACGAACCGGGCGACGTGTCGAGCCCGTTGGCCGCAGCGATGGCGGCCCCACTCCAGTCGCCGCCCCGCAGGGCGGGTTCGATCTTGTTGCGGCGCAGGTCGTCCACCTGACTTGCGCTGATGCTTTTGACCGTGGATGGCACCAGGAACGCGTACGCGCGGCTGGTGGTGCCGACGGCCAACAGCGCGTCGTAGGCGCCCAGGTCGCTGGAGCGCACTGTGCGCTGCGCCCAGTTCACCGCGCTCTGTTCGGAGAAGTTGTCGACATAGACCACCCACAACCGGATGTGGCGATCCGCGTACAGCTTGTCGACGGCCGACGTGACCGCGGCGCGACCGGAGTCCGACAGGACTCCGGCGTTGTCGGTGACGTAATCCGCCAGCCGGAACGGTGGTTGCGCGCCGGCCGCCGGCGCCAGCAGGAGTCCCGCGGTGAAGATGGTGAGTATCGCGCCGAGCAGGCGAGCAGTGCGCATACGTGCAATCTAGCCCGGCGGCGCCGCGGGCCGTAGGCCGCGAGGGGGGGATTCGCCCGCCGCGTAGCGGCGAGGGGAGAGCCGGAGCTCCGACGGTATTTCCCTGGCAGACTGTGCGTCGGTGAGCACGCATGAGCAAGACCCTTACGACGACTTCGACCGTCAGCGGCGGGTACCCGAAGCGCCGAAGACTGCGGGTCTGCCGGGTACCGAAGGTCAGCACCGCACCGACTTCGCGCGCGACCGGGCCCGGGTGTTGCACAGCGCCGCGCTGCGCCGGTTGGCCGACAAGACACAGGTCGTCGGACCGCGTGAGGGGGATACACCGCGCACCCGGCTGACGCACTCGCTGGAGGTCGCCCAGATCGGGCGGGGGATGGCGGTCGGGCTGGGCTGCGACCTCGACTTGGTCGAGCTGGCAGGTCTGGCGCACGATATCGGGCACCCGCCCTACGGGCACAACGGCGAGCGCGCACTCGACGAGGTTGCGGCCGGGTACGGCGGTTTCGAGGGTAATGCCCAGAACTTTCGTATCCTGACCAGCCTTGAGCCCAAAGTCCTTGATGCACAAGGAAGCAGCGCGGGGCTGAACCTGACCCGCGCATCGCTCGACGCGGTCACCAAGTATCCCTGGATGCGGGGTCGGGGTGAGCGCAAGTTCGGCTTTTACGACGAGGACCGCGAGCTGGCGGACTGGGTCCGGCAAGCCGCGCCGGCGGGTCGAGTGTGCCTGGAGGCGCAGGTGATGGACTGGGCCGACGATGTCGCGTATTCGGTCCACGACGTCGAAGACGGCGTCGTTTCGCAGCGCATCGATTTGCGGGTGCTCGCCGACGACGAGGAGGCGGCCGCGCTGGCCAAGCTGGGGGAGAGCGAATTCTCGCGAGTGAATGCCGATGACTTCATCGCGGCCGCGAAACGGCTGTCGGGGCTGCCGGTGGTCGCCGCGGTCGGCAAGTACGACGCCACGCTGGCAGCATCGGTCGCGCTCAAGCGATTGACCAGCGAACTGGTGGGCAGGTTCGCCTCGGCCGCCATCGCCACCACGCGTGCAACGGCGGGTCCCGGGCCGCTGGTGCGCTATCGGGCCGACTTGCAGGTGCCGGATCTGGTGCGCGCCGAGGTCGCCTTGCTGAAAATCCTGGCGCTGCAGTTCATCATGTCCGATCCGCGTCATCGGGAAACTCAGGCCCGGCAGCGCGAACGTATCCATCGGGTCGCGCACTGGCTGTACGCCGGGGCGCCCCGAACGCTCGATCCGTTCTTCGCCGCTGCATTCACCACCGCGGCCGACGACCGGGCCCGGTTACGAGTCATCGTCGATCAGATCGCCTCGTATACCGAGGGCCGGCTGGAGCGGATCGACACGCGTCAGGCCGGTCATTAGCGGTTACCCGGTCGCGGGCCACCCCATCGGCGGAGCGTCGTCGCCGTCGGGGGATAGGCTGCGTCAGTGATGAAATTCAGCGGCCTGGGATATCTGGCCACCCTCATCCCGGGGCTCCCCATCGTCGCCATGACCGCCTGCAGTTCACCTCAGCATCCGAGCAGCGAGCCGGGCACCACGCCGCCGGTGAAAAGCGCCGCGCCGACGTCATCATCCGGGACGACCAGTCCCGCGCACGCCGGCGAAGCGCTCACCGCGCAGCTGAAGGCGCCGGATGGCCGGCCCGTGGCCACGGCGACCTTCGACTTCGCCGACGGATATGTGACCGTCACCGTCAAGACGGACACTCCGGGCATCTTGTCACCGGGATTCCACCCCATGCACGTGCACGAGATCGGCAAATGTGAGCCCGACTCGGTCGCCCCTTCCGGTGGCCCGCCCGGCAACTTTTTGTCCGCCGGCGGCCATTACCAGGCGCCCGGACATACCGGGAAGCCCGAAAGCGGCGTCCTGACCTCGCTTGAGGTGCGCCAGGACGGCTCGGCTTACCTGGTCACCACCACCGACGCGTTCACCAGGGACGGTCTGCTGGCAGGCAACAAGACTTCGTTGATGCTGCACGGCGCCGAATACCGCGACAATGCGACGGAGCGAGTGGCATGCGGCGTCATCGGTACCGGCTAGCGGCCGCACTCGGCGTCCTAGACTGAGCCGATGTCGACTCCGGCAGGTTCCTGGGGGCCCCACCCGCGGGCGGCGGAGGACGCCGGCCGTCCCAAGGGGCGGGGCCGGATCCCCGACCGCGATATCGCCACTATCCGGGAGCGGGTGCGTATCGAGGAAGTCGTCGGCGATTACGTCCAACTGCGGCGTGCCGGCGCCGACTCCCTCAAGGGCCTGTGTCCGTTCCACGACGAGAAGTCGCCGTCTTTTCATGTCCGCCCCAACCACGGCCATTTCCACTGCTTCGGCTGCGGCGAAGGCGGCGACGTGTACGCGTTCGTCCAGAAGATCGAACACGTTACCTTCGTCGAGGCAGTTGAACTGCTCGCCGACCGGGTCGGCCATACCATCAGCTACACCGGTCCGGCGACCAGCGTGCAGCGCGATCGTGGTAGTCGCAGCAGGCTCATCGCAGCCAACGCGGCGGCGGCGGAATTCTATGCGGCAGCATTGGAATCCGACGAGGCAGCACCGGCCCGCCGGTATCTGAAGGAACGCAACTTCGATGCCGAGGCCGCCCGTCATTTCGGCTGCGGGTTCGCGCCGTCGGGCTGGGACTCACTGACAAAGCATCTGCAGCGCAAGGGCTTCGAGTTCAAAGAACTGGAAGCGGCCGGCCTGTCGCGACAGGGACGCCGGGGTCCGATCGACCGTTTCCACCGGCGACTGCTGTGGCCGATCCGCACCTCGGCCGGCGAAGTGATTGGGTTCGGCGCACGGCGGCTCTTCGACGACGATCCGATGGAAGCCAAGTACGTCAATACGCCCGAGACGCTGCTGTACAAGAAGTCGTCGGTGATGTTCGGCATCGACTTGGCGAAGCGCGACATCGCCAAGGCACACCAGGCGGTTGTCGTCGAGGGCTACACCGACGTGATGGCCATGCATCTGGCCGGGGTCACCACCGCCGTCGCGTCGTGCGGTACCGCGTTCGGCGACGACCATCTCGCGATGCTGCGCCGACTGATGATGGACGACAGCTTTTTTCGCGGCGAACTGATCTACGTTTTCGACGGCGATGCGGCCGGGCGCGCGGCCGCACTCAAGGCGTTCGGCGGCGAGCAGAACCTGGCGGGACAGTCCTTCGTCGCGGTGGCCCCGGACGGCATGGATCCCTGCGACCTGCGGCTGAGGTCCGGCGACGGCGCGCTGCGCGACCTGGTGGCGCGGCGGACGCCGTTGTTCGAGTTCGCGATACGCACCGCGATCACCGAGATGGACCTCGATAGCGCCGAGGGTAGGGTTGCCGCACTCCGCCGCTGCGTGCCCATGGTGGGCCAGATCAAAGACCCGACGCTGCGCGACGAGTACGCCCGCCAACTCGCCGGCTGGGTGGGCTGGGATGACGTTGCACAAGTCATCGACCGGGTGCGCAGCCAGGCCAAGAAATCCAAGATCCCGGTCCGCGGCGGCTCCGGATCGACTGCGGCCCGCCGCGCCGCGCAGCAGCCTCGTGCGGCTGCCCCGGCCGAACCCGCTGCCACCCGTCCGGACCCGAGCGATCCCACCCTGTGGCCACAGCGCGAGGCGCTCAAATCGGCGTTACAGTACCCGGCGTTGGCCGGACCGGTGTTCGACAGCCTGACCGTCGAGAGCTTCACCCATCCCGGATATGCGGCCGTGCGCGCGGCCATCGAGGGCGCGGGCGGCACATCCGCCGGTGTCACCGGGGCGCAGTGGATCGATGCCGTGCGCCAGCAGACCGCGTCGGAACTGACCGCGGGCCTGATCACTGAGTTGGGAGTGGAGGCCATCCGGGTCGACGACGAAAAGCTGCCGCGGTATATCTCGGGCGTGCTGGCTCGGCTGCAGGAGGTGTGGATGGGCCGCCAGATCGCCGAGGTGAAGTCGAAGCTGCAGCGCATGTCGCCGATCGACCAGGGCGACGAGTATCACGCGTTATTCGGCGACCTGGTCGCTATGGAGGCATATCGGCGCAGCCTGTTGGAGCAGGCTAGCGGCGACGATCTGACGGTATGAGGACCGCTTCGGGCGGCCGCTCGACCACCGCTGTTTGGTCGTCGATCTCGGCGACGGTCACAAACCCGGTATCCGGTGAGATCCGATTCGCGATCTTGCGACGCCCCCCTTCGATCACCGACTTGGCCATGGGACTGCTGGTCAGCGAGCGATAGGTGCCGGCGATCTGTTCGTATCGGCGACGCCCGGCCCTCGAGCCCAGCACGTAACCCAGTCCAAGCACCACGACATAGCGGATCAAAGCGTTCCTCCCGACGATCGATGGCTCCATCCTGCCTCACGCGGTGGGATGCGCGCGCGGCCGATGCTTCTAGCTGGCAGTCCCTGTAGTTGGGTGTCAATGTGCCAGTACGCTAGAGTCGTCCCGCGATCGGGTTAGTCCCCTGTAGCTCAATTGGCAGAGCGTTCGGCTGTTAACCGAAGGGTTCCTGGTTCGAGTCCAGGCGGGGGAGCGGTGCGGGGTTCGCCTGCCCTGCGTTCTGGCCGCGGTCGACCGGGCTAGTCGTACGCCGGTGTCCAGATGGTGTCGAGAACCGCTCGCCGCACGTCGTCATGCGTCTTGGTGGCCACCCCGTCCTCGACGGCGGCGTGATAGACGGCCTCGGCGACCGCCGTCGAGACCACGCGCAAGTTCTGTATGTCTGGTAACAGCGAATCCCAGGGATTTTTCGGGCTTGCTTGGTGCACAATGGCTTTCGCTGCCTCTTGCAGCATGTCCTTGGTGAGCAGCCTGGCTCCGGACACGATGATGCCCAGTCCGATGCCGGGAAATACCAGCACGTTGTTGGCCTGGCCGATCGTGTAGGTGGTGCCATTGTGTTCGACGGGGGCGACGGGAGTGCCGGTGGTCAGCATCGCCCGGCCGTTCGACCACTCGAGCACGTCGCCCGGCATGGCTTCCATGCGCGAGGTCGGGTTGGACAGCGGGAAAATCATCGGGCACTCACACGAAGCCGCCATCGTCTCGACCACCTCGCGGTCGAACGCGCCGAACACCGCGGAGCAGCCCAGCAGGATGGTGGGTGACGCGAGCCTGATCGCGTCGACCAGCCCGACCCGATCCCCGGCGGCCACGCCGAGCTGCGCGCGGTTCTTGGCGTAGGGCTTCTGGAAATCCCGCAGGTCGTCCATGTCGTCGAATAGCAGGCCCTGCTTGTCGATCGGCCAGATTTGCGCGGCGGCCTGTTCATCGGTAACGCCGTCGGCGACCATCGCGTCACGGATCTGATCGGCGACCCCGATCCCGGCGGTTCCGGCTCCGAACACCATCGTTACCTGATCGCGCAGCGGGATGCCGGTGACATGGCATCCGCCGTATACGGCCGCCACGACCACCGCGCCGGTTCCCTGGATGTCGTCGTCGAACACGCAGTAGTCGTCGCCGTAGGTCTGCAGGATCTTGCGCGCGTTGACTGCCCCGAAGTCCTCGAAATGCAGGATCGCGCGCGGAAACAAGCGGTGGGTGGTCTCGACGTAGCGCTTGATGAAGTCGTCGTATTCGGCGCCGCGGCGCCGGGCGTGACGATTGCCCAGATAGAAGGGGTCTTGCAGCAGCTGTTCGTTGTCGGTGCCGACATCGAGTGAGACTGCGATGCAGCGGCGGGGATCGATGCCGGCACCGGCGGTGTAGAGCGCCAGCTTGCCCACGGCGATCTGGATGCCCCCCACGCCCCAGTCGCCGATGCCCAGGATGGCTTCGGCATCGGTGCACACGATCAGGTCGACGTCGTCTGGTCCCAGCCCGAAAGTCTGGAAGGCCGCTTCGATTTCGTCCGGTTCGTCGATGCTCAGGAAAAGTCCCCGCTGCCCGCGGTATTCGTCGGAGAAGCGTTGAATGGCCTCACCGACGGTGGGCGTGTAGACCACCGGCATCAGTTCGGGCAGGTGATCTTCCAGCACCTTGAAGTAGAGCAGCTCGTGCCGGTAGTGCAGCTGCTCCAGCAGCAGATTACGCCCCAGATCCGTTGCGAGGCTTTGCAGTTGATGCCATACGCGGTCGGCTTGCTGGTCGAGCGTAAGCACCGCCGACGGAAGCCGGCCGGTCAGCCCCAACTGCCTGCGTTGCTCGTGCGTGAACCCGACTCCGCGGTTCAGGCTCGGCACGGACAACGCCGCCGGGATCCGCGGCGTGTGGGCATCGCTCATCGAAAACCTCCGTCCGTGGGTTGGCGCTCTACGTCACGGTAGCGCCGAACGAGGTGAACACGTCTTGAAGAGCATGGGAAGGCCAGCGTGAGCACGTTGCCGTTTTCGCGCCCTCTCCGGCGCCGCCGACGTCAGATGGAAAAGTCCTCGCCGTGCCACACTCCGGCTTCGGGCGGCCGGATGACCCGGCCTTCTCCCTGTCCGTTGCTCGACGCCTCCAGCTTGGACACCCTGGTGAGTAGCGACTGCAGGCTGACACCCACCAGGTCGGGCATCATCGAGTCGTCTGGGCTGCTTCGACCGTGGCGGCTGATGACCTGGCCGGGAACCCCGATGACCACCGAGCTGGACGGGACCGGCTTGACCACCACGGCGTTGGCGCCGATGCGGCTGTCGTCGCCGAGTTTGATGGCGCCGAGGATCTTGGCTCCGGCGCCGATGATCACTCGGTCGCCGACGGTGGGGTGGCGTTTTCCGGTATCGGCGCCGCTGCCGCCGAGGGTGACGCCGTGATACATCGTCACGTCGTCGCCGACCTCCGCGGTCTCCCCGATCACCACGCCGGTCGCGTGGTCGATGAAGAGGCCGGCGCCGAGGTGGGCGCCCGGGTGGATGTCGACTCCGGTCAGGATGCGGGTGAGTTCGGCCAATGTCCGCGCGGCCACCCGTGCGCCGCGGTTCCACATCCAGTGGCTGATCCGGTGCCCCCAGATGGCGTGCACACCCGGGTAGGCAAAGATCACCTCCAGTGTGGTCGGGGCGGCCGGATCGCGCTGCCTGGCCGCCTGGATGTCACGCCGGATGGTCGCGAGCATGGTCAGTCCGCCACATCGGCGAATAGTGGCGTGCTCAGATACCGCTCGCCGAAATCGGGCAGCACCACGACGATGAGCTTGCCCGCGTTCTCGGGCCGGCGGGCCACCTGCAGGGCGGCGACCGCCGCGGCGCCCGAGGAGACGCCCACCAGCAGTCCCTCTTCGGTGGCCAGCCGCCGGGCCAAGGTGAGCGCGTCTTCGTTGCCGACGGCGATGACCTCGTCGACCAGTTCCTCATCAAGCACCGGCGGGACGAACCCGGCGCCGATGCCCTGGATGGGGTGGGGTCCCTTCTGCCCGCCGGACAGCACGGGTGAAGCGGCCGGCTCGACCGCAACGATTTGCGTCGAGGGCTTGCGTTGCTTGATGACCTGGGCGACACCGGTGAGGGTGCCGCCGGTGCCCACCCCGGCCACGAAGATGTCGACCTTCCCGTCGGTATCGCGCCAGATTTCCTCCGCGGTGGTGGCGCGGTGCATCGCCGGGTTGGCCGGATTCTCGAATTGCTGCGGGATGAAATACCGTTGGTCGGTCTTTGCCAGTTCCTCGGCCTTGGCGATGGCGCCCTGCATGCCGTCCGCGCCCGGTGTCAGGACGATCTCAGCGCCGTAGGCACGCAACAGCATCCGCCGCTCGACGCTCATCGTCTCGGGCATGGTCAGCACGCATCGGTAGCCGCGCGCTGCGCACACCATCGCCAGCGCGATACCCGTGTTCCCGCTCGTTGGCTCCAGGATGATCGTGTCGGGCTTGATCAGGCCTGCCTGCTCGGCCGCATCGATCATGGCGACCCCGACGCGGTCCTTGACGCTATTCGCCGGGTTGAAGAACTCCAGCTTGGCGACGACATCGGCGACGGCGCCTTCGCTGACTCGGCGCAGCCGGACCAGTGGCGTGTTGCCTACAAGCTGTGTGACGTCTTCGGCAATGCTCATCGGTCTTCCTCAACGACGCCGGAACGGGACTCGTCGAACCGTCGGCTGATGTCGAATGTGATGGCCTCACATGATTTGATGGCCGACCGCACCGGTTCATCGCGGGGAGTCTCGGCTCCCGTCAAGGCCCGGTCGGCTATGGACATAACAATCATCGGCGGTTGAACTTCCTGAAGGCTGGTAAGTAGCGCCCGTCTTGATGCCGCCCCGGCGTACTCCTGGTACTGGCCGCATCTGGCGCCGAATGTACGTGAGCGTTGGAAGGCGTCAGGAAATCAACAACAACAACAGTCCACGGTGGAACGGCGCGTAAGGACAAAGCGCGGCTGCGTGGCCTGTTGCATAGCCCCACTATAGGACATCCGCCTGGTGCGGCGATCTGGCTCATCTGCGGTTAGACCTCGCCTCGGAGCTAACACCCCTACCTCAGGTCTATAACCGGTTGGCTCGTTTGATTAATCCCGTGCAGGCGCAATCGTGGGAGCCGACGACGTGGTGACGCGGTCACCGCGGACGGCTGGTAACGGCTCGGCTGTCGGCGCTCAACGACTCGACAAGGACTTGGCCGCGTCCAGGTCTACGCGGTCGCGGTCGGCGCTATCGCAGACGCACGACCGCGTGTCGTGCGTCTGCCAGCGCCACAGCCGGTTTTCGCGCTGGCGCATCAGGTGTTGCACGTAGACCCTGTCCCGCTGCTTTTGGGAGAACACCAAATCCAGGTTGACGGGTAGTCCGGCCCATTCGACTTGTTCGCGTGCGGGTCCACGCTCACCAGCCGGGTCGTCACCTGCAGCGTCGCGCCGCAGCAGGCACTTCCGTGGGCAGTCAGGCTGCACGGCCGTATCGCGCCTGTCACACTCCCGGGCCATGACCACGCCACTCCTCGAACGCACCATCAACTGCTAGGCGAATGGTGCGACAGAGATGTTTCAACGGCGGTCGCGCCGTGTTTCCGCCGCATTACGGTTGCGGCGCCGCAGGAGCGTGTCAGTAGACGTCCCGCTGGTAGCGCTTGTCGGCGCTCAACGACCGGACGTAATCCTTGGCGGCGTCTTGGTCGAGGTTGCCGTGCTCAGCAGCCATCTGGCAGAGCGCGCGATCGACGTCTTTGGCCATGGGGTCGGCATTACCGCAGACGTACAACTGCGCGCCGTCCTGCAACCAGCGCCAGATTTCGGCGCCGCGCTTGCGCATCAGGTGCTGCACGTAGACCTTGTCGCGCTGGTCTCGGGAGAACGCCAGGTCCAGTTCGGTGAGGAGCCCGTCGGCGCGCATCTGTTCGATCTCGTCGCGGTAGTAGTAGTCGGTATCGGCGTGCTGTTCGCCGAAGAACAGCCAGTTGGGGCCCGTGTGGCCGAGCGCGCGACGTTCCTGCAGGAAACCGCGGAAGGGTGCGATCCCGGTGCCCGGACCGATCATGATCATCGGGGTGCGCGGATCGCTGGGCGGGCGGAAGTTACTCGATGGCTGCAGATACACGGCGACGCGATCGCCGGGGGAGCGGTCCGCCAGGTAGGTCGAGCACACCCCGCGGCGTGGGACGCCCGCAAAGTTGTAGCGCACCTGCGAGACCGTCAGGTGGACTTCCCCCGGGTACTCCTTGGGGCTGGAAGAGATCGAATACAGCCGCGGCTGAAGGCGTTTGAGGACCCTAAGCCACTCGTGGGCCGATGCGTAGACCGGCAGCTGCGCCAGCAGGTCGATGGACTGGCGCCCCCACGACCAATCCATCAGTGCGCGCTTGTTTTCCGGCTTCAGCAGCTCTGCGAGTGTCGGGTCGCCAGTGCGCTCCTGCACGAACCGCACCAGGTCCCGGCTGATGTGGGCGATCTCGGTCCGCTCGGTGAGCGCGGACCGCAATGACATCAGACCGCGCTCGCCGACCTCGACCGGGGTCTGTCCGTCCAGTCCGGTGACGGACAGCCATTCGTCCACCAGTCCGTCGCTGTTGCGCGGCCACACCCCAAGCGCATCTCCGGCCTCGTAGCTCATGGCTTCTGCCGGCACGCTGAACACCAACTGCCGCACGTCTTTCGCCGAATTCGGTTGGCTCAGAGTGGTATTGCGGACGATGTCGGTGATCAGCGGATGCTTTTTGCTGTAGGTGACCGCGCCGGACCGGCCGGCCGGTCGGTGTGGCGCGGTAAGCATGGAGGCGGCCGCCGTTGTCGGCCGGGCGCTATCCCTGCCGGCGGGCGTGCGGGTGCGAGCCAGGGCCTGGATGACTCCGCCCAACCATTTGGCCGCTGCGTCGTCGTAATCCGGTTCGCAGTCGACGCGGTTGACCATGCGCGTCGCGCCGAGTTCGGCGAGCCGCGCGTCGAGTTTGCGTCCGTGACCGCAGAAATCGTCGTAATTGGAGTCGCCGAGTGCGAGAACGGCGTAGTGGGTGTTGGTGAATCGCGGTGCATTGGCCGCGGTTAGCGCCCGCCACAGACCGGCCCCGTTATCCGGCGGCTCGCCGTCGCCGGTGGTGCTGGTGATCAGCAGCAGTTCCCCCGTTCTCGCCAGCTCTGCCGCCGGGAAGTCGTCCATGCCATGCAGCGCGACCGGCAATCCCGTCTGGCCCAGTTGCGCAGCCACCTCGCCGGCGAGCTCTTCTGCGTTGCCGGTTTGCGAGGCCCACAACACCACGATCGGTGTCCGTTCGGGTGCCGGCGTGGTGTCGGGTGTCTCGGTCTGTGGTGCTGTGCCGACGGGCGCGGGTGTCGGCTGCGGTGCGTCGGTGCGCGCGAACAGGCCGGCAAGCAGGCCATCCACCCATAGCCGGGTGGCGGAGTCGAAGGGAGCGCTGTGCGGCAAGGTCGGCACCCCGGCCGTGCGGCGACCGGATTCCGAGCGCAATCCGGCTATCAGTCCCGCAAGATAGGAGCGGCCGAGCGGACCGAATTGCGGCGCCGGTTCCGTTGCGATGCCGAGCAGTTCGGCGAGCGCATCGACCTTGGCGGGGCTGATCGACTCGATTTCATCGCGGTGGTCGGGCTCCGATGCGCCGGTGGCCGCATGTTCGGGCGCCGGATCCGACGCGCCGACAGCGACCTTCGTCAGAGTGACCGCGCATGCCTTGAACTCTGGTTGGTGCGAAACCGGGTCGACGGCGTCGTTGGTGACGGCATTGATCGACAGGTATTCACCGAAGACGTCGTTCCAGTGGAACGGTGCGAAGCAGTTGCCGGGACGCACGCGGTCGGTCACCACGGCGGGCAGCACGGCCCGGCCACGGCGGGAAGCGATTTCGACGGCATCACCGTCACAGAGCTGCAGTCGGGCAGCGTCGTCGGGGTGGACTTCCACGAATGGCCCGGGGTTGAGCTTGTTCAGCTTGGCCACCCTGCCGGTTTTGGTCATGGTGTGCCATTGGTGCGGCAGGCGCCCGGTGTTGAGCAGGAACGGGAACTCTTCGTCGGGCATTTCCTCGGGTAACAGGTGCGGGCGGGGAAAGAACACGGCGCGGCCGCTAGGTGTCGGGAAGGCCAGCCGCGGCACGGTGCCGTCCTCGCGGACCAACCGAGTCTGGCTGACGCCGTCGTTGCGGTAGCGGATCGGGCTACGGTTGCCGGTGTGCTCGGGTGGGCAGGGCCACTGCAGGGGCGTCCGGCGCAATCGGTCGTAGCTGGCACCACGTAGGTCGTAGCCGGTGGCAGGGTTCCAGAATCGCTTGATCTCTTCGAAAACCTCCGCCGCAGAGTCGTAGCTGAACGAGTCCGAAAACCCCATCTCGCAGGCGATCCGGGAGATGATCTGCCAGTCCGGCAGCGCCTGGCTCGGCGCCTTTGCTGCCGGCTGAAACAGCGACAGGTTGCGTTCGGAGTTGACCATCACCCCTTCGCACTCGCTCCACAGCGCGGCCGGCAACAACACGTCGGCGTATTCGTTGGTCTCGGTCTGCCCGAACGCGTCTTGGCTGATCACCAGTTCCGCGCCTTCCAGACCGGCGAGCACCGTCTTCCGATTAGCCACGGAGGCAACGGGATTAGTGCAGATGATCCAGCATGCCTTGATCTGCCCGTCGGCCATGCGGGAGAACATGTCGATGGTTCCGGTGCCGACCTCGGTGCGCAGCGATCCGCGGGGAATGCCCCACTGGTCCTCTACGAAAGCCCGGTCGTCTGCCGACACCACTGAGCGCTGGCCCGGCAAACCCGATCCCAGGTAACCCATTTCGCGGCCACCCATCGCGTTGGGCTGGCCGGTAAGGGAAAAGGGGCCGCTGCCTGGCTTGCAGATCGCGCCGGTGGCCAGGTGCAAGTTGCAGATCGCGTTGGTGTTCCAGGTGCCGTGGCTGCTCTGATTGAGTCCCATTGTCCAGCAGCTCATCCAGTTGGTGGCGTCGCCGATCCAGCGGGCGGCCGTGCGGATGTCTTCGGCCGGGATTCCGGTGATCTCGTTGACGTTTTCGGGGGTGTATTGCTCCAGGAAACTGGGCATCACCTCCCAGCCCTCGGTGAACTCTGAAATGAAATCGGCATCGGTGCAGCCGTTCTCGTCTACCAGGTGCAGCAGCCCGTTGAGCAGTGCCAGATCCGTGCCGGGTGCGATTTGCAGGAACAGGTCGGCCTTGTCCGCGGTCGCAGTGCGGCGCGGGTCCACGACGATAAGTTTGGCGCCGGCCTTGACGCGGTCCATCATGCGCAGGAACAGGATCGGATGGCAGTCGGCCATGTTGGCGCCGACGACGAGGAACACGTCGGCGCGGTCGAAGTCTTGGTATGAGCCCGGCGGCCCGTCCGCGCCCAGAGACAGCTTGTAGCCAGAACTCGCGCTGGCCATACACAGTCGTGAATTCGACTCGATCTGGTTTGTGCCGATGAATCCCTTGGTCAGCTTGTTCGCCAAGTACTGGGCCTCGAGCGACATCTGGCCCGACACATACATCGCAAAGGAATCCGGGCCGTGCTCGTCGATGATTGCCCGTAACTGCTTTGCGCACTGCGCGATCGCGGCGTCCATGTCGATCGGGTCCAGGGGTTGGCCACGGTCGGTGCGCAGGTGTGCCGATTCCATTCGGCCCGGCGCGGCGAGCATCTCCGCGGTCGTCGTACCTTTGGTGCACAACCGGCCGAAGTTGGCCGGATGTTCTTTGTTGCCAATCGCCTTGGCGATGTGACGCTGACCGCTGGTCGGCTCGGTTGTGACCTGTAACAGCATTCCGCAACCGACGCCGCAGTAGGCGCACATGGTGTTCACGGCATCATTACCAGACGCCATGGACTCCCCGGCCACGCCCACGTCCCTCCTCGAGCACGCACGGAGTTAGCTCCGTATGGTCCCGGACCATTGTGCGGCAAGCATGTTTCGGCGCCGATGCCTGAAATTTCCGCCGCTTTACGGGTTCCTCTCAGCGGAGGCGAAGCGTCTGTGAAGTCGCCGGGAGACGAACTCTGGCGAAGGCGTTACCGCAGGTCGCCGTCGATCGGCCGGCTCGCTGGGGGCTACTGGCGGGATCGCGTGCCCTGCCTCCGTCGACTGGGTCTCCGGCCGAATCACCCGACATTCACCGCCTTCGCTAAGCTCACCGCGTGCGTCAGCTGATCGTGATCCTGCTGGTTTTGCTGGCGGCCGGCTGCAGCGGGAAGCCGTCGTCACCGCCGACGGCCCGGCCCCACACTTGCAAGGAGTCCGACGGGCCGACGTCCGGCACGGTGCGGCGAGCCATCGCCTCGGTTCCCATCACGATCCCCGGCACGAACTGGGTCGAAGTCGCACGGGGGCATACCAAGAAATGCCGGTTGTACTGGGTTCAGATCATCCCGACCATTGCCAGCGAGTCGACGCCCCAACAACTGCTGTTCTTCGATCACGACACCCCGCTGGGTACGCCAACTCCGAATCCGAAGCCCTACATAGCCGTGCTGCCGCCGTCGGACGACACCGTCACCGTTCGGTACCAATGGCGGGTGGGCAACGATGCGCCCTGCTGCCCGACCGGCAGCGGCACGGTGGCGTTCAAGATCGGGCCGGACGGCAAGCTCGAAGCGCTCGGGAAGATCCCGAATCAATAGTGTGTGGCAGAAAGATCACACCCTCTGATGCGCCGCCTCGCGGACGCGACTGGGGCGCTCTCGTAGGTAATGACGACAAGCCTGAATTTCCTATCCGCCTTGTAAAAACAAATTTACTATCCATCTTGTAAAAAAAGTGCCGGAGCGCGCTCTGAACAGCGGGATGCTCGTATCGAATTGCTGCCAAACAGCGAGTCCATATTGCGGATTCACAGCTTTTGCCCAGCAGATTCCTACCGCCAAATACGCAATTACCAGGGAAGGGCTGCCATTCTAGGTAAGCAGTGCCGGAAAACCACGTGGTCAGCAGTGTCGCCAACGCGACCGCTGAACCGGAACGTACAAAGGAGTACATGGCGGGGCGCCGCCGCCGGTGATTGGGTCCGTACTGCGGTCCGACCATGATCGATTGGCTAATGCACTGTCGATGTGGGCAATTCGATGATCAACGTCCAGAACCATTTGGCGGGGAGGGCAAAGAAGTATGGGGCGTGCACGCCGCATATCGCACTGGGACCCTGAGGATCACGTGGCGTGGGAGAACGGCAATAAGGTCATTGCCCGCCGCAATCTGATCTGGTCGATTGCCACCATGCACGTAGCCTTTTCGATCTGGTACCTCTGGTCGGTGATGGTGCTGTTCATGCCGCAGTCCGTCTACGGTTTTTCGACCGGCGACAAGCTTCTGGTGGGCGCCACCGCGGCTTTGGTCGGCGCGCTCGTGCGCATCCCCTATGCGATGGCCACCGCCCGGTTCGGCGGCCGCAACTGGGCGGTGTTGTCGTCGCTGGTCCTCCTGATCCCTACCGCGGGAGCCATTGTGCTCTTGGCCAATCCGGGTTTGCCGCTGTGGCCGTATCTGGTGTGCGCGGCATTGACCGGATTGGGCGGCGGCAATTACTCCGCGTCGCTGGCCAACGTCGAATCCTTCTTCCCCCAGCGGCGCAAAGGCTTCGCGCTGGGCCTCACCGGGGGAATCGGTAACCTCGGCGCGGCGGGCATCCAGGCGGTCGGGTTGGTCGTGCTGGCGACCGCCGGGCATCAGGCACCGTACTGGGTGTGCGCGGTCTACCTGGTGCTGCTGGCCGTCGTCGGCGTCGGCGCTGCGCTCTTTATGGACAACCTCGACCACTTCATCGAGGTGGCCCACGTGCGAGCCATTCTGTCGGTGCCCGATACGTGGGCGATCTCGTTCCTCTACATGTGCGCCTCCGGCTCGTTCATCGGTTTCGCGTTCGCCTTCGGCCAGGTGATAACGCACAACTTGGCGGCCGGCGGGCAAAGCCACGGGCAAGCGGCGCTGCACGCCGCCGAGATCGCCTTCTCCGGACCGCTGCTGGGATCGGTGGCGCGGGTGCTCGGCGGTAGGTTGGGCGACCGATTCGACGGCGGCCGCGTCACCCTGGCGGTGCTGGGCGCGATGATCGTGGCCGGCGGGTTTTTGGTCGAGGTCAGCACGCACGACGATCTCACCCGCGGCCCCGGCGATGCGGTGTCGATCTACACGACCATCGGCTACATCGTCGGATTCATTGCGCTGTTTATCTTCTGCGGCGTGGGTAAGGGGTCGATATTCAAGCTGATCCCTTCGGTCTTCGCCGAGCGCAGCCGGGCCCTGGACCTCAGCGACACCGAGCGCCGCCACTGGGCGCGGGTGCGGTCGGGAGCGTTGATCGGGTTTGCCGGCTCCTTCGGCGCGCTCGGGGGCGTGGTGATCAACTTGGCCCTGCGGCAGTCCTATAACAGCGCCGGCACCGAGACGCCCGCATTCTGGGTCTTCCTGATCGGCTACGTCGCCGCTGCCGCCCTGACCTGGACGAGGTATGTGCGGCCGCAACGCGCGGCTTCCCGAGGACCGGCGCAGCCGAGCTGGGAAGTCCTTGCCGAGCAACCCGTCAGCCCGTGACCGCCTCCGGCAAGTTCTCGGGGTGCAGCATCTCGGCGTAGCGTAACGGCTCCGGGATCCCGAAACCATCGACAAGCGTCTTCACATGCGGGCGCAGCGCGCGGCACCGGTCGTTGATACCGCGGGTTACCGCCTTGGCTCGTTCGGTTGAGAGGTATCGGTGCTCGATGTACCACGCTTTGTCGTCCTCGATCACCGACAACGCATACAGATCGCAGACGATCCCCAGCAACTCGCTGGCCTCCTCGTCCGGGCACGCGTCGATCCCGGCGACGAACGCTTCGAGCACCACCCGGTCGATGTGCGCAGTTGCGGCGTGCAGCACGTGGTCTTGCACCGTGTTGAACGCGTCGAACTCCGACATCTCTTTGGATTTGGCCTGCAGTCGGCGCGCGACGGACGCCAGCAGATACTCTTCACGGTCCTCGAACATCTTGATCTGGGTGCCGCGGTTGAACAGGCTGCCTTCTTCCTCACTGTCCTGTCGGGCGTCCACGATCGTCTGGATAATCGTCTCCGCCGCGGTGCGCTTGACGACGCGCTCACTGACTGTGCTGGCCGCGAAGCGCACCCACTCGACCGGGCTCATGCTGCGGATGTCGTCGGCGTAGGCCGTCAGCAGCTCCTTGGCCACCAATTGCGTCAGCACATGGTTGTCGCCCTCGAAAGTGGTGAACACGTCGGTGTCGCCCCGCAGCGCCACGAGCCGGTTCTCGGCCATATAACCTGCACCGCCGCAGGCCTCCCGCGCCTCCTGGATGGCCCGGCTGGCATGCCAGGTGTTGGCCGCCTTCAGGCCGGCGGCGCGTGATTCCAGTTCGCGCTGCTCCTCGGCGTCGGGCGCGTCCGCAGTCTGAATGTCGTGGCACTTGCCGACCAGCTCGTTCTGGGCGAACTGCAGTGCGTACGATTTCGCGATCAACGGGAACAGCCGCCGCTGATGCACCAGGTAATCCATGATCAGCACCTCGGTGTCGTCGTCATCGGGTGCATTGAATTGCCTGCGCTGCAATGCGTACCGGGTGGCGATGTCCAGTGCGACCCGAGCCGCCGCGCCTGCGCTGCCGCCCACGGTGATCCGGCCGCGCACCAGTGTGCCCAGCATCGTGAAGAACCGGCGGTTGGGGTTTTCGATCGGCGAACTGTATGTGCCGTCCGGTGCGACGTCGCCGTACTTGTTCAGCAGGTTCACCCGTGGGACGCGGACGTGGTCGAACACGATGCGGCCGTTGTCGACACCGGGCAGACCGCCTTTGTATTCGCAGTCCGACGTCGTCACCCCCGGCAGATCATTGCCCTCGGCGTCGCGGATCGGGACCATGAAGCAGTGCACGCCGTGGCTGACCGGGCTGCCATTCTCGGCAGTGATCAGCTGCGCGAAAACCGCTGCCATGGTTGCGGTTTCGGCGGCCCCGCCGATGTAGTCCTTGCGCGCGGTCGGGGTGGGCGAGTCGATGACGAACTCCTCCGCCGCGGGGTCGTAGGTCGCCGTGGTCTCCAGCGACTGGACATCGCTGCCATGGCCGGTCTCGGTCATCGCGAAGCAACCGCGCAGCGCGAGGCTGATGATGTCCTTCACGTAGGCCTCATGGTGGCGTTCGGTGCCCAAATTCTCTACGGCACCGCCGAACAGTCCCCACTGCACTCCGGCCTTCACCATCAGCGACAGGTCCGACATCGCGAGCATCTCGATCATCGTGATCGCCGCACCGATGTCCCCGGTGCCGCCGTGCTCCTTGCGGAAACTGTCGGCGGCGGCGCCGAAAGCTGCCATGATCCTCATCTGCTCGGCCACCTTGGTGCGCGCGATCACCGTGTTCGGGGTGTAGTGCGGGCGGAACAGGTCCTCGGTCAGCGTGGCCCGCAGCTGGTTCTTCACGTCGCGCCACCGCCCGTCCAATGCGTTGCGCAGGTGTTCGGCGGTGCTTTTCGTGTCTGACGCCATAATCCGACCGTAACTTGCGGCTCGCCCCGCAGGAACAAGAACCGCATTGCCAATTGGTGGCTTCGCCCAGCGTGCATCCAATGCGAGTTTGGGGACTGATTTTGACGCTGAGTGCACGCTCGACGGTTCCAGCCGCCGTTCATTGGTTAGCTTCTCGGGTATGGGTAATCGGCGACGAGTAACAGCGGCGCGCGTGCTTGCGGTGGTCTGGTTGTCCCTGGATTTGTCGCTGGCCGCATGCGCCCCGCCGCGCTCTGCCGCTCCGGCGAGCAGCCCGCAGCCGATGTTGGCCTATCTCGGTCAGTCACAGGTTCCGTTCGGGGCGACTTTCGGCGGCACGGTCATCGGCGGTTTGTCGGCGGTGAGCTATGACGCGGGACGCCAGGTGTATTACGTGATCAGCGACGACCGGTCCCAGAGCAGCCCGGTCCGGTTCTATACCGTGCGGCTGTCGCTGTCGGACAAGGGAATTGACGACGTTATGTTCACCGGCACCCATCCGTTACTGGACCGGGACGGCCGGCCGTTTCGGCCGCTCACGCTGAATGCCACGCCGCCGGTCGTTCCCCCCGACGCGGAGGGGATTGCCTTCGACCCCGGCCGGCAGCGGCTGTATTGGTCCTCCGAAGGGGAGCGGCTCACCGGGGGACCGGTGTTGCTGGACCCATGGGTACGGGCCGCCGGGCTCGATGGCGCCTATCTGGGCCAGTTCACTCTGCCGCCGAATTTGACCATGTCCGTGGGACACACCGGGCCGCGCCGGAACAAGGCACTCGAGGGGTTGGCGCTGACACCCGATGGCCAGTCACTGTTCGCCGCGATGGAGGACCCCGGTTACAACGACGGACCCGCCCGCGACGACGGCCACAGCACACTAACCAGGATCACCAAGTTCGATGTCGCCACCGGTGTGCCCACGGCCCAGTACGCCTATCCGATGGAGCCGCCCGCAGCGCCCGCCGACCTCAACGGTGTCTCAGATCTCGTCGCGCTCTCGGATACGACGTTTTTGGTGCTGGAAAGGTCTTCTGGGCCTGCTGCCGCATCCGTCGCCGTTCGGATATACCGAGCCGAGATCGGTGCGGCCACCGATGTGCTGTCCGCGCCGTCGTTGCAGCGCTCCCAGCTGACCCCGATGAGCAAATCCCTGGCGGCCGATTTGTCCGCGACACCGGGGTTGTCTCCGCTGGACAACCTCGAAGGCATCACGCTCGGACCAGAACTCCCCGACGGCCGCCAATCGGTGGTGCTGGTCAGCGATAACAATTTCTCACCCGGTCAGGTCACGCAGTTCGTGCTGCTCGCGATGTGAGCATCGGTCATGGATTTCGTCGTGCGGGCGGCCGCAACCGATACCGGGTCAATCCGGCCGCGATCGCACCGAACAGCGTGAGCATCACCAGGTCGAACACCCACCAACCGCTGTAGTGCGTCCACATCTCGGCGTCGGCGGCCAGCGCGTCGAGCCTGCGCAGGTCGACGGTGGATGCCGAGGCGGCGAAGCCCCACTGGGCCGGGACGAACCAGGAGATCTGTTCGAGCACCCACTTGCTCACCAGCGGAACCAGGCTTCCGTTGAACAGCGCCGACACCAGAACTACCGGCACGACCAGCGGCAGCACCTCGCGCAGGGACTTGCCCAGTGTCGATAGCGCGAGCCCGACGACCGCGGAAACGATGGCCGTGGCAGCCACGCTCACATACAGCTCGACGGTGGCATTGTGCAGCAAGACGGCGCCGTTCACCGGCCCGCCTTCGACGGCGACGACGATGACGAACACGATGGCCGTCAGAATCGCGGCGGCCAGGCTGTACACCAGGATTTTGGCGGCCAGGTAGGCCGATGCCGACAGTCCGAGGGCCTGTTCGCGCCGGAAGACGCGACGCTGCCCGACGAGGGCACCGATGGTCAGCGCACTGCCCACGATCACCGCGGCGATGTTGAGGGCGGCCAGGATCTCGATGGCCTGGTGCGGGTTGGTGCTGCCGGCGCGGGGCCGGTCCAGGCCCGAGTCCCCCGGAATCGACAGGGTCAGCGCCGCCAACACCAGCGGCAGGACCGCCAAGAAGAAAAGGTAGAGGCGGTTGGCGAACAGCAGGCGCACCTCGCGACGGGCCACGAACCGGATTTGACGCCTGATCGCGAGCTCGGCGGGAAGCGGCTGCGGTGCGGCTACTTCTGGCGGCGTGGTCAACGCCGAGGTCGGTGGCTGCGCACGAAAGGCGCGGTGCGCTCCGTCGGGATCGGCGCTCACCTCGGCGAGCGCCGTCGACCAGTCGGCGGTGCCCAGCGAGGACTCGATCTGCAGGGGTGCCCCGAGGAAAGCCGTGGTGCCGGTGGAGGTGAGCAGCAACACCTGATCGCACATATTCAGGTCGGGCAGCGAGGTTGCCGATGACATGGCCACCACGACGACGCAGCCGATGTCGGCCTGGCGGCGCAGGATTGCCATCACGTGATTCTGTTGCGCCGCATCCAGCCCCGCGCCCGGCCCGTCGACCACGAGCAGGGTCGGCCTGGTAACGAGCTCGATCGCCATCGCGGTACAGCGACGCAGCTCTGGCGGGAGTTTGCCGATCCGGGTGGCGCGGTGGGGCGACAGTTGGACCTCGTCGAGAACCTGGTTCACCACTCGGTCGCGGTGCTCAGGTGGGGTGTCCGGCGGCAGGCGCAGCTCGGCGGCGTATCCCAACGCCCGTTCGACGGTGAGATGGCGGTGCAGGCGATCGTCGCGCGACACCATCCCGATGTGGGTGCGCATGGCCTCGGGTTCGGCGTGCACGTCGTGCCCGTCCACCGTGGTGCGGCCGGAGCTGGGTTTCCTGGCACCCGCCAGCAGCCCGAGCAGCGCCGTGTTGCGTGCAGCCGACGGTCCGGCCACCGCGAGCAGTGTGCCTGGATGCGCCATGAACGAGATATCGGTGAGGACTTGGTGCCCGTCGACGGCAAGGCCGAGCTGGTATGCGGTCACCCCGATGGTGCGTGCCCCGGCTCTGAGCGGCAAACGATAGGTGGAATTGCCTGATTCGGTGCGGAAAGAGGGCCGTGGGGCGCGCAGCTTTCCGGTGACCATCCGTTCGATCAGCCCCTTGGCCTTGGGTTGCTTCGCCGCTGCGACGGGCGGCGGTGCGGGCGGCGGCGATGGCGCCGAAGGCGGCAGCGGGGGGGACGGTTGCGTAGGAGGGGGTTGGATCGGCCGTCCGGGCGTGGGCGCTCGGGTCGGGGCCACCGGCATCTGCTGGGTGGCCCGCTGGGTCGGGACCCGCAGGTTGGGGTCGTTGGGTTGGTGCGGGCGGCCGGGCTGTGCGGGGATCTGCGGCGGCGGGTAGGTCGGGCCCTGAGCAAACCCCGGACGGTGGGGTTGGCCGGGCGGGCCGGGTGCGGGCGCGACTTGGAAGACCAGCCGCGGACCACGCTCCGGATCTCCGACGGTGATCGCCTGACCGTCGCGGATATCGGCCGTCGACACCCGTACGCCGTCGACAAAAACGCCGTTGCGGCTCAAGTCGATCGCCACCCAGTGGGTGCCGGTGAACCGCAGCACGACATCCTGGCGAGACATGCCCGGTGGTGGGGTGACATTCGCCAAGCGCTCCAGCGGAATGTCACACCCCGGGCCGTAACCAACCAGCACGTCGCGGCCCGGGACAAAGTCGTACCTCACCGATCCGGCCCATACGGTCAACGAGGAGGCGAATCCTTCGGTCCGCATGGACGCCACCTTTCGCCACCGGTCAGCCGAAATCGATCCCTTGCCCGGAGACTTCGATCCCCGCCCTCAGGCGCTCCGGGCCTTTGACTACGTGTCTACCCTTGCCCGTGGTCTATCCACCAGCGTCGCGCTGATCACAGCTTGTTGCGGCGGCCCCCAACTGATGCATTGTCGAGAAGCCGCCGCAGCACCTCGACCGCGTCCGTCAGCACCTGCCGATCCGTCGGCTCGAGCAAAGCCAATTGCGGTTCGATCGCGGCGGCGCGGTCCGCCCGCACCGCGTTGAGCGTGCGTTTCCCTTCGGCGGTGATGCGGATCCGGACCGCCCTGGCGTCTCCGGGGTCGACCGTCCGGGAGACCAGGCCGGCGTCCTCGAGTCGGCGCACCTGTGTCGTCATCGTCGGCTGCGAACAGTGATCGACGGCCGCCAAATCACCGATGCGAGCTTCTCCGTGGGCCTCGATGGTGGCCAGCAGCCGGGCCTGCGCCGCGGGGAGGGGCATCTGGATGCGCTGGGTGGCCAGCCGGTTGAGCCGCGCGACCACGGCGAGCAGATCCGCTCCGAGCTGCTGGGCCTCGTTCGCGGTGTCGATGACCTTGTCCATGCATCCATGGTTGCATAGCTTTGCTATGCGAGACTAACCCCCGGCAACAGCAAAGATCCGTGTGCTACCGAACTTGGGGTCGGAGCCTGGCACAATCGGTAAAGTGATCGCGTCCCGCCTTCGGCATCATCGCGACGGATCGTTACGACCGGTCGAATTGGCACAGGCTTCGGTAATGGGGGCGCTGTGCGCGGTAATCGCGATCATCGCCGTGGTCATCCCGTTCGCTCAAGCGTTGGCGTTGTTGGGTACGGTGCCCATGGGGCTGCTGGCCTACCGCTACCGCTTGCGTGTGCTGATCGCCGCGACGGTTGCTGCCGGGATGATTGCCTTTCTCATCGCCGGAGCGGGCGGTTTTCTCTCGGTTCTCAGCTGCGCCTATATCGGCGGGCTGACCGGATCGGTCAAACGCAAGGGTCGGGGCACACCAACGGTGATCGTCTCGTCCTTCATCGCCGGAGTCGTTGTCGCCGCCCTGACGGTCGGCCTGTTGGCGATGCTGACGCGATTGCGGCACTTGTTTTTCGAGGCACTGACCGCGAATGTCGACGGGGTCGCCGCACTCCTGGCCCGGGTGCACCTGCAATCGCTCGGCGCCGACCTGCAGCGAATCTTTGCCTTCGGGCTGGATCACTGGCAGTGGTTGACGCTCGGCTACGTCATCTACGGGACGATGATCTCGTCGTTGATCGGTTGGTGGGTGCTTTCCCGTCTGTTGGAGCGGATGCGGAACATCCCCGACGTGCACAAATTGGACACGCCGGATGGCGCTGGGGCTCAGGGTGTCGCGATCGGGCCGGTGCCGGTGCGGCTGGACAAGGTGCGGTTCCGCTACCCCCATGCCGGCCAAGATGCGTTGCGCGAGATCAGCCTCGACGTCCAGCCGGGGGACCACATCGCGGTTATCGGAGGCAACGGGTCCGGGAAGACCACGTTGATGCTGATCTTGGCGGGTCGGGAGCCGACGTCTGGTGCCGTGCACCGCCCCGGCGCGGTGGGTTTGGGTCTGCTGGGCGGCACGGCGCTAGTCCTGCAGCACCCGAACAGCCAGGTTCTCGGCACCAGGGTCGCCGACGATGTGGTGTGGGGGCTGCCGCCGGGCACGGAGGTCGACGTCAGCCGGTTGCTGCGCGAGGTCGGGCTCGAGGGTCTCGCCGAGCGCGACACCGGAAGCCTGTCCGGGGGCGAACTGCAGCGCCTTGCGCTCGCGGCGGCACTTGCCCGGGAACCGGCGCTGCTCATCGCCGACGAGTTCACCAGCATGATTGACCAGCAAGGCCGCCAAGTCCTGCTGGACGTACTGTCCGGTCTTCCCAAACGGCATCGGACTGCTCTGGTGCACATCACGCACTTCGACAACGAGGCCGCGTCCGCGGACCGCACGATCAACCTCACCGATTCACCGGATAACAGTGGCCTGGTCGAGGCCGCGCCGGTCCCGATGGCAACCATCGCCGTCAATCACGGCCCGACCAAGCCGGTGATTGAAGTCGTGGGCGTCGGGCACGAATACAACAGCGGCACACCGTGGGCCAAGACCGCCCTGCGCGATATCAACTTCGTGGTGGAGCAGGGCGACGGACTTTTGATCCATGGCGGTAACGGCTCCGGTAAGTCGACGCTGGCGTGGATCATGGCCGGGCTGACGACGCCCACCACCGGTTCCTGCCTGGTTGACGGCGAGCCCACCCATGAGCACGTCGGCGCGGTGGCGTTGTCGTTCCAGGCGGCCAGGTTGCAGCTGATGCGCAGCCGCGTCGACCTGGAAGTGGCATCTGTGGCGGGCTTTTCGCATCGCGACGAGGGCCGCGTGGCCGCGGCGCTGGGCGCGGTCGGATTGGACGCCGCGCTGGCCAAGCGGCGCATCGACCAGCTCAGCGGTGGACAAATGCGTCGCGTGGTGCTGGCCGGACTGTTGGCTTGTTCGCCCCGGGTGTTGATCCTTGATGAACCGCTTGCGGGGTTGGACGCCGCCAGCCAGCGCGGCCTGCTGCGCGTGCTGGCGGACCTGCGCCGCGAGCAAGGTCTGACTGTGGTGGTCATTTCGCACGACTTCGTCGGGCTGGACGACGTTTGCCCGCGAACCCTGCATTTGTGCAATGGTGCGCTGGAAGCGGCGCTTACCACTGTCGCAGCGGGGGGCGTGGCATGACCACCACGTCGGCCTCGGCACGCGATAGGAACCGGCGCCGTCCTCGCCCGGTCGTGCTGTTGGTTCCGGTGCCCGGAGGGTCCACCATCCACGATCTTTGGGCCGGCACCAAACTGTTGATCGTTCTCGGCGTTTCGGTGCTGCTGACGTTCTATCCGGGGTGGGTGACGATCGGTTTGGTGGCGGCAGTGGTGCTGGCGGCGGTCCGGACCGCACGCATCCCGCGCGGTGTGCTGCCGTCGATTCCGCGGTGGCTGTGGGTACTCCTCGGGTTCGGCTTGCTGACTGCGGCGCTGGCCGGTGGTAGTCCGGTGCTGTCGATGGGCGGGGTCAACATCGGGCTCGGCGGAGCGTTGCGCTTCCTGCGGATCACTGCGCTGTCGGTCGTGTTACTCGGGCTGGGGGGGATGGTGTCCTGGACCACCAACGTCGCCGAAATCGCGCCGGCGTTGGCAACTTTGGGCCGCCCGTTCAAACTCTTGCGGATCCCGGTTGACGAGTGGGCGGTGGCCTCGGCTCTTGCGCTGCGTGCCTTTCCGATGTTGATCGAGGAGTTCCAGGTGCTTTACGCCGCCCGTCGGTTGCGGCCCAGCCATGTTCCGCGAAGTCGCCGGGCCCGGGGCAAGCAGCAGGCCCGGGACTTGATCGACCTGTGCACAGCTGCCATCGTCGTGACTCTGCGGCGCGCCGATGAAATGGGGGACGCGATTACCGCTCGTGGTGGCACCGGTCAGCTCTCCGCCGCTCCGGCGCGGCCGAAGCTCGCGGACTGGCTGGCACTCGCCATCACCGTTGCGGCCGGCGGTGCTGCGGTAGCGATCGAGACGGTATTCCACCTGACTCGCTAGCCTTTCGCATCGCGTGAGTGGGTGGCCGGCATTCACCGCACTCGTGCCATCTGCATGCGCTGCGCCAACATCTGCGGATGAAACTCAAAGAAGCCGGTCCAGGTCCGTCCCCGAGCGAAACAGGCCGTGGCCGTATGTATCTCGCCACGAACCGGGGCCACCGCGGTCGAAGCCGCCGCGGGTGCATCGCCGACGCTGACCGCTACGGCCGCATGCGGTCGATGAGATTCGACAGCACCACAATGCTTTCGCTGCGTTCGATGTCTGCACTCGACCGGATGCGTTCCAGTGCCGCCTCCAAATGGCGCATGTCGCGGGCCAGGACGTGCAGCAGCGCGTCGGACGTGCCGGTCACCGTCGCCGCGCTCACGACCTCGGGGATGTCCACCCACGCGGCGCGCAGCTCATCGGGCGCGATCCTGCCGTGGCAGAACACCTGGACATAGGCCTCGGTATTCCAGCCCAGCGCATTGCGATCGATGACGGTGGTGAAGCCCTTGATCACGCCAGTGTCGAGCATCCGGTCGACGCGACGCTTCACCGCCGGCGCCGACAAATTCACCTTCTCGCCGATCTCGGCGAAGGTGGCCCGTGCATGTTCGGTCAACTCGACCAGGATGCGTTCGTCCGTCTCGTCCAGGCGGTCCATCGCGCCCCTTCCCGGCAGTACGCAACAAATCGTCGATATGGGTAGTCTAGCGCAATGAATCGCATGTAGACACGCAATAATTGTCGTTTGATTGTCTTTCGGTGGCAAAATATGGTTGAACTATGACCGACCACCACCTCGTCGCATCCACGCCTGCGGCATTGCCCGCGGTCGGCCCGGCCAGACTCACCCGCGCTCCGTCCGCTCGCCGGTACGCAATGACGCCACCGACGTTCTTCGCCGTCGAGTATGCGATCAACCCGTGGATGGACGTCACCACAGCCGTCGACGTCGATCTCGCGCATGCGCAGTGGGAACGTCTGTGCCGGACCTATCTTCGCCTGGGTCACCACGTGGACGTGATCGAGCCCGTGTCCGGTCTTCCGGACATGGTCTATGCCGCCAACGGTGGGTTCATCGCGCAAGATATCGCGATCGTCGCGAACTTCCGATTCGCCGAGCGGGCCGGTGAAGCGCGTGCCTACGCCGAGTGGATGTCGTCGCTGGGCTACCGGCCCGTATCCACCCGTCATGTCAACGAGGGCCAGGGCGACTTGCTGATGGTCCGCGAAATGGTGTTGGCGGGCTACGGCTTTCGCACCGACCGGCGGGCGCACGTGGAAATCTCCGCGGCGCTCAGGGTGCCGGTCGTCTCGCTGGAGTTGGTGGACCCGCGCTTCTATCATCTCGACACCGCGCTGGCCGTACTCGACGACCACACGATCGCGTTTTATCCGCCGGCGTTCAGCGCCGCCGCACAGGAGCAACTGCATACGCTGTTTCCGGATGCCATCGTCGTCTCGACCGCCGACGCCTACGTGTTGGGCCTCAACGTCGTTTCCGACGGCTTGCACGTGGTGCTTCCCGCCGCGGCAACAGGTTTCGCCACACAGCTGCGCGAAGCCGGCTTCGAGCCGGTTGGTGTCGACCTGGCTGAGCTGCTCAAGGGCGGCGGTTCCGTCAAGTGCTGCACATTGGAGGTATTCCGATGACACTCCTCGACGCACCGGAAATTGCGATACTGCTGGCTGAAAGGCATGCAGCGCACAATTATTCGCCGCTTCCGGTGGTAGCGGCAAGCGCCGAGGGTGCGTGGATCACCGATGTCGACGGCCGACGCTACCTAGACTGCCTGGCCGCCTACTCGGCGGTCAACTTCGGCCATCGCAACCCCGAGATCACCGCAACCGCTCACGCCCAGCTCGACACCGTCACGTTGGTGAGCCGCGCATTTCACTCCGACGTTCTCGGCCCGTTCTGCGCCGGCCTCGCCCGATTGTGCGGCAAAGACATGGTGCTCCCGATGAACTCGGGCGCCGAAGCCGTGGAGAGTGCTCTCAAGGTTGCCCGCAAGTGGGGCGCCGACGTCAAGGGCGTTCCCGCCGGGCAGGCGCACATCATCGTGGCCGACAACAACTTCCATGGCCGCACGATCAGCATCGTCAGCTTCTCCTCGGACCCGACGGCGCGGGGCGGCTTCGGGCCCTTCACCCCGGGATTTCGCTCGGTGCCGTTCGGCGATGCCGCGGCGTTGGCGCGCGCGATCGACGACAACACCGTCGCGGTACTGCTGGAGCCCATCCAGGGCGAGGCGGGCATCATCGTCCCGCCCGACGACTATCTGCGAACCGTCCGTGCCCTGTGCAGCGAGCACAACGTGCTGATGATCGCCGACGAAATCCAGTCGGGACTGGCCCGCACCGGCTATACGTTCGCCTGCGACCGGTGGGACGTCGTACCGGACGTCTACCTGCTCGGCAAGGCGCTGGGCGGCGGCGTGGTTCCGCTATCGGCAGTGGTCGCGGACCGCGCCATCCTGGGCGTGCTGCATCCCGGCGAGCATGGCTCCACCTTCGGCGGCAATCCGCTGGCCGCCGCGATCGGTACCACGGTGGTGTCCATGCTGACGCGCGGCGAGTTCCAGGCACGGTCCGCCGAGTTGGGGGCGCACCTGCATCGGCGGCTGCGCGGCCTGATCGGCGACGGTGTGCTGGAGGTGCGTGGCTTGGGATTGTGGGCCGGCGTCGATGTCGATCCATCGCTGGCCACCGGCAGGGAAATGAGCATGCGGTTGGCCGACCGCGGTCTCTTGGTGAAGGACACTCACGGTTCGACGCTGCGGTTTGCTCCACCCCTGGTGGTCACCGGTGCGGAGATCGACTGGGCGATTGACCAGTTCGCTGCGGCGCTGCGGGAGGCTGCCGCATAATCAGCTGATCCAGCACCAGGAGGCAGAATTGCCTGCCATGTCGATCAGCTTGACAGAGCAGATGTTGCGGCGCCGCCCGGTTGTCGGCGCAAGTGCCGCCTACGGGGCCGCAGACCACCTCAAGCGCAGTATCGGCACGTTCCAGCTGACAATGTTCGGGATCGGCTCCACGATCGGCACCGGGATCTTCTTCGTCATGTCTCAGGCCGTGCCGGAAGCCGGTCCGGCGGTGATCGTCTCTTTCCTCATCGCGGGGCTGGCGGCGGGGCTTGCGGCCATCTGCTACGCCGAATTGGCTTCCGCGGTACCGGTTTCGGGCTCGTCGTACTCCTATGCGTACACCACGCTCGGTGAGGTCGTCGCGATTGGTGTGGCGGCCTGCCTACTGCTGGAATATGGGGTGTCCACCGCCGCGGTCGCGGTCAGCTGGAGCGGCTACCTCAACAAGCTGCTCAGCAATGTCTTCGGATTCCAGCTGCCGAACGCCCTGTCGGCGGCGCCGTGGGAAGCGCAACCCGGATATCTCAACCTGCCGGCGATCATCCTGATCGGGATGTGCGCGGTCCTGCTCATCCGCGGTGCCAGCGAATCGGCCAGGGTCAACGCGATCATGGTGCTGATCAAGCTCAGCGTGCTGATCGTCTTCGTGATCATCGCGTTCACCGCCTTCGATGCCGACCACCTCGAGGGCTTTGCGCCATTCGGCGTTGCGGGCATCGGCTCGGCGGCCGGCACGATCTTCTTCTCCTACATCGGCCTTGACGCCGTGTCGACCGCGGGCGAAGAGGTGAAGGATCCGCAGAAGACCATGCCCCGGGCGCTGATCGCGGCGCTGCTGACCGTCACCGGCGTGTACGTGTTCGTCGCGCTGGCCGCGCTGGGCACCCAGCCGTGGCAGGACTTCGCCGGACAGCAGGAGGCCGGGCTGGCCACAATCCTCGACAACGTTACTCGCGGCAGTTGGGCCAGCACGATCCTGGCTGCGGGCGCGGTGATTTCGATCTTCAGCGTTACGTTGGTCAGCATGTATGGACAGACCCGCATCCTGTTTGCCATGGGTCGCGACGGACTGCTGCCGTCCCGGTTCGCCACGGTGAACACACGGACCATGACCCCGGTGAGCAACACGGTGATCGTTGCCATTGCGGCCTCGGCCCTGGCCGCCGTCGTGCCGCTGGAAAAGTTGACGGACATGGTGTCCATCGGCACGCTCACCGCGTTCATCGTCGTATCCATCGGTGTGATCGTCCTGCGAGTGCGCGAGCCCGACCTGCCGCGCGGGTTCAAGGTGCCCGGCTACCCCGTCACACCGATCCTCTCGGTGTTGGCGTGCGGCTACATCCTGGCCAGCTTGCAGTGGTACACCTGGCTCGCGTTCAGCGGGTGGGTCTCTCTGGCGCTGGTTTTCTATCTTGTGTGGGGTCGTCACCACAGCGCGCTCAACGGCGAAACGCCCGACTATTCGGCGACGAAGGACACGTTGTGACTGTCGTCGTCGGTTACCGGGCCGGCAAGATAGGGCTGTCGGGATTGCATTTGGCTGTCCGCATCGCGCGGACGCTGGGTACGTCCCTCACGGTGGCGACCATCGTGCCCAGGCCGTGGCTGACGCCCTCACTCGCCCGCGTCGACGCCGAGTACGAGCATTGGGCGGACCACCTCGCCGCGGAATCGGCGAAGGAGGCCGCGAATTGCCTCCGCGATTTAGCCGACGGGATCGAGGTCGCGTACGTCCACCGCGCGCATCGGTCGGTATCGGGGGGGCTGCTCGAGATCATCGAGGAAGTCGGCGCCGAGGTCCTGGCGCTGGGGTCGTTGCCCAGCGGTGGCCGTGGTCAAATTGTGATCGGCTCCACCGCGGATTGGCTGCTGCACGCCTCGCCCGTGCCGGTGGCTCTCAGCCCCCGTGGATACCGTTCCTCCACTGGCACATTGACGCGGCTCACGTGTTCCTACTCGGCTACCCCGGACACGATCGACGTGGTGCGAAGGTGCTTCGAATTCGGCGAGCGATCCGGGGTGCCGGTGCGGATCATTACCTTCGCGGTCCGCGGCAAGACGATGTATCCACCGGAGGTGGGGCTCGACGCCGAGGACTCGATCCTGGAAGCGTGGGCGTCGCAGGCGCGGGAAATACTGGAGAGCCTCAAGACTGAAGGGATAGTCGGCGAACAGGTCGCGCTGCAAGTGGTTACCGGGCGTAGCTGGAAAGAGGCGCTGGAGAAAGCGGATTGGGAGGAGGGCGAGATCCTGGCGCTGGGCACCCGGACCCGCGGCGACATCCGGCGGGTATTCCTCGGTTCCCGCAGCGCCAAGATCATCCGCGAGAGCCCGGTCCCGGTGCTGGTACTGACGGGCTAGCTCGACACTAACGCTGTGCGGCGGCGTTGGCGGCCGCCTGCGCCTGTTTCAGGCTTGCCGCGACATCGCCGCGGCCCAGAAAGATTTCGTCGAAATACGGCTGCAAGGCTTCGTCGCCGGCCGGGAAGCCGGTACCGCCGGGAGCCGGGATGCGCGGACCGTTCAACACGGCGAAGAACGGTGTGACGTCGACGTTCCTGGCGGCCCAGTAGTCGAAGTACACCGGCTGAGCGGACAACACCGCGGGGATCGCCGCGCCATGACGTCCCACGTACTCGTTGCCTTCCGTGCTGCCCATCCAGGCCAAGACCTGACGCACCGCGTCGGGGTGTTTTGTCGCCGTATTGCCCACGGCGGCAATGCCGTTCGTGACGCTCACCCGGCCCACCGGACCGGCCGGCATCATCGCCACACCCCAGTGGAAGCGGGCATCGCGGGCCACGGGCTCCAGGTTGTAGGTGCCGGACTGGAAAAGCGCCATCTTGCCGGCCAGGAACTGGTTGCGGGAGAAATCGCCGTTGTCGTTGGTATCCGAGGCCGGTGGGGCGACATGGTCCTCGTTGATCAGATCGACCAGATACTGGAAGGCTTCGACGGCCGCGGGATTGTCGAACGCGAACCTGTCGCCGCGCTGGAACACGCCGCCGGCCGAGCCGATGTAGTTGAGGTAGATGGCCTGGGGGTCGTTGGCCGCGTTGTATCCCCATTGGCGGACGCGGCCGGCGTCGAAACCCACGGTGTCCGCATGGTGTCCATCGGCATCTACGGTGAGCCGGCCGAGCACGGGCCGCAGGGTGTCGCCGCCGTCGGGGCTCCACCGCAAGTCGTCGAGCCGGGCGGGATCAACACCGGCCGCGGCGAGTAGATCGGCGTTGTAGTACAGCGCAATTCCCGCATCGGTCAGCTGCGGCACGCCCCACAGCACACCGCTACGGGTGAACTGCTCGACCACTGCCTGTTCCCAGCCTGCAGCGGCACTCGAGCCGAGGGTCTTGCCGATGTCCAAGAGGCGGCCGCTGTCGGCGTAGGCGGCGAGGTATGCATTGGACATCCAGAAGATGTCATCGGCGCTGCCGCCGGCCACGTCGGTGCGCAGCGTGTTGAAGTACGTCGAATACGCCACCACATTGGTGCGCACCTCGATGGTGGGATGCGTGCGGGTGAACGCGTCGAACGACTCCCGATAGGCCTTGGCGACCGGCTCCGCCCAGACCCGCACCGTCACAATGATCTTGCCGCCGCGGGGTTCGCCCCCTGAATAGTTCATCAGCACCGCCGTGGTCCCCAACAGCACCGCGACGAGCGCGAGTGCCCCGGCCGCCAGCGTCGAAAAGCGAGGTCGTGTCATGAATCCCCTCGCCCAGATTGCCACAGTGGTCGTTGGCAAGCGGAAACTACGACCGTCACGGCAATTTCGGCGCACGAACCGTTCACTTGAGCCCCGAGACGGCGATCGAAGCGACGATGTGGCGCTGGAAAATCACGAACAGCGCGATCAGCGGGACGATAGCGATCGTGGTCGCCGCCATCACCATTGTCCACTGGGAGTTGAACCGCGACTGCAGATCGGCCGTCGCCACCGTGAGCACACGCCACTTGTGGCCGCTGGTGATCACCAACGGCCACATGAAGTTGTTCCATTGCGAGACCACGGTGATGAGCGTCAACGCCGCCAGCACCGGCCGGCTGGACGGGATCACCACATGCACGATCACGTCCAGGGTGTTGGCGCCGTCGAGGTGGGCGGCGTTGACCAAGTCGTTCGGGATGATACGAAAGTGCTCGCGAAGCAGGAAGATCGCGTACGGTGAGCCGAACATGAACGGCAGCACCAACGCCCAAAACGTGTTGCGCAGACCCAGCTGCGCCATCATGAGATACATCGGCACCACCGTGACCGTCCCCGGCACCATCAAGGTCGCGATGTAGACCCAGAACAGCGCATCACGTCCGGGAAACTGCAAGCGCGCGAACGCGTAGGCGGCCAGCACCGAGAACGTCAGCTGGCCCACCAGGATCACCGCCGTCATCAACGCGGTCACCGCCGCCGCGCGGCCGAACCCGACGCCGGCCAGATCCGCGTAGTTGGCCAGTGTCGGTGGCCGTGGCAGCTGCAGCGGCGTGCCGGTGGCGAACTGGTGCGCCGACGTGAACGAGGTGAGTAACCCAAGCGCGAACGGCGCCAATGTGATCAGCGCACCGATGGTCAGCCCGACGTAGAGCGCAGCGTTCGAGACGCGGCTAGGTGAGGTCATAGCTGATCCGTCGCCGGAAATACAACTGCTGGACCATGGTGACACCGATCAGGATGGCGAACAGCACCACAGCCATGACCGATGCCCGCCCGATGGCCGCCGAGCCGAAAGCCTCGGCGTAGATACGATGGGCCACCAGATCCGTACTGCCGGCCGGCCCGCCGCCCGTCAGCGCATAAACGGTGTCGAAGACCTGTGCCGCGCTGACGACGCCGGTCACCAGAACGAAGAACGTCGTCGGCCTCAGCATGGGCAGGGTGATCCGCCAGAACCGCTGCCATGCGGTGGCGCCATCGGTACGCGCGGCGGCGTGAATGTCGTTGGGGATCGCCAGCAGTCCGGCCAGGAACAGCAGCGAGACGTATCCGACATTGGTCCAGACGACGACGGCCGAAACCAGCGGCAGCGCGAAGCTGGGCTCCGACAGCCATTCGATGCTATGTCCCAGCACGGTGCTGACGGCGCCGTCGGTGGGCGCCAGGATCCAACGCCACAGCACGGCGATCGCCAACGGCGCGCAGATCCATGGCAGCACGTACAGCGTGCGGAACAGGGCGGTGCCGGGAAGCTGCCGGGCCAGCATGGACGCGGCCAGCAGTCCCAGCATCGTCTGGGCCGGGACCACGATCGCCACGAAGATGGCTGTGACAAGGAGCGAGTTACCGAAGTTGGAGTCGGCCAGCACCGACCGCCAGTTCGAGAGTCCCACATAGTGCAGCGGACCCAGCAGGTCCCATCGATACAGGCTCAGCCAGATCACGACGAGGATGGGCAACAGCAGGAAGGCGAGGACACCGAACAGGCTGGGCGCCAGCAGAGCGTAGCCCAGCGCGGTGGATCGAGGTTGTTTCCCCAGTGCGGCGCCGGCCATGGAGCTTATTAAAGCGGGCGCCGCCGCGGTTTGTGGTCAGCGGCCGTTACGGTGGTTTCGTGACACCGAACCGGGGGATCGATGCCGACTTCCTGGAGCTGCCGCGGCACGAGCTGGCCGACGCCGCGCTGTCGGCGGCCACCGCGGCCGGGGCCAGCCACGCCGACCTGCGGGTTCACCGCATCGTCACGGAGATCATCCAGCTGCGCGACGGCCAGTTGGAGACCGCGGTCGTCGACCGCGAGATCGGCTTGGCGGTGCGGGTGATCGTCGATGGCACGTGGGGATTCGCCTCCCATGCCGAGTTGGCGCCGTCGGTCGCCGCCGAGACCGCACGCCACGCGGTACACGTGGCCACCACCCTGTCGGCGCTGAACACCGAGCGCGTCGAGCTGGCACCCGAGCCGGTATACGCCGACGCGACCTGGATTTCCAACTATCGGATCGACCCGTTCGCCATCCTCGCGGCGGACAAGATCGCCGTGCTGGAGGACTACTCCGGGCGGCTGCTGAGTGCCGACGGCGTCGACCACGTGTCGGCCGTGCTCACGGCCGTCAAGGAGCAGACGTTCTACGCCGACACGTTCGGGTCGTCGATCACCCAGCAGCGGGTGCGGCTGCAACCCACACTGCAGGCGGTGACCGTCGACGCCGCGGCGGGCAGCTTCGACTCCATGCGCACCCTGGCGCCGCCGATGGGGCGGGGTTGGGAAGTGCTGGCCGGCGACGAGGTGTGGAACTGGACAGACGAACTCGCACAGCTGCCGTCGCTGCTGGCCGAAAAGGTCAAGGCGCCCAGCGTGACTCCGGGACCTAAAGACCTGGTGATCGACCCGAGCAACTTGTGGTTGACCATTCACGAATCCGTCGGGCACGCAACCGAATACGACCGTGCCATCGGCTACGAGGCGGCCTATGCCGGAACGTCGTTTGCGACCCCCGACAAGTTGGGCAGCATGCGCTACGGCTCGCCCGTGATGAACGTGACCGCCGACCGAACCGTCGAATTCGGCCTGGCCACCGTCGGCTACGACGACGAAGGGGTGGCCGCCCAAAAGTGGGATTTGGTGCGCGACGGGATATTCGTCGGATATCAGCTGGACCGGGTGTTCGCCCCGAGGCTGGGGCAGCCGCGCTCCAACGGGTGCTCGTATGCCGACTCGCCGCATCACGTCCCGATCCAGCGGATGGCCAACGTGTCGCTGCAGCCCGCGCGCGACGACGTCAGTACCGCCGATCTGATCGGCCGGGTCGAGGACGGCATCTACGTCGTCGGCGACAAGTCGTGGTCGATCGACATGCAGCGCTACAACTTCCAATTCACCGGTCAGCGGTTTTTCCGAATCCGTGACGGCCGTGTGGACGGCCAGCTGCGCGACGTGGCCTATCAGGCCACCACGACCGATTTCTGGAATTCCATGGAAGCGGTGGGCGGTCCGTCGACCTGGCGGCTGGGCGGCGCATTGAACTGCGGCAAGGCCCAGCCCGGACAGATCGCGCCGGTCAGCCATGGCTGTCCTTCCGCGTTGTTCCGGGGCGTCAACGTGCTCAACACGGTTGCCGAGGGCGGCCGATGATCCGCGCCGGCGATGATGCAGTGCGGGTACCTCCGGCTTGCGGGGGAGAGCGGCGCCGATGATCACTGCGCAGCACGCCGTCAACATGGTGTTGGACGAGGCGGCCAAACTCGGCCGCGCCGACGACACCATGGTGCTGATCACCGACAAGGTCGAGGCGACGTTGCGGTGGGCGGGCAATTCCATGACCACCAACGGGGTTTCGGTGCGCCGCACCATGACCGTGATTTCTGTGGTGCGCGAGGAGGACGGTGCACACATCGGCACGGTGATGTCCGCCGAAGTGGATCCGCGAGTGATCCCCGGGCTGGTGGCGGCGTCCCAAGAGGCTGCCCACTCGGCGCCCGAGGCCGGCGATGCCGCGCCGCTGTTGGCCGATACCGGAGTCCCCGTCGATTGGGACGCACCGGTACCCGGCACCGGGCCCCTGGTGTTCGCCGACGTCGCCGACTCTTTGAGCCGAGGGTTCCGTGCTGCCGATCAGTTGTACGGCTTTGCCCACCATAGTGTTTCGACGACGTTCTTGGCGTCGTCGACGGGCTTGCGCCGACGTTTTACCCAGCCCGCCGGTGCGGTCGAGATCAACGCCAAACGTGGCGATGCCAGCGCCTGGGCGGGTGTTGGGACACCGGATTTCGTGGACGTGTCAACCGATCTGCTGCTCGCGGAGCTGTCGACGAGACTGGGCTGGGCGCAGCGCAGCATCTCGTTGCCCGCGGGGCGCTACGAGACGATCATGCCGCCGTCGACGGTGGCCGACATGATGATCTACCTGGGCTGGTCGATGGCCGGCCGTGGTGCGCAGGAAGGCCGAACCGCCTTCTCGGCACCCGGCGGTGGGACCCGGGTGGGGGAGCGGCTCACCGAGTTGCCGCTGACACTGTTTTCTGATCCGATGACGCCGGGCCTGGCGTGCAGGCCGTTCGTGGCGGTGAGCAACTCCTCGGAGACGGTGTCGGTGTTCGACAACGGTATGGAGATCGGCCAGGTCGACTGGATCCGCAACGGGGTGATCAACGCGTTGGCCTATCCGCGGTCGACGGCCACCAAATACGGCACCAAGGTCGCGGTCGGCGCTGACAACCTGATGATGACCGGCGGGTCCGCCCCCCTTGCCGACATGATCGCCTCCACTGAGCGCGGTCTGTTGCTGACCACGCTGTGGTATATCCGCGAGGTCGACCCCACCACGCTGTTGCTCACCGGGCTGACCCGCGATGGTGTCTACCTGATCGAAGACGGCAAGGTGACCGCCGCGGTCAACAACTTCCGCTTCAACGAAAGTCCGCTGGGCCTGCTGCGGCGGGCCACCGAGGCCGGCGTCAGCGAAAAGACGTTGCCGCGCGAGTGGGGGGATTGGGCCACCCGCGCGGCGATGCCATCGTTGCGAATTCCGGATTTCCACATGTCGTCGGTGAGCCAGGCGCAATAGCCGATTGCCGTTGCGCCGGCTGCGTTCTAGCGTGTGACGGATGGCGGCTCCGGCTTCGATTGGACACGATCAGCTCACGCGGCTGGTGGCTCTGTCTCCCGGGGGCGACGGCCGCATGTCGACGCTGGTGCGACGGGTGTGCGCGCGGACGCTGTCGCTGCCTTCGTTGCCGGTCGAGGCCGTGGTGAACGAGCCCGAATCCGAGGCCGAGGTGGTCGTCGCCGAGTTCGCCGAACAGTTCAGCGTCGATGTCTCGGCGATCACCGACGAGCAGCGGTCCCGGCTGTCAAAACAGCTGGGGAATCGCACGTTCGGTGTTGTGGTGCTGATGTACATCGCCGACTTCGTGCCCCGGGTACGCGCAGGTCTGGAAGCCCTCGGTGTCGGTTCGGAGCACTTGGGTTGGGTGGACGGCCCGCCCGCGTGGGATCACACCAGCGAGCCGTCGGATCTGGTGTTCAACCACTTTCTGCCGGCGGTGGCCCGGATGCGTGCGCTCGACCCGGTGATCTCGGAACTGGTGCGGCTGCGTGGCGCGGCGCAGCACAACTGTCGGCTGTGCAAGTCGCTGCGCGAGGGTGCCGCGCTCGATGGCGGCGGATCGGAAATGTTGTACGAGGAGCTGGATCATTTCCAGACCTCGGATTTGCTCGACGACCGCGTAAAAGCAGCGCTTCGCTATGCCGATGCGTTAATTTGGACCCCTGCGCACCTCGTCGCCGACGATGTCGCCGAGGTGCGCTTTCGGTTCTCCGAGGCCGAGGCCGTCGAGCTCACCCTTGACATCATGCGCAATGCAAGTAACAAGGTTGCCGTGTCGCTGGGGGCCGACGCCCCACGGGTTGAGCGCGGCACCGAGCGTTATCTGATCGGCGCTGATGGACAGACGATATTCAGCTAACAGCAAGCTGCCAGCTGACTGCCAGGCTCAGGATCGTTAGCGTTGCTACGCTCGTTGTTCAATGGGGTCTGCAGCGTTGCCGGCCCGGCTTGCGATGGTGGCCCAGTGGGCCCCGCGCGAAGCGAAGTTAGGAAATGTTAACCATTCGTACACCTTTGCGCATGCGGGCGTTATCGGCGCGTATTGCTGCTGCCCGCCTAATTAGGGACAGACAGCGTCGCTGATGGGTGACGGTGATCGCGGAAGGGCAGCGCCGCCTGTGGTTAGAAGACCATCGATCGCGCGACAGTCCGCGGCGGCTCGAACGGCTTCTACACCGGTTGTTTGCCGTACCTGTTGTCTACCGCATCGGCAGTTTGGTTTGCGTCTGGAAAGTGGTGGCTTTTCGTCGCAGAGGGAGGTTCTTGAATGACAATCACCCGCACTCGCTCGCGCAGACGAGTGCTCTCGGTGTGGACTGCCGGCGCCGTGCTGACGGCCGCGATGCTGGGTCATGTGGTGATATCGGCACCGCCGGCGTGGGCGAACTGCACTATGACTCCCCAGGATGACCAATACGTCCAGTTGCTGGCCAAGAACAAGATGATCCACACTGCCGATTTCAACGACTGCAATGTGGTCGCCGAGGGGCGGTGGTTTGCCGATCAGGTTCGTAACTCACCGGACCCGTTGGGTAAAGCCAGGTCGCTGATGAAGTTGGTGACCGACACGACACCCATGAACGCCGATCAGGCCGAATGGGAGGTTGAGTGCGCGATCTTTTGCTACGCCCCCGAGATGATCCCCCAGATCAAGGATGAAAAGGCGCACGAACCTCCTGCCGCGTAGTGAGCCCACGGGGTCGTTCGCTGTTCGTTCATGCCCGCGTGTCTGGCTGTTGTCGGTGTGCGCCAGAGGTGTCAGCTAACTCGTCGTGAAACCCCTGCGCTAGCGGGCGCCGGTGCCCCACCACGAGCCGGCTTCGCTGAAGTTTAGACGGCCATCGACCGCGTGATCGCGGGTCGCAGCTCGAATCTCTTCTGGCGCCGCGTTTGCATTAAACGTTGTTCACTTGTTGTTTGCAGTACTCCTAGTTTGCCGGACGGGTGGTTTGCGGGTACCCGACCATTAGCGCGCCTGGAAATAGCAAATTCCCACGCGAAGGGGTTCTGCAAAATGACGACTACGCGTACACGCTTGCGCGGGCGAGTGTTTTCGGTGTGGGCCGCCGTTGTTGCACTGGTGGCCGCGATGCTGGGCCAAGGGTTGCTGTCGGCGCCGGCGGCGTCGGCGAACTGCACTATGACCCCCCAGGATGACCGATACATCAACCTGCTGGCCCAGAACAAGATGATCCATACGGCCGATTTCAACGATTGCAACATGACCGCCGAGGGGCGGTGGTTCGCCCGTCAGGTCAGTAACTCCGCCGATCCGTTGGGAACCGCCAGATCCTTGATGCACATGGTGGCCGATACGACGCCGATGAACGCTAAGCAAGCGGAGTGGGAGATTGAGTCCGCAATCTTTGTCTATGCCCCGCAGGTGATCCCGACGATCAAGGACCAAGCCGCGCAGCAAAATCCCGCCTGAGTGTCACACTATTAAGGCGATTTCATGCCCGGCTCCCGTTGCAGCAGAGTGAGTTTGGCCGCAAATGGTGCTGAGACGGTGATCGCCGAAAGGCAAACCGTTCACCTGGTGTGTCGCTGCCGGCGACGCGGCCGCAGATACTTATCCAGTGCGTCGACGCCGAACACGATCGGAACCGCCGCCACGGCGACAACCCAGCCCCACAGGGGCGGATTGCACTGGCCGAGCAACCGCGCGATGGGCGGCACCCACAATACGACGAAGGAGAAGGCCAGCTCGATGAGCACCGCCGGCACCAAAAGCCGGTTGGTGCTCCAGCCCAGCGCTCCGGGCCAGCGCGACGAGGACCGGCAGGCGAAGACGTTCGCCGTCTGGGCGAGGACGACGGTCATGAACGCCGCGCCGGATGCCGCTGCCAGCTCATGCCCGGTGGGAAACGGGTTCGCGGGGCGCCAACCACATGCAGCCAGGGACACCAGAAAGGCGACGAGGGTCAGAACAGCCTCGAGGGGCCCGAGCACGCCGAAGGCCCGCCGCAGCACGGTGCGATTCATCAGCCGGCCGTGTACAGGCGGCCCTTCGAGCAGGTGCTTGGCGGGGGGCTCGGCGCCGAGCGCGACGGCCGACAAGGTGTCGGTGCCTAGGTCGAGGGCGAGGATCTGCAGGACGCCGAGTGCAAGCGGGAACAGGCCGCCGGAGAGCGCCCAGACGAGGAAAGGTGCGAGCTCGGCAACGTTGTCGGTGAGGTGGTAGGTCAGGAACCGGC
>CAYNLB010000025.1:0-41872 GCA_964397935.1 uncultured Mycobacterium sp.
CACCCGCCTTAGATCGTGCCCGACGGTGACGCCTCGCGGTTAGCGAGGAACGGCACCGGGATGCCGGCGCTGACAGTAGCGGTTGAATCCTATCGCCCGGGACGGAGCGCGACAATAAGAAATTGTGAACCCGGTCACACCTGCGCTGCATCGAAGTCAGAGCGCCGGCAGGTGGCTCAAATCCTCGGCGACCGACACTCGAAGGCTTTGCTGGTGCCCTTCCCGCTCGCCATTCATTGACCATTCATTGACCCGGGCCAGAGGTCAGGACGCCGCGCGGTATATCGAGTGTTGCGATGGGATAGGACCCGGAGTCGTCTCGCCCGTCGCGCGCCAATGCCATGGGCGCGTAGTTCACCACGTGCGAAGCGCCGGGCTTGTGCTGTTGCCAGTCGACCGACGCGCGCAGCGTGTAGTGCCCCGGCGCCAGGCCCGTCAGGTCGACGCTCACCGACTCGGTCGCCGATGCCGAGACCGCCTGCTCGCGGGATCGGCCGGAGTCGTCGTGGACCAGCGTCTTGAGGTTGACCGTTGCCGGCAGGGTCCGCACCAGCGCTCCTGAGAAATCCATCAGCTTGTAGCCCGGTACCCAGTGCTCGAAGGCGGCGGCCGAGCCGTAGTTGGTCCATACCACCGATATGGACGCCGCCTTGCCCCGTATCGACTGCGATCCCGGCTTTGCCTCGACCGAGTACCGATAGCCGGCCGAGGCGTTGGCTTGCGCCCAAAGCACATACAACTCGGGATCCATCGCCGAGATCGAATCCCGGTCGGGAAAATCGAAGCTCGACGTCATCCCCACGTGATATCTGACCACGTCGTGCAGGCCCTGTGCGTAGTAGGACTGCGGATCAGTTCCCTTGGGTAACTGGCACCATTCGGTGATCACCAGCGCCGAAGCCAGCCGCTGCTTGACCGCGTTGACGACCGGATCGTCGGCCTGCACGTAGGGAGAGTGGCTGAACCCGGCCCATACCGGCAACACCGGGTAGACACCAAGACAATCCGAGCGGATGCCCACCGGCGCGGACAGTTTCCTGGTGACGTCGTCGGACAGCAGTTGCCGCATGATCTCCGGGTTCGGCGGATTGGCCACCAACTGGGTATGGGGAAAAGCGTTGACGTTGGCCGCGACAAGCCGCCGAATCGAGTCGATGGTGATGCTCTGATCCCGGAATTGGCTGTAATACCCCAGCTTGGCGACGCTCTGCTCGGGTGCTGGACCCGGCGCGCCCAGCGCGTCCCGCATATAGGCGATGTGGTTCTCGCTGAAGTCCCCATACCCGGAGAACTCGAACACACTGAGCCGCTCGTCGCGGTCGTAGCGACGGCCCAGCGCCGCCAGCAGCTGCCCGAACGCGTCCAGGTAATGGGGGTCGTTCCAGTTCGGCACCACCTGCGTGATCCGGGCTTCGGGGCTGTTCGCCGGCCCGGGATAGCTGGTGGTGGCGCCCGGAATGGCCGCCACCCAGTCGGGAACCGCGATATTCGTGTGGTTCGGATAGTGGTCACTGCAACAGGAGTTGTAGGTGTACACCCGAAGGGTCAGCCGCATATTGCGGCTGGCCAGATTCTTCAGCACACTGTCGATCACGCTGAAGTCGAACTTGCGATCGTCGGCAGCATCGGGCGGCAACGTGCGCGGGTCGGTGGGCTGTAGCTGCCGCCAGGAGACACGCAAACTGGCGTCATACGACGCGGGCCATGCCGCGTACCGCTTCTGCACCGGATTGCCCTGCGGGAAAAGCGGTTCCATCAGATCTTCGTACTGGCCGCGCAGCGGCCCGGGTATCTCTTGAACGGTCGACGGTATGGCCGGACTGACTATCGCAGACAACGGCCCGGGGTTTCTGTGCCCGCTACATCCGTTCAGTGCCAGTGCCGTGCACACGGCAACGGCCAGCGTCCTTTTCGTCAACGAACCGATCATGGTCCCCGCCTTAGGTCGTGTCCGACGACGATGCCTCGCGGTCAGCGAGGAACGGCATCGGAATCGAGCCCGCGGACAGCAGAGCTTCCATAGCGTCGCCCGGGACGGGGCGCGACAACAAGAAACCTTGCGCCCGGTGACACCCATACTGCATCAAAGCCATTGCGGCGGCAGGTGTCTCGACTCCCTCGGCGACCGGTTGCAGACCGAAGGCCTCTGCGAGTCCGATGATGGCGCGGACGATGGCCAGGTCACCGGCGTTGGTCCCCAGGTCGCGCACGAATCCGGGGGCGATCTTCAACATGTCGACCGGGAGGGACTTCAGATGTGACAGAACCGCGTAGCCGGTACCGAAGTCGTCGATGGCCAGCTGGACGCCGACCTCTTTGAGCTCGGCGAGGGTTTTGCGCACGGTCTCGACGTCGCGCACCACAGCGCGCTCGGTGATCTCCAGGCATATCGATGCGACATCGATGCCGAACTCCTCGATGGTGTCGGCAACGCTGCGGGCAAAGCCTCGGGTCATCAACTGGACGGGTGACACATTGATGCGCAGAGTGGCGCATTTTCCTACTCCGTTGGCTCGCCATCGGCTGAATTCGGCGCAGGCGTTGCGCATCACCCACCGATCGAGCGCTCCGGCGAGGTTGGTTGATTCGGCTACCCCGATGAACGAATCCGGCAGCAGCAGTCCCCAGATCGGGTGCCGCCAACGGACCAGCGCCTCGACCGCCACGATGGCGCCGGTCGACAAGTCGACCTCGGGCAGGTAGTGGAGCAACAGCGATTCGTTGTCGATATCGCATTGCAGATGCAGCTCGATGTCGTTACGGAATGCGCTCTTGAGCGACATGGCATCGGTGGACAGCACTATCTGGTTGCCGCCGGCGCACTTGGCTGCAAGCACGGCCTCGTCGGCACTGGCCAGCAGGGCGGCGCAATCGTCACGTCCCGGGCTGCCCACCGCCAGCCCGATGCTGACAGTGCGGGTGATCGTTTGGCCACCGATGTCGAGCCGCTCGCACAGCCCCGTCGACATGCGATGGGCAAACGATTCTGCAGTCTCCGACGACATAGGCTGTCCCGGAATGACGACGAACTCGTCACCGCCCACCCGGGCAATCATGCTCTGACTTCCCGCGCTCGCCCGAAGGCGTTGCGCAAAGACTTTGATGAACCTGTCTCCCGCGCTATGGCCGAGGTAATCATTGACCGGCTTCAGCCGGTCCAGGTCAAGGTACAAGACGGCGACAGGCCCGGCCCTTCCGGCGGCGAGCCGTTCGGACAGGTGCGCGACCAGCGCCCGACGGTTGTACAGACCGGTCAGATCGTCGTGCTCGGCCAGCTGACGAAGTTTTTCTTCGGCCGCGAGGCGGCCCTGAAGCTGCGCAAACAGGGCGGCGACCGCCTCGAGCGTATTGATCTCCCCTTGTTTCCACTTGCCGGCACCGAACTTGACCAAGCCCAGCAACCCGGTGGTCACCCCCCTTCGAACCAGCGGCGCGGCGACCACGGACGGCGAACTACGCTGCTTGGCGCCCCCCGCCCAGCGCCGGAAGGAACGGTTCGGCAGGCCCCCCGGAAGCACGACCGGTTTCTTGCCATGCTCGCACTGTTCGAAGAGCTGGTCGACGCTGGTCAAGTCAATGAGGGCCATCGGATCCGGGTCGGGAATGTCGGTTCGCGGTGGCCATTCCGCGACCAGTACGGGGCCCGGGAGCTCGTCGTCCTCATGGTCGTACTGGCGCAAGAAGCCGGCATCCACGTCGAGCCGCTCGACAAGCTGTGCGAGTACCTTTTGACTAACCTGCGCTGCCGTTGATCCGGTGGCCGCCATCAGTTGGGTGGCGACGGAGGTGACCACGAGATCCAGGCTGCGCGGCACGAGCTCCTCCAATACACGGCACATCTCCCCCTCTGGGCGCCCAGCCCAGTCGGGAAATGGTTGTCTGCAAGGTTGCTTCTTCAATAAACACCAATGCACACCGGAAGAGGCCAATAATTTCGACGCTTGTCTGCCTTGTGCCTCGACCCCGGGACAGGCCACGATTTGCTGTAGCGCAGCGTAACATTCAAAACCCGTCTCGGGCGAACCATGACCGGCCCTGACGCGCCAAGATGTGACTGGGCACAGGCGACTGGACCCAGGCACTCTGCAAACATCGGCGCCTGGCTTGGTCGACTAGGCTGGGGGTCCCTACGCACTGCTGGCGAGCCTTGCGATCGCCAGGACGCCCAGCCGGAGACACACCAGATGCCGGTCGCACGCTCGGCCAAACGTTGGCTCGCCCCTGCGGCAAAAACTATCGCGCCACGGCTGTTCTGGCGGCGGAAATTCCGCATCCTGCAACGTTTGGGCCAATCCAATTTGGACGTGCAGCTAGCGGTGTCTTTGTGCGACCCGAACCGGATCTCGCTGGACGTCGGAGCCGATGTCGGCGAGTTCACCGTCGCGATGTTGGCGTCGTCGCGCGCGGTGATTGCGTTCGAACCCCGGCCGGCCCAGGCCCGCGATCTGGCGTCGATGTTCGACGCGGTCGGCGCCGCGGTCCGAGTGGAAGCGGTGGCGTTGTCAGACAAGCCTGGCGTGACGGCCATGCGAGTGGTCGAATCCGAGCCGGGCCGCAGCACGATCGACACCGGCAACGTCCTGAGCGACGCCGACGGCAGTGGAGTCCAGAGCATCGACGTGCCGGTCAAGCGCCTCGACGATCTGGATCTCGACGATGTCGGCATGATCAAGATAGACGTGGAAGGCCACGAACTTGCCGTGATACACGGGGCCGCGGACACGCTCGCGCGCAACCGGCCGGCGGTTCTGGTGGAAGCCGAGGAACGCCACCACCCCAACGCCGTCGCCGAGGTCACCGATTTTCTGACCGGGCTCGGCTACGCGGGTTACTTCTATCTAGGTGACGCTCGGCGGCCGGTAGCAGAGTTCGACCCGGCCCAGCATCAGAACCCCGCGAATATCGGCGGCCGAGAGGACGGGTGGGCGGCCCGCGGCGTCTACGTCAACAACTTCGTCTTCGTCCCCAAGGATGCTTGAGGCGCCCGGCTGCGCGGTGACACCGCTCACATTCGCCGCCACGCCTGTCACGCTCGGCCGGGCTGCGGTGTCTCAGGGGCATTGGCCCGTGAGAACAGGAGACAGCAATGACCGAGGTGGCCGCCCGAAAAACTCATGTCTTGGTTATCGGCGGTGGGTACGCCGGAACCCTGGCCGCGAACCGTCTGCGGCGGTGTGCGGACATCGACATCACCCTGGTGAACCCGCGTCCGATCTTCGTCGAGCGAATCCGCCTGCACCAGTTGGTCGCCGACACCGGCGCCGCGACCGTTGATTACGGCACGCTGCTCGGCGACGGAATCCGGTTGGTCGTCGACACCGCGGCCCGTATCGACACCGCTGCCCGGCGGGTCCTGCTGACCTCAGGTGATGTGCTGCACTACGACTACCTGATCTACGCCGTCGGCAGCACCGGCGCGATGCCGACGGCGGTGCCCGGGGCGGCCGAATACGCCTACTCGGTTGCCGACCTGGAAAGCGCTCAGAGGCTGCGCTATGCGCTCACCGACCTGCCGCCGGCCGCGCCGATCACCGTGGTCGGCGGCGGACTGACAGGCATCGAAACAGCTTCCGAGCTGGCCGAGCGAGGACGCCCGGTGACCCTGATCTGCGGTCCCACCCTGGGTCCGTCACTGAGCAAGCGGGGCCGGCGTTCGGTGGGCAAGCGGCTGCGCCGCCTCGGCGTCAACGTCCTCGAATCCCTCGCCGCCACCCAGGTGCGCTGGGACGCGGTGGTGCTCAGCGACGGTGCGGTGCTGCCCAGCGCGGCCACCGTGTGGACGGCTGGATTCGCCGTTCCGGACCTGGCCGAGCGCAGCGGGCTGCGCACCGACGCGCTCGGCCGGCTGCTCACCGACGAAACGCTGACCAGCATCGATGACCAACGCGTCGTCGCCGCGGGCGACGCCGCCGCGCCCTCGGGCCGGCCGTTGCGGATGAGCTGCCAGGCCGCCGAGCCACTGGGCGCCCAGGCCGCCAACACCGTACTCAGCCGCATCGCCGGTGATCCCCCCGCGCCGCTGAGCCAGGCGTTCGTCGGTCAGTGCATCAGCCTGGGCCGCTCGCACGGCACCGTGCAGCTGGCCCGCACCGACGACACCCCGATCAACGTGATCATCGGGGGCCGGGCCGCGGCCTCGGTGAAGGAAGCCATTTGCAAGGGCACGCTGTGGTCCATCCGGCAAGAGGCCGCCAGGCCCGGCTCGTACTTCTGGTTCAAAGGCGGCAACAGGGCCGCGCATTCACCGACGGACCAGCGGGTCGCGGCGCAATGACGCGCGCACCGACCGGCAACGAGCACGCCGAACGGTTCACGCTGCTGCGGCCGCTACTGTTCACCATCGCCTACGAAATCCTGGGCTCGGCAACCGAGGCCGACGACGTGCTGCAGGACAGCTATCTGCGGTGGGCGGCGGTCGACCTGGCCACCGTGCGCGACACCAAGTCCTATCTGGCCCAGCTGGTCACCCGCCAGTCGCTCAATGCGTTGCGCGCCGACGCGCGTCGGCGAGAGGAATACGTCGGGCCGTGGCTGCCCGAGCCGCTGCTGCTCGACGACCAGGACCCCGCGGCCGATGTCGTGCTGGCGGAGTCGGTGTCGATGGCGATGCTGGTCCTACTGGAGACGCTGAGCCCCGACGAGCGGGCGGTGTTCGTGCTGCGCGAGGTGTTCGGCTTCGGCTACGGCGAAATCGCCGAGGCGGTGGGCAAACCGGCGCCGACCGTCCGACAGGTCGCGCACCGGGCACGCGAACACGTGCGGGCGCGACGGAAACGATTCGGCGTCGTGGACCCGCAACGCAACGCGCAGATCACCACGCAGTTCCTTGAAACGGCGGCCAGCGGTGACGTGGAGGCGCTGATGACGATGCTGGCACCGGACGCCACCTGGACGGCCGACAGCGGCGGCATCGTGAGCGCCGCGCGCCGACCGGTCGTCGGTGCCGACCGGGTGGCCAGGGCGATCGCCGGACTGATGCGCAGGGCCGGTGCACAGCTACGACTGGAGATGGTGACCTGTAACAGCGCCCCGGCGGTATTGCTCTACCTCGGCGAACAGCTCGAGGGTGTGATCACCGTGGAGATCGTCGAGGACAAGATCACCAACTTCTACGTGATGCGCAACCCGGACAAGCTGACGGCCCTGACCGCCGCACGCGACATCAGCCGCGGCTGAGCGACCGACGCCCAGGGTGCGAAGATCCACCGTTCTGTCAAGCTAGGGCGGTGCGAATCGACCGGCTCGGCGACCTCGGCGCCGCACCACAGGTGCTGCGCCGCGTCGGTGACGCCACAACCCGGCTCGGTCTCCCACCGCCGGCCGCGCTGACCGGCGACTGGTTCGGCGCGGCCGCGGTGATCGCACCGAGTCTTTCGGTGCAACCGGTAAAGGTCGATGAAGCGTTCGCGGTCTGCCCGGCCTCCGAAGGAAATGTCGCCTCCGATTCCCAGCAGGTGGGTGGCGGCTGGATTGGTTACCTGTCTTATCCCGATCCCGGCGCCGACGAGCGGCCGAATCGGATTCCCGAAGCCGCCGGCGGCTGGACCGACTGCGTACTGCGCCGCGACCGGGACGGCCGTTGGTGGTACGAAAGCCTGTCTGGTGCGCCGATGCCGGACTGGCTCAGCTCCGCACTGGCGGCATCACCGGCACCGGCGCGCGATTGCCGGATCGACTGGGGCAGCGCCGATCGGGAGACACATCGCGACGGGGTACAGGCCTGCCTGGAAGCCATCCGCGCCGGCGAGGTCTACCAGGCATGCGTGTGCACGCAATTCACCGGGACAGCCACCGGAGCCCCGCTGGACTTCTTCGTCGACGGCATCGCCCGCACCTTCCCGGCCCGGGCGGCCTACGTTGCCGGGCCGTGGGGCGCGGTCGCGTCGCTGTCTCCAGAGCTGTTCGTGCAGCGGCGTGGAACGGTCGTGACCTCGAGCCCCATCAAGGGCACGCTGCCGCTGGACGCCTGGCCGTCGGCGCTGCGAACCTCGGCGAAAGAGATAGCCGAAAACATCATGATCGTGGACCTGGTCCGCAATGACCTGGGCCGGGTAGCAACCGTCGGCACCGTCACCGTGCCCGAGCTGCTGGTCGTGCGGCGCGCGCCGGGTGTGTGGCACCTGGTGTCCACGGTGTCGGCGCGTGTTCCTGTCGAGCTGCCGACGTCGGCGCTGCTGGACGCCGCCTTCCCGCCGGCCTCGGTCACGGGAACACCCAAACACCGCGCTCGTCAACTGATCTCGCAGTGGGAACCGAATCGTCGCGGAATATACTGCGGCACAATTGGTTTGGCTTCGCCGGTCGCCGGATGCGAACTGAACGTCGCGATCCGCACCGTCGAGTTCGATGCGGCGGGTAGCGCCGTCCTGGGCGTCGGTGGTGGAATCACCGCCGACTCCGACCCCGACGCCGAATGGGCCGAATGCCTGCACAAGGCATCGCCCATCGTCGGCCCGCCGTTGATCGCGACCGCCGGCTCGGCTGGCTAACCCCGTTCACTCGCGGCGTGACTGCAGCACCGCTTCGTAGAGCTGGCGCGAGCGCACCCCCGGATGAGCGGCGGCCACCTCGCCGCAGGCGTCCTTGACGCGAGCACCGTCCGCGACCAGGCTTTCAACTTCTGCGACCAGCGAGGGCAGGTCGGCGCGTGGAGTGGCGCCGGCCAGCACCACGGTGATCTCACCGAGCACACCGTCGGCCGCCCAGGCCGCCAGCTCTTCGAGCGAACCGCGCACCACTTCTTCGTGCACCTTCGTCAGTTCCCGGCAGATGGCCGCCCGGCGGGTGCCGCCGAGCTGGTCGACAGCGTCGCGCAGACACGCGGGGAGGCGGCGCGGCGATTCGAAAAACACACAGGTGCGCCGCTCGTCGGACAGCGCGGCCAGCCACGTCCGGCGCGCCTCTTTCTTGCGCGGAGCGAAACCCTCGAAACAGAACTTCTCCGATGGCAGACCGGACACGGCCAGGGCGGTCATCACCGCCGACGGGCCGGGCAGACACGTCACCCGAACCCCGGCCTGCACGCACGCGGCGACCAGCCGAAAGCCGGGGTCGCTGATCACCGGCATCCCGGCATCGGTGACCACCAGCACCGTCGCACCGGCTTTGATCGCGTCGACCAGGGCAGGCACCCGTGCAGCCTCGATCCGGTCGAACAGACTGATCAGCCGACCGGATATGGCGACGCCGAGGTTTTTCGCCAGCGTCCGCGCCCGCCGGGTGTCCTCGGCCGCCACCACGTCGGAGCGGGCCAGGGCGTCGATCAGGCGGGGCGAGGCATCGGACGGCTGGCCCAACGGGGTCGCGGCCAGCAACAGGCGGCCGGTGGTCATGACGGACAGCCTACGATCGACCAGATGACCGCCCCGCCCCGCGAAGCCGCCTCGAACGTGGACAGCGCCGGCCGGGAGCGCGTCGTGCCCGTCGTCAGCCCGGGCCCGCTAATCCCGGTGGCTGACTTCGGGCCGCTGGATCACATCCGGGGCTGGGTCGCGACCGGCGTGATCACACTGCTGGCGGCGGTGACCCGATTCCTCAACCTGGGTTCGCCGACCGACTCCGGCACCCCCATCTTCGACGAGAAGCACTACGCGCCGCAGGCCTGGCAGGTGCTGCACAACCACGGCGTGGAAGACAATCCCGGGTTCGGCCTGGTTGTCCACCCGCCGGTCGGCAAGCAACTGATCGCGATCGGTGAGGCGATCTTCGGCTACAACGGTGTCGGCTGGCGGTTCACCGGCGCGCTGCTCGGGGTGGTGACGGTGGCGCTGGTGATGCGGATCGTCCGCCGCATCAGCCGTTCGACATTGGTCGGCGCTATCGCCGGCGTGCTGATCATCTGCGACGGCGTCAGCTTTGTCGCGGAGCGGACCGCGCTGCTGGACGGCATACTCACCTTCTTCGTGGTCGCGGCGTTCGGCGCGCTCATCGTCGACCGCGATCAGGTGCGGCAGCGGATGCATGTCGTGCTGCTGGAGGGCCGCAGCGCCGACACGGCGTGGGGTCCGCGGCTGGGCGTGCGATGGTGGCGCTTCCTGGCGGGGGTGATGCTCGGATTGGCCTGCGCGACAAAGTGGTCCGGTCTCTACTTCGTGGTGTTCTTCGGTGCGATGTCGTTGGCGTTCGACGTGGCGGCGCGGAGGCAGTACCAGGTCCCCAGACCATGGTCGGGGGTCTTGCGGCGGGACTTGATCCCCACCGGATATGCGCTGGCGTTCATCCCGCTCCTGGTGTACCTGGCCAGCTATGCACCGTGGTTCGCGTCCGAGACCGCGATTGATCGGCACGAAGTAGGCCAGTCGATCGGCCGCCACAGCGTCGTCCCGCTGCCCGACGCCGTTCGCTCGCTGTGGCACTACACCGCCAAGGCATTCCACTTCCATGCGGGCCTGACGAACGCCGCGGGCAACCACCACCCGTGGGAGTCCAAACCGTGGAGCTGGCCCATGTCATTGCGGCCGGTGCTCTACGCGATCGACCAGCAAAACGTTTCCGGCTGCGGCGGGCAGTCGTGTGTGAAAGCCGAGATGTTGGTGGGCACGCCCGCCATGTGGTGGCTGGCGGTACCGGTGTTGCTCTACGCCTCTTGGCGGATGCTGGTGCGTCGTGACTGGCGCTACGCCGCGGTCTGGATCGGTTACTGCGCCGGATGGCTGCCGTGGTTCGCCGATATCGACCGGCAGATGTACTTCTTCTACGCGGCGACGATGGCGCCGTTCCTGGTGATGGCTATCGCGCTCATTTGCGGCGATATCCTGTACGCCCCTGCCACTCGTCAACGGCCCCCAATGGGGGGTGCGAGCTCATCCGAACGGCGCACGCTGGGACTGATCGCCGTGTCGTGCTACGTGGCCCTCGTCGTGACCAACTTTGCCTGGCTGTTCCCGGTGCTCACCGCTATGCCGATCTCCCAACAGACGTGGGACATGGAGATCTGGCTGCCCAGCTGGCGATGACTGCAACGCCGAGATTGCCGTCACGGCTGTGATCCACTCGCTCGCGACGACCATGGCGGCAATCTCGGCGTCAGGACAAAGGGTCACGGGCCACCGGACAGGACAGACAGCGGGGCCCGCCACGACCGGTCCCCAGTTCGGCCCCGGCTATGGTCAGCACTTCGATGCCCGCATCCTGCAGGCGGGTATTGGTCTGCTCATTGCGCTCATAGGCGACCACGACGCCCGGCGCCAACGCCAGGGTGTTGTTGCCGTCATCCCACTGCTCGCGTTCGGCGATGACGGGGTCCAAACCGGTATCGATGACCCGCAGCCTGTCGATTTCCATGGCCTTCGCTGCCGCCTCTAAAAAGGGGGCCTCATCGCTGATGTCGATTCCGTCGTGCGTGCGCTGGATCGTGAATGCCGAGAGCGTGTCGACGACGTTGGCATACATCACCATGGTGTCGCCGGCGACCATCGTGCACACCGTGTCCAGATGCATTTGCGCACGCCGCTGAGCGATCGGCACTGCCAGCACCGTGTTCGCCAGATCGTCGTCGAACAGGCTGCGGGCCAACGCTTCCGCACCGGCCGGGGTGGTCCGCTCCCCGACCCCGACCGCGACCACGCCCGGGGCGAGCAGCAGGATGTCGCCGCCTTCGACGGGAGCGGTGCGCGACTCGTAAGCACGCCGCACCCCGGTGAACCGCGGGTGATGGGCATAGATGAGATCGGTCAGCGACGCCTCGCGCGCCCGGGCCCGCAGCGCCAGTGTCGGGATCACCACCCGGGGCCCGATCCATATCGACGAGTCGCGGGTGAACACCAGATTGGGCAGCGGGTCGATGACGAAATCGCCCCCGTGGTGCATGCGAAGCACCAACGACACGTCGGTCCGGGTGTTCGACGGCAACTCGTAAAACGTCATGCCGGCCATCAGCACCTGAGCCAGCGTGCCAGGGTCGAGGCCCCGCAGGTAGGACGAAAGTTCTTGCGCCAGAGGCAAACCAAGCCGACGCGCATCGACCGCGGCGGCGACCCCCTGCATCCGCGCGGCACCGCTGTGGGTCAGCGCCTCGGTCAGCAGATCCGACAGCAGCAACACTTCCACGCCGCGGGAACGCAGCAGCTCGGTGAATTGGTCATGCTCGTCTTGCGCGCGAGCGACCCACGGCAACCCGTCGAAAAGCAGCTGGTCGATGTTGCGCGGACTGAGACGCCGCAGCTCCGGGCCGGGGCGGTGCATGATGACGACTCGTAGCGCGCCCACCTCGGAATTGGTGCCCAGCACAACACCCACAGCTCAACCGTAGCCGCGCCGCATTCGGCGGGCCTGTTCACCCGCCCGCCGCGCGCATACCAGCGCACTCGAACTGATGTGCGATAGACTGCGCACCGTGGAGATGGCGGTACAAGGCTCCCTGTTCCAGCACACCGAGCGCAGACAGCTTGGTGATGGCGCGTTTATCGAGATTCGCGCCGGCTGGCTCGCGGACGGGTCGTCAGGTGGCGAAGACCTCCTCGACGCCCTTTTGTCGGCGGTGCCGTGGCGCGAGGAGCGCCGCCAAATGTATGAGCGGGTGGTCGACGTGCCGCGGCTGGTCAGTTTTCATGACCTCACGGTCGACGATCCTCCGCATCCGCTGCTGGCCCGGCTACGACGGCGACTCAACGACATTTACGCGGGGGAGCTCGGCGAGCCCTTCACCACAGCGGGATTGTGCTGTTACCGCGACGGCTCCGACAGCGTCGCCTGGCACGGCGACACCATCGGCCGGGCCAGCTCCGAGGACACCATGGTGGCGATCATCAGCCTGGGCGCCACCCGTACGTTCGCGATGCGGCGACGGGGTGGCGGCCCGTCGTTGCGGCTGCCGCAGGCGCATGGGGATCTGCTGGTGATGGGCGGATCCTGCCAACGGACCTGGGAGCACGCCGTCTTCAAGACATCGGCACCAGTCGGCCCGCGCGTCAGCATTCAATTCCGGCCGCGCGGCGTGCGCTAGGGCTCAGGTCAGCTGCGGATCGCGGCCACCGCCTTGACCAGCAGATCGCGGGCACGTTGGGTATCGACCTCGGCGACCGGCTGGTCAGGCACAACCAGCGGATTGGCGATGACGATCACCTGATAATCGCCGAATTGGGCCGAATAGTCATAGAGTTCGCCGGTGCGCGGGCTTCCGGCCACCAACGCCTGGAGGACCCGATGCACGCCCAGCGTGCGGGTCCCGTCGATGTGCGGCGCGTCGACGACCTCGAAGCCACCTCGCATTCGCGCCCCGGAAAACGCCACTTTGGCGCAGTCCTTGTCGGGGGCGTTGAATGGCAAGGCTTTTGAGGTCTCCACGGCGATGACCACGAACCGGTTGCCGTCGCCCTCCGCGGACACCGCGGCCATATTGCCCTGCACATCCGGTGGCATTTCCGGCCCCGCTGCCACTTTCGCGCAGTTCGGCGGATCGAATGTCAACCCCTCCGGCAGTTTGCGACCGGCCAGCAGCTTGGGATCGACCGCCCTCTCGGTGATGTCGGTGACTTTGTACTCGGGTCCGAAGCTGGACTTCACGTCGGCGACTTTGCTGATGTCGGCCGTCGGCGAGGAGTTGTCTGCGCCCGATGAACAGCCGGCTAGCACACAGACGCCTGCCATCGCGAGCCACACCTTTGACATCGTGGCCAATCTACCCAAGGCCCGACGCTCAGCCGCGCAACGTGGACACCGTTTTGACAAGCAGATCGGCGGCGAATCGGGGCGACAACGCGGGAAGCGCCGAACCCGGGTCCGTGGTCAGCGTGGTGAACGCGTAGTAGTTGCCCAGGTAGGCAGTGAATGTATATGCACGCGAATCTATCTCGGTGCCCGACTCCACGAACGACTTGATGTCGACCAGCATGCCCAGGCTTTCGGCGCCATCGATATGCGGGGCGTCGATGAGGTGAACACGTGCCGCCGTGCGCCCGGCGGTCATGGTCCACTGGCCACATGCCGCGATGAGGTCGTGGGGGAAGTCCACCGGCCCCGGCAAAGTCACCACCACCGCGTCGACGATGCCGCCGCTTCCCGATCCGGCCACGCCTTGCGCCGATTGTTCGCGTCCCTTCCCGGGGTCGGCGAGCCTCGTGCATTGGGGCGGCTTGGCCCTGATGTCTGATGCACCGACCTTGAAGCCCCAGAGCACTGTCGGCGAGGCTTCGCTGCGGATTGCGCTGGTCACCTCATAGCCGGGCGGCAACTCGCGAGCGACCCGCTTGATGTTGGCGGGGTTGACCGCACCGCCATGAGCCAATGCCGACGGCCAGGGCGACGCTGTGGGCGCGGGCGACGCGTTGCAAGCGGCCGCCAGCAGTGTCACCACCACAGTGCCAATCCAAAACGGCCGCATGCCTGTTCATATCACGGCAGGCAGACATCGGGTAGCTTGTCGGGTGTGTGCACCCGAGTTCTCTGGAACACCAACGACCTGGCCGTATTGGCCGGACGCAGTATGGACTGGCCGGAATCCACCGAGCCGCTGATCGTGGCGTTCCCGCGGGGACGCCGGCGGGACGGCGGTGTCGCGGGCGGCGTGCCGGTCGTCGCCGAGAATCCTCTGCGGTGGACCAGCCGCTACGGCAGTCTGGTCACGACGATCTACGGCATCGGCACCATCGACGGCATCAACGAACGCGGCTTGGGCGTTCACGGGCTCTACCTGAAATCGACCGACATCGGCCCTCGTGACCCGGCAAAACCAGGACTGCATACCGCGCTCTGGGCGCAGTATCTGCTCGATCAGGCCGCCACCGTCGCCGAAGCGCTCAGCCTGATGGACGAGCTTCAACTCGTCATGGTCAGTGCCCGCGGCTACGACGCCAACATCCACCTCGCCATCGAGGACGCGACCGGGGACTCCGCGATCATCGAACTGGGCCAGGGTGGGCAGATCGTGCACCACGGTCGCCAATATGCCTTGATGACCAACGATCCAAGCTATGACCAGCAACTGGAACTTCTCTCACAGCAAGATTTTTCGCACCCCAGCCGGGATATGCCACTGCCCGGCAACGTGAATCCCATCGACCGCTTCCAGCGTGCGGCCTACTACCTGGCGCTGTTGCCCGAGCCGCGAACCGTCCGGGAGGCGGTGGCCGGCGTGATGGCGATCATGCGCAACGTCTCGGTTCCGTTCGGAGCGCCCTATGGGGATTTCGGGATCTACGACACCGAGTACCGGACGGTCGGTGACCTGACCGACAGGGTGTACTTCTTCGAGCTCACCACCAGCCCGAGCATCATCTGGATCGAGCTCGACGGCCTGGACCTCACCGAAGGCGCGGACCCGCAAGCGATCGACCCCTACGACGAGTCGCTGAATGGCAACGTGACATCTCGATTCAGCCCGCGCCAGTTGGCATTCTGACGCCACCCTCCGGGGTCAGCCGACCGCCTCGATGACTTGCCGGGCGACACGTTTGATCTGGTCAGCCATGTCGCGCCGAAACGTCAGCTCACGCCGGCGGGGTACGTTGATGACGGTGGTGATGACACCGACGTCCTCGCGCTGCCACACCGCGCCGTAGTGCTCCATGATCGCGCGCATCGGTACATTGTCGGAAAGCATTCGCGCGGAGAATCTTTCGATTCCATTGACCCTGGCCGCGATGGACAGGGCGCTGATCAGGAAGGTACCGATCCCCCGGCCCTGATAGTCGTCGGCGACGGTGAACGCGATCTCGGCAACCGTGGGATCAGTCTCGTCGCGCACAAAGCGCGCGTCGGCCACTGGGTCGCTCCCGTCGGTCACCACCCACACGAAGTGATCGACGTAGTCGACCTCCGATAGGTAGTGCAGCAATGCCGGGGTGGGCAGGCGCGCCGTCATGAACCGGCGATACAGCGTCTCGCCGGAGAATTGAATGTGTCCGTGCACGGTCCGCTCGCTGTCGCCGGGCAGCACGGGACGCAGCATGAGCTCGGTACCGTCGCGAACCCGTATCGGGATCGGCGTGATGAATGCGGCGAGGCGCTGCCGCACCGTGCGCACCAGCCGCGGCATGATCCCGGGAATGTGCAGCATCAGGGTGAAGGCGTCGTTGTCACCGATCCAACCGGTCAGCGGCTCGGCCGCGATGACCGTCGCGATCCGCGGGATGTCGCGCAGCAGGGCGATCTCGCCGATGATCGTGCCGGCGGCCGCTTCTCCCACCGTCACCACTCCGTCGCTATCGACGTGTTTGATCTCGGCGGTACCAGAGGAGATGAGCAGGAAGGAAACGGCCTGCTCACCCTGCCGCATCAGCACCTGACCGGCCGCCGCGTGCAGCGGCTGCAGGCAACCCGCCAACGGCACCAGGTCCTCGGTGGGACATCCCTCGAAGATGTCCATCGTCGCCAGCTCGTCGGCTCGAGCGCCGGTCAATCCGGGCACTGTGTTGGCCCGCCGATCAAAGAATGGCGGCGGAGGTCTGCCGCCCGTGACCGCTGTGCCATGACCTGCCCGCCTGCGTTGCCGTCGTCTACTGCGCCAGGCCGGTGAGTCCTTGACGCGATCGGATGTTGCCAAGGTTATGAGTGGGTTCCGGCCGCGGCAAGAACCGGACCGCGACGGTGCGGCCCACTAGCCTGGCACTAGGTCAACAGCGCGATCCAGGTGACACCCGTCGTCGCGCACCGCCACGCCTGACGAAAGCGATGACATGACCCAGGATCCGGTCGAGTCGACACGCGCTCTCATGAACAAGCCCGCCGTGCTGCGGCACGGCTTTCTCGACGTGTTGGGGGAAGCAACGAGTGCACCGGCCCCGACGGTTGCTCAGCGTGCCATGAACAGCCCCTTCGTTGCGACGGTGTACGAGCGGCTGTGGCGTCCGGCCTCGTTCTTCCTTGCCAGCGGCGTCACCACGGGCGCCGAGCAGCGCCGCGCAGCATCGGCGCTCCGTCTGCCCACCGCGCATCGGCTGCTCGACGTCGCCTGCGGGCCAGGCAATTTCACCGGGCCGCTGGCCGAACAATTGCCGGCCGGTGGCCTGGCAGTCGGTTTCGACATTTCTGAGCCGATGCTGACTCGCGCCGTCGCAGACAACAGCACGGCCCGGACGTGCTATGTCCGCGGCGACGCCCGCATGCTGCCGTTCGCCGACGCAACCTTCGACGCGGTCTGCTGTTTCGGCGCGCTGTACCTGATGCCCGAACCGTTTCGCGTCGCGGGGGAGATGATGCGCGTGCTCAGACCCGGCGGCCGGATCGCGGTCCTCACCAGCTATGCCCCCGGCACGACGCCGATCCGATACGTGCTGGGCACCGGCGCCCGCGTCATCGGGCTCACCATGTTCGACCGGCACGTCTTCGTCAACCTCTTCTCATCGGCCGGCCTGGTCGACATCGAGCAACAGGCCCAGCGCACGCTGCAGTTCGTCGCCGCCGCCAAGCCCGGCTGAGGCGACGCCCCGGCCCAGCGACCTAGGAGGCCGCCTTGCAGACGCCGAGGATCCGGACGACCGGCGTACCCGCCTCAAATTCCAGGACCCACGGATCGCCACCGTCGCGGGGCTCCGACGTGAGCGTGAACATCACCGGTTGGCCGCTGCGTTGGGACATCTGGATGCAATCGACCTGGAACAGGCGATAGTCGCCGTCCTCGTCAACTGCAAGGGAAAATCCCGGGCGAACGGATTCGACGGGCACCTTTTGCAGGTAGTACTCAATACTCATCCATCGACCCTAGGGCTGGGGCGACGTGTGACCCGGCGCCGCCACGCCCCTCTTAGCCAATGTTCAGCGAATTATTCGGCCTCCATTAGCCTTCGCCGTGGACAGCGGGTGCGGCAGCGCTATTCGGCTTCGCCACCGGGCTGTAGCAGAAAATCGACAGTGATCCCGGCCATGTCATCGATCGCATTGCGGCCGATGAGTTCGAAACCATGGGTGCTCAGCGTGGGCAGACACAGCAGCCCCGCGCGCGGTGCCAGCCCGTAGGCTTTGGAGTGGGAGGCGTCGGACATGAACGCGCCCAGTGCGGCGGGCTGGGGCACCAATCCCCGGTCGGTCGCGATCCTCAGTAGCCGGTCGGCGACGTCTTTGTCGTAGACGCACAAGGCATCGCTGTAACCGATGATCGGACCACCGGCGACGCTGGTGGCGTACTCCCGCTCGGTCGGTCCGACATCGAGGGCCAGCGTCAGTGTCCCGGGCAGCGTGCGGCTCGCGTAACAACCACCCACCCCACCGATCTCCTCGTTGGTGGTGAACGCGAGATAGACGTCCTCGGCGGGTCGTTGTCCGCTTTCCCGTAGCAGACGAGCCGCGTGCAGCAGAGCGGTCACCGCCGCGCGGTCGTCGAGGAAGTAGGAGCCGACGTAGTCTCCGGCATCGACCAGGGATCTCTTGCTGCGGTCGATGCATACCCGGGTGCCCGCATGCACCCCCGCCACTGCCAGTTCCTCGGGGCTGCGGCCGGTGAAGACGTACACGTGGTGCCAATCCAGCGACCGGTCACCGCGATCGGGTTTGGTCTCCCAAATTCGCGGGCTCTCTATGGTGGTGTGCTCGGAACCGAGCGTGAGCACCCCGGTGAGCGTTTCGTGCTGGCCGAGCATGGCGACCGGGCCCATGCCGAAGTTTCCGGGATACATCACCCCGAGCTGCGTCAAGTGCAGCGTGCCGTCGGACTCTACCCGCTTGACCATCACGGACAACTCGTCCATGTGCGCCATGACCCGGATCGCGGTGTCGGGTCCACCCACCGGGGCCGACCGGTAGCGATGGCGGCGCGTGGCAATGTCGTCGGTGGCCCCGCCGGCCGCGACATAGCCGATCAGATTCCCGGCATCATCGGTCCACATGTCGTCGACGAGCGGCTCCAGTTCGCGGGCACACACCGCCCGCACCGCGTCTTCCTGGCCGCTCGGCCCGTAGGTCCACAGAAGTTCTTGCAGCAGGCCTTCGCTCGAGAAGTGGTCGAGGTGCGCCATCAGGTCCTTTCGGTCATTGACGCCAGTTCGGCGGCGGATTCCGGTGCGACGGCAATGCGGCACCCCGGTGCCGCCCGGCGGCGCAACGACATCCAGGTAGCGTGCTCACCGCGACTTCGTCGGGCCCCACCGTATCCAATGTGCGACTCCAGGCACCAGACTGCCCCGCCGGGCAACGAGCGCTTCCCCGACCGCGCCGCGCGCGACTGCGGCCCTCAACGGCAAGGCGAGCCAACGAATAAACGGCGCGATGACGCGGACGGCCGGGTCTGCGGCCGGGTCGAATCAGAGCCAGCCGGTGCGGGCGGCGGCAACCGGCTCGGCGGGGGCCGGGGCCAGTTCCCCGTCCCGCACGCCCTCGAGCATCCGTTGCACCGCGGCGACAATCTCCGGGGCCGCGGCGGCGAGTCCGGTCATATCGGCTTCGCTGACCTCATCGGTGTCGACACCTGCCCGGGCCAGCACGGTGGCCGGGTCGGCCAGCTGATCGGCCAGCCAGGACACCGGGTTGGCTGACAGCTCGGCAACAAAATGCCGGCGTCCGGGTTCCCATCCCTCGAAGCGGGGGTGGTGATGGGCCCGGTCCAGCGTCCCGGGCGGGCTCTCCGTGGACCCGAATAGGTCGACCCGCCACACCGGGCGGGTGAAGGCGATCGGTACGCCGGCATAGATGGACCCCTGCGGCTCGCCCCGGTCGACGAGGCGCAGTTCCAGTCTGACTCCCCGTTCGGGGGTTTCCTGACCCGCGAGCGGGCTCGGGTCAACGAAATACATGTCCCCGACTACCACACCCAGGGCTTCGAATCCGAACGCTGCGAACATAGCGTGCCTTTCCTTGTGCCTCCTCGAGCGTAAACCTTGGCTGTGGGCGTGGCGGCGATCGAACTACTGCGGACGGCTCCGGAATGCCTGATCGGACACGAGCGGACGCCATCGCTCAGTCATCGCCGGCCTTCCCTTGCTCCCACGCCGCGGAATCCTGGCGGAATGCCTCAGAGGGTTTCCTTCACTCCGGCACCTTGATGCTCTTGGGAACCATGCACGCCACGGTCTTGTCGCCGCTGGTCCACCGATCGATCCGGCAGTCGAGGACCATGGTGGCGAGGTGGTAGGCGTCGTTGCGGGTGATGCCGAGGTTGCTCGCCATCTTGTCCAGCGCCGCCCAGGCCGCCTTCCTCATGGCGTCGAGTGCCTTCGACGCGGTCCCAGTGGAGACCCACTCGGTTGCGGTGTCGTCGGCCGGGAGGTTCGGCGCGGGCGGTGCGTCGGGGTTCTTCGGAACCACGCAGTAGGTGCCGAGGACCTCGTCGACCACTTCGGAGATGCGGCAGTTCCAGGTCTTGTACATGGTGCTCGTCGCGTCGGCCTGGGAAAGGTGTTGTTTGTCCATGATCAACTTGACCGTCTCGGACTTGTTGACGTCGAGCGCCCTGTCGAGGTCCTCGTCGTAGCCGACCGTGACCCAGCTCGCCGGGGTTTGAACTGTCGGCCAGTCCTGCGTCTGGTGCTTGATTACGTTCACGGTGATATTGAGCTCCGGGTACCACGTCTCGAGTGCGTCGAGATCGATCTCTCCATTGCCCTGCTTGGCGTGCGAGTCGCCGGTCCAGATCAGCCCGCCCTTGACCTGCACGGGAAGATACGTGGTGGTGCCGGTCTGCATCGCCGGAAGATCCATGTTGCCGCCATACGGTCCCGGCTGCTCGGTGCTGCACTTGCCGTCGGTGCAGTAGGAGCTGGTGGTGTCGGAGCGCCCGACGGCGAGGATGCCGGGAAACGGCTCAAGCGGCACCAGGACGTTGGGCGAAAAGCGCATCTGCATCGTGTCGGTGTCCAGGTAGTAGCTGGTGACCTGCTCGGGAAACTTGCCGGGGAAAAGCCCCTTGTCCTTGGTGGTGTTGTTCGTCGCGTAGTTGGACAGCCGGATCCGGTTGATGTGGATCGCCAGGACGTCGCCGGGCTCGGCGCCATTGACGTAGATCGGTCCGGTGACGGTGTGCGGTCCGCGGTTGTTCACCGCGCCGTTGATCTTTTCGATCTGGCCCTCGTTGATGCCGGGAGCGACCTGCCCGCCGCCTGCGGGCATCGTCTGGATCGCGACCGTGTCACCGGAGTCGATGTGCAGGACGGGGGGGATGTTGTTGTCGTAGACGCCCCATTGGGTCGTTTGAGGGGTCGCCGGGAGCATCCAGAATCGGTGCCCGTCCTTCGAGAGCTGCTTTGCCTCCATGTTTGCCTGGTTCGGCGGGCCTTCGAGGTAGGTGACGGTGTAGTCGGGGTACGGGCTGTCCGGATTCGTCTTGCTGCCCTGTCCCGTCGTGGCGCCGTTGGGACCGGAACCGCACGCGGCCAGTAGCGCGGAAATCGTCAACGCCGTCACCGCGGTCAGTGGGATCTTGCGGGCTTTGCTCGTCATTGGTTCTCGCTCCTCAAGGCATCTCGGCTCGACCGGCGACCGAGCAACCTGGGCCTACGACCCGGCGATGGTCCTGGCGTGACTGGGCGCGGTTACCGCAGTCGCTGCGAAGACCGTTGACCCTCCGCCCAGGAACAGCGCAACGTTACGATGTCAGAACCCCTCAGGCCCCGGGGCGAATTGCGCAGAGCACTGCTTGGAAACGGTGGATCTTCTCGGGAAGGGGCGTACCTTCCCGGGTGACCGAATGAAGATTCCAAGCCAGGCCGCGCGGCCTCGATCGGCTTGTAGGCCATGACCTAGTCGATGCGGCGATCCGAGCTACTGCGGACGGCCCCGAACGCCCGATCGGCGAACAGTGCCCTGACCTGCTCAAATGTGGTGGAGCTAAGGGGATTCGAACCCCTGACCTACTCGATGCGAACGAGTCGCGCTACCAACTGCGCCATAGCCCCTGACCGCTAGCAGGCTACCAGCCGCGACACGCACCGCCGAACTGCGAGCGTTACTGACCGACGGCGCGCGGCAAGTCCCGGGGCCAACCGACGGCGCGTCCCGGCATCGCGTAGTCCAGGTGGTCGAACATCGGGTCCTCGTCGTCGATTTCCAGGACCACCGCGCCCGGGCGCCGCAGCCGCGACGGGACCACGTCGTATTCGCGGTCGTGCGCGTTCTCCACGCCCAGCCGTGCCCGCCCCATCCGCTGCATCCGGCGGCGACGTACCTTCTCCTCGATCCGGGTTTGGCGCCGCAGGTAGGCCAGGTAGAGCACCGTCACACCGATCGCGGTGCCGCATACCCACCAGGCTCGTGACGACACCTCGAACGCGGCCGTGGCCGAGCCGACCAGGACGACCGCCATCACCATCAGCACCCGCTTGCGGAACGCATATTTGCGGGCGCTGACCGCGGCGGCGGTCTTCGTGTCGAACCGGCGTCGTCGCGAGGCGCTCCGTGGGATCGGCGCCGGCGCTTCGTCTTCGTCGGATTCGTCGTCCGCCTGAGGCTCCAAACCCGAAGAGTCCTCGACGTACTCGTAGCTGTCGTCGTCTTGGCCCGCGTGCCGCGCGACCTCCTCGGTGTCCGATTCGGCCTGCTCCGCCAGGTCATCCGTCACGGCCTCGGAAACCTCGCCGCCGGCTCCCGCCGGAAGGGCCGCGGAATCCTCGACGACGTCGACGTCGAGGTAGTCGGGCTCGGTCTGCTCGGCGACCGCGACCCTGACGACAACCGGACGGGTCAGGCGCAAATCGTCGGTGTCGGTGTTTTCTTCGCAGTCGAGTTCCTCATCGTGGTCTCGGTCTTCATCCTCGGCGAGGTCGCGCCCGTCCGCACCGAACTCGCCTTCTTCGGCCGAGTCTTCCGCCGGCTTCCAGTCGGGGTCGCTGCGATGACCCGCGGCCGGACCATTCCGTCTGGTCAGCCGGGTGTTTGTGCCGTCGTTGAGCACCCGGGTCGCCAAGGCCACGTCGCTGGTGCGCCGCACCGCGTCGCGTTTGCTGACGAGCATGGGAACCAAAACGAAGAGCCACAGCACCACGAGCGAAATCCACAACAACGACTGCGGGATGCTTGGCATGACGACCTGCTCTCTTCGATTCCCAATCCCCGCGAGGCCTATCGGCGGCCAGCGCGGCCGGATCATAGTGACCAGCACAATTACACACCTGTAATTTGCCTCTCACAAGCACCACATGTCACTCGTGTCGCGCTAGCCACACGACGGCCGTGCGGGAACTCGGCCCCCGACGCGTCCTGGCCTATGGATTCGCGTGGTGCCGACGCATGGTCACACCCAACTCGCGTGACCGGCGCGGACCAGGGTCGATGCCGCCGACCCGCACACCTCTTCGGCCGTGATCGCCATCAGCAAGTGATCCCGCCATGCCCGGTCGACTTCGAGGTAGCGAAGCAGCAGGCCCTCTTGCCGGAATCCGACCTTTGCCAGCACGGCGCGGCTCGCGGCGTTCTCCGGGCGCACCGTGGCCTCCACGCGATGCAACATGACCGGACCGAAGCAGTGATCCAGACCCAGCGCCAACGCCGCGGTCGCCACCCCGCCGCCGGTCGCCGACCGTGACACCCAGTAGCCGATCCACGCCGACCGCAAGGCACCGTGGGTGACGTTGCCGACGGTCAGCTGACCGCAGAACCGCCCGTCCAGCTCGATGACGTAGGGCAGCATGCGCCCCTTACGGGCCTCTGCGCGCAGACCGGAACACAACGCGGGCCAAGCGGCAACGGCGTGGCGGATGGTCCAATCACCCTCGGCGCTCGGCTCCCAAGGCTCGAGATGCGCACGTTCGGCCAACCGCATCCGGCTCCACTGCGCGCCATCGCGCATTCGCACCGCCCGCAATCGGACGACGCCGGCCGGCACCCGCAGCGGTCCGACGTCCGAGGGCCAACCCGGATGACGCGAAGGGGAGCGCAGGAGGTTCACGAGCGTGTGGTCGATCTGCCTAGCCGCGCTGAGCCAGGAAGGCGACGTCGACGATTTCACCGGTGCGAATCTGCTCGGCACCGCTGGGCACCACGACCAGACAGTTCGCTTCGGCGAGGGTGGCCAGCAAGTGCGATGACGCGCCCGGCGCTCCCCCGAGCGCCTGCACCAGATACTCTCCGCTTTCCTGGTCGCGCATCAGCTGTCCGCGCAGGTAGCCCTTGCGGCCGGCGACCGAAGTGATCGGCGACAGGGTGCGGGCCTGCACGATCCGGCGCATCGGCTGGCGCTTGCCCAGCGACAGCCGGATCAGCGGCCGGACCATCACCTCGAAGACCACCAGAGCGCTGACCGGGTTGGCCGGCAGCAGAAACGTCGGGACCCCCTCACGACCCAGCTGCCCAAAGCCCTGGACGGACCCCGGGTGCATGGCGACCCGGACGACCTCCAGCTCGCCCAGCTCCGAAAGCACCGACCGCACGGCTTCGGCCGCGGCACCCCCGACACCGCCGGCGATCACCACGACCTCGGCGCGATTGATCTGGCCCTCGATGATTTCGCCCAGCTCCCTGGGGTCCTTGCTGACGATGCCGATGCGGTTGACATCCGCGCCGGCATCCCGGCCCGCCGCCGCCAAGGCATAGGAGTTGACGTCGTATACCTGGCCGTTTCCCGGGGTGCGCGAGATGTCGACCAGTTCGCCGCCGACGGCCATCACCGACAGCCGTGGCCGCGGATGCACCAGCACCCGTTCGCGGCCGACCGCCGCCAGCAGACCCACCTGGGCCGCGCCGATCACGGTTCCGGCGCGCACCGCAACGTCACCGGGCTGCACATCGTCCCCGGCGCGGCGGACGTAGGCACCCGCCGGCGCCCCACGGAAGATCCGCACGCGCGACGTCCCCCCGTCTGTCCAACGCATCGGGAGGACGGTATCGGCCAGCGTGGGTAGCGGAGCCCCGGTTTGCACCCGGGCGGCCTGGCGTGGCTGCAGGCGGCTGGGCGTGCGGGCACCGGCCTCGATGGTTCCCATCACCGGCAGGACCAGCCCCTCACGGCCGTCTTCCTCGTCGGCGGAGTCGTCGGATGGCTCATCGCGACCATCGCTGCCTACCTCGCCGACGCCCAGCACGTCGACGCTGCGCACCGCGTAGCCGTCGATCGCGGCCTGATCGAATCCGGGCATCGGCCGTTCGGTCACCACTTCTTCCGCACACATCAATCCCTGTGCCTCGGCAATGGCAACACGCACCGGCCGCGGGGCCACCGCGGCCGCCGTTATTCGGGCCAGCTGCTCCTCCACAGAACGCACAGCGCGCCTCCCTGCCTTCCAGCCGCGGGGGCGCCGTCCTGGGCGACCCGCTCACCCTTAGGCGGGGGCATCCCCACCCCGGGACCGTCCGTGCCCAGCCTCGTGCGCCGGGCCCGGCGTTGTCGCCCGGCTATTGCCCGGTCAGGCCCAGTCGCGCCACCAACCATCGCCGCAAATCCGGGCCATAGTCGTCACGATCCAATGCAAAGTCAACCGCAGCCTTCAGGTAGCCGCCGGGATTTCCCAAGTCGTGTCGAGATCCGCGATGCACGACGACATGCACGGGGTGGCCTTGAGAAATCAACAACGCGATCGCATCGGTGAGTTGCACTTCGCCCCCGGTCCCCCGGTCGATGCGGTGCAACGCATCGAAGATGGCGCGGTCGAGCACATAGCGGCCCGCCGCGGCATACATCGACGGGGCGTCCTCGGCCTTCGGCTTCTCGACCATGCCCTTGACCTTCAGCACATCGGGATTGTCGTCGCCGGGGACCGGCTCGACGTCGAAAACCCCGTAGGCGCTGATCTCTTCCGGTGCCACCTCGATTCCGCACAACACCGTGCCGCCGTAGTGGGCACGCACCTTCGACATCGTCTCCAGCACGCCGGTCGGCAGCACCAGATCGTCGGGGAGCAGGACCGCGACCGCGTCCTCGTCGTCGGCCAGCGTGGGCTCCACGCACTCGATCGCATGACCCAGCCCCAGCGGTTCCCGCTGCACCACGGACTCGACCTTGATCAGCGCCGGAGCGCGACGAACCTTGGCCAGCATGGCTAACTTGCCGCGGGCCTCGAGCGTGCCCTCCAGTACCAGGTCCTCGACGAAATGCGCGACGACACCGTCCTTGCCCTCGGAGGTGACGATCACCAGACGCTCCGCACCTGCGGCAGCGGCCTCGGCGGCGACCAGCTCTATGCCGGGAGTATCGACGACCGGCAGCAGCTCCTTGGGCACCGTCTTGGTCGCGGGCAAGAAGCGCGTACCAAGACCGGCGGCGGGCACGATCGCCGTGCGCGGAACCGCGACGTTTGGGTATGACATCGTTCACACGATAACCCGCATCCGGCTTGCCGAGTCCATGTGGCGGCGACAATCCCCCGGCTGTCATGGTTTACGCATGGCGACCACGCGCAAGGCGATGTTGCGGCAACGGCTGCTGGCCGCCCGACATGGTATTGCCGCCGATGTTCGGGCCGCCGAGGCACGACTGCTGCGCGAGCGGCTGGAAGCTATGGAAGACATCTTGAGCAGCGTCGACACGGTTTGCGCGTACGTGCCGGTGGGCAACGAGCCGGGGTCCATCGAGATGGTGGACACGTTGCTGCGGCGGCCAGGACGGGTGCTGCTGCCGGTTGCGCGCACCACGAGTGGAGGCACACCGTTGCCGCTGCGGTGGGCGGAATACCGGCCCGGCGCACTCACCTGCGGACGATGGGGGCTGCTCGAGCCGCCGGAGCCGTGGCTGCCGCCGTCCACCCTGGGCGAGGCCGGCCTGGTGCTGCTTCCGGCGCTGGCGGTCGACCGCTCAGGTGTCCGCCTGGGACGAGGCCAGGGTTTCTACGATCGCTCTTTGCGCGACCGCAACCCGGACGCCCAACTGATCGCGGTGGTGCGCGACCCGGAGTTGGTGGACGAGTTGCCGGCCGAGCCGCACGACATACCGATGACCCATGCGCTGACGCCGCGGGGCGGGTTGATCCCTCTCGTCCCCGGCTGACATCCACCGGGAATGAGACACGCCACCTGGCGGTTCTAGCACTTGAGACGCTAGAGTGCTAATCAGGTTTGGGATCATCCGGAGGTTTTTGTGCCGACTTATAGCTACCAGTGCACCGAGTGCGGCAACCGCTTCGACATCGTGCAGGCCTTCACCGACGATGCGCTGACCACATGCGAGCGCTGCTCGGGTCGGCTGCGCAAGCGCTTCAATTCCGTCGGCGTGGTGTTCAAGGGCAGCGGCTTCTACCGCACCGACAGCCGGGAGTCCGCAAAGAAGTCGTCGAGCACTGCCAACGGGTCCTCGACGAGCGACTCCGGATCGGCATCGAGCGAAAAGTCCGGCTCGGCCGGCTCGGGCGAAAAGTCCGGGTCGGGCGAGAAGTCGAGCAGCAGCTCCACTCCTTCCACCGCGGTCGCCACGACCTAATGGGTTATCCACAACGGCATTCTTGAGCGGCATTCGCAGCGGCTGCGTTGCGCTTACCGTGCCGACGTGGCCGAATCATCGCTGAATCCAGCGCTATTGCGCCGGCTGTCGATGTGGTTGCGTCCAGACTGGACACGGACCATGCTGGCGCGGCGGGTCGCCGCCGGCGGGCTGGTCGCGCTGGCCGGCATCGCGGCCCTGCGCTCCAATCCGGCCGGCGATTATGCCGAGGTGGTGGTGGCCGCACATGACCTGCGGCCCGGTATCGCGTTGACCCCGGCGGACGTTCGGGTCGAAAAACGTTTGGCTGCAACTGTTCCGGATGGTTCGTCGGCCGAGCCTGATGCCGTCGTCGGTTCGACGCTGGCAGGTCCGGCGCGGCGCGGCGAGGTGCTCACAGATGTCCGATTACTGAGCAGTCGGCTGGCCGAGGCCGCCGTCGCGTCGAGGGCGGGTCCGGACGCCCGCATGGTGCCACTGCATCTGGCGGACAGCGCTCTGATCGACCTTGTCCGCGTCGGCGACGTCGTCGATGTGCTGGCGACGCCGGCCACCGGTTCGCAGCAGACCGGCCAGGCGGTTCCCAAGGTGGTGGCTACCGGCGCCGTCGTGGTCCTGGTGTCGGCCAAGCAAAAGGTCCAGGCTTCCGATGGCGGCCGCGTAGTGTTGGTCGCGCTGCCGGCTCGGACGGCGAACACGGTGGCGGGCTCGGCGTTGGGGCAGGCGGTGACCCTCATCCTGCACTGAGGGCCTGACCGCCGTTGGCCGTGCGGCCTGCAGCAAACTCTGCCAATGCAGCGAAAGGATCGCCCATGTTCAAGGGGTTCAAGGAGTTTCTCTCCCGGGGCAACATCGTCGACCTGGCCGTCGCGGTGGTCATCGGTACTGCGTTCACTGCGTTGGTCACCAAGTTCACCGACAGCATCATCGCGCCGCTGATCAATCGGGTCGGCGTCAAAGAGCAATCCGATGTCGGCATCCTCAAGATCAGCATCGGCGGCGGCCAGACCATCGACCTGAACATCCTGCTGTCGGCGACGATCAACTTTGTCCTGGTCGCGTGCGTCGTGTACTTCTTCGTCGTGCTGCCCTACAACACGCTGCGCAAGCGTGGTGAGGTCGAGCAAGCGGAAGACGCCCAGATCGTCCTGCTCACCGAAATCCGCGACCTGCTGGCCCAGAGCAACGGGGACTCCTCCGGCAAGCACGTCGGTGACACCGGCCAGACACCGCCCCCCAGCCACGGCCCCCGCGCGGACGCCGAGTCCCAGTAAGCGCGCCGGACCCGCCGGGTGTGGGGTCAGATCTCCAGGCTGGACAACTGCCCGATGATCTGGGCGGCCAGCGGATTCAGCGTCGCCATCCCGTCGCGCACCGCATAACGGGAACCGGCCAGGTTGACCACCAACGTACTTCCGGACACACCGGCCAGACCCCGTGACAATCCGGCGTCGATGATTCCCGCGGCCAGTCCCGAGGCGCGAACGGCTTCTGCGATACCGAGGATCTCCCGATCGAGAATGTCGCGGGTGGCCTCAGGAGTGACATCACGCGGCGTGACGCCCGTCCCGCCGACCGAGACAACCAGGTCCACCCCTCCGATGACCGCGGTGTTCAGCGCATTGCGGATCTCAACCTCATCGGCCGCGACCGCAACCACACCGTCGACGACGAATCCCGCTTCGGTGAGCAGCTCGGTAACCAGCGGCCCGCTATGGTCCTCGTCCCCGTGGGCGGTGCGATCGTCGACCACCACGACCAGAGCCCGGCCGACTACAACCTCCGCACCCGTATCCATGGGTGCCACCGTATAACCGAGCTCCGACAATCCCGCCGCCGAGGGCTCATCGACTCGCATCACTGATCCGCCTTCCCCAGGGTGACTTGCACGGTACGGCTGCCACCAGAGGGATCGGAGAAGGTCAGCGATATCTTGTCGCCGGGCGCCCGGGACCGCACGGCGGCAACCAACGCGTCGGCACTGTTGATCGGGCGGTCGTCGACCTTGGTGACGACCACATCCTTGGGCACACCGGCGGCCGCGGCCGCACCGTCGGCCACTACCTCGACAATCTTGGCGCCCGGGGAGCCTCTGTCATTGGTCACCTTCACACCGAGCGAAGCGTGTGAGGCCTTGCCCGTGCTGATCAACTCGTCGGCGATGCGCTTGGCTTGATCGACCGGGATCGCAAAACCGAGCCCGATCGAGCCGCTCTGGGCATCCGGCGAATCTGCGCCCAGGGTGGCGATCGCCGAGTTGACGCCAACCAGTTGCCCGTTCATGTTGACCAGCGCGCCACCCGAGTTACCGGGGTTGATCGCGGCATCGGTCTGGATGGCGTCCAACACGGTGTTCTGGTTACCTGCCTCACCGGTCGTGGACACCGGCCGGTTCAGCGCGCTCACGATACCGGTGGTCACCGTGCCCGACAGACCCAGCGGTGACCCGATCGCCACTACCGGCTGGCCGACGCGCAGATCCGACGAGGAGCCCAGGGCGATGGGGGTCAGACCGGAGACGCCCTGTACGCGGATCACCGCGATGTCACTGGTCGGATCGGTACCGACCACCGTGAACGAAGCGGTGCGACCGTCGGAGAAGGTCACTGTCGTCTTCGGCGCCGGAACGCCGGCCCCACCGATTCCACCGGGACCCTTCGGGGGCGCCGCGGCAGCCGCGACGACGTGGTTGTTGGTCAGGATCAGCCCGTCGGCCGACAACACGATGCCGGAGCCCTCTTCGGACTGGCGACCCAGATCGGTTTCGAGCATGACGACGCTGGGCACTACTTTGGCGGCAACCTGCTCGATGCTTCCGGGCGGCATGTTTGCGGCCGGGACGCTGGGAGCCGCCCCGGTATGGAGCCCGGCGCCGTTACCGCCCGTCGAGTGCGTCCCCAGCTCGACGGCGGTCGCGGCGGCTCCGCCGATACCGGCTGACACCACCGCGATGACCAAGGCACCTACGGCCAACAGCCCCGCGCGTGACCGCTTTTGGGGGACCGGTGGGGCAGGCATCGGGGGCAACATTCCGGGTATCGGACCTGTCCCGGTGCCCCCGGGGATCGGTCCCGCGCCAGTACCTCCGGGTATCCGTCCCGGCCCGGTGCCGCTGAATGGGTCGTAGGGCTGACGGTATGAGGTTGTCTGCGACGGCGGCGGCGACTGGTAGGGCCAGTCGAATTGCTGGTTGTACGGCTGCTGACGCCCCTGGGCATATGCTGCGGTCCCCGCATGGCTCGGGACGGGCGCAGGCTGATTCGGCGCGGGACGGTATCCCGGCTGCTGCGGCGGTGGCGAATACCTCGGGTCATTCGTCATGTCGCTAAGTCGCTCTTCCTCTAATTCGGCCGATGTCGGGCTCGACTCGACTCGATTTTCAACAGTAACTGCAGAACTACCTTGTTCGCGCGGACTGAGAGTCCGCTGAGATAACGTTCGACGATTCCCGAAAGTTCGCCTCGTCGCCTGCCAGGGTGACCGTGGGATCGGTGTTGGCTTCTGATTCGCCGTCTCCGGCGTCGCCGGCAGTTGCCGGGTACGTCGACACCGGCAGTGGCCGGCCGGGAAGCAGCACGTAGATGGAGGTTCCCGGGGGCTGCCCGCCCGGCACCGTGTCCTCGACGCGCAGCAACCCACCGTGGTTGAGCACGACCTTTTTGACGATCGCCAGCCCAAGTCCCGAGCCCGGCATCGCCCGTGCCGTCGTCGACCGGTAGAAGCGCTCGAACACCAGACGGCGCTCGTGCGGCGGAATCCCCGGGCCTTGGTCGGAGACCACCAGCTCAGCGTGCAACGGGTCGAGTTGCCTCATCATGACACCGACGTGCCCGTCCGGCGGGCTCCATTTGGCCGCGTTGTCCAACAGGTTGAGCACCGCGCGCGAAAGGCCGGCGGCGTCACCGTACATCTGCCAGGGGGTCAGCACGACGTCGAAGTGAATGTCGTTGCGCCGCCGTCTGACTCGCTCCAGGCTGCGATCGACGACCTCGGACATGTCGACCTGCTCGTGCACCACCTGGCCCGCGTCGTCACGAGTGAGATCCACCAAATCGCCAACCAGCGTGGACAATTCCTCGATCTGGGCCAGCACATCGGCCCGCAGGTCGACCATCTCCTGCTCGGGAAGGGGCGGCGCCCCGGGCTCCATCGAAGCCATCAGCAGCTCGACGTTGGTGCGCAGCGACGTCAACGGGGTACGCAATTCATGTCCGGCATCGGTAACCAGCCGTGCCTGTCGCTCCCGAGACTCGGCCAGCGCACGCAACATCAAGTTGAATGACTCAGTGAGCCTGGCCAATTCGTCGCTACCGAACACCGGGATGGGCCGCAGGTCGTCGGTTCGCGCCACGCGCTCGGCGGCTTCGGTCAGCCGAGCTACCGGGCGCAGCCCGGCTCTGGTGACCATGCCTCCCGCTACCGCGGCGACCGCGACGCCGATGCCGCCAACGATCAGCAGCACCCAGCGCAGTTTGGTCATCACCGCTTCGGTTGGTTTGAGGCTCTTGGAAATCAGCAGCGAAGTGCCGTTGGGCAGGTGGATGGCGAGGATTCGTTGATCGGACGCGGTGCGCCGCGACATGAACAGATCACCGCGGATCACCGCCCTTTCCGGCGAACCGACCGGCAGGGTCTGACCTGGCTGCTGTGCGGTGTAGATCGAGTGACCCGGGTTCACCAGCATCGCGTTGACGTCGGAGTATGCGGTGCCCTCGATGGCCTTTCCGGGGTCAGCAGCCAGTGAACCGCTCGCGATCAGCAACTGTGCCCGGCTTTGCAGTTGGTTGTCGATATCGCTGTACAGCGCAGCCGAAACCACCGCGTAGACAGCGAAGGCCATGAGCACGACCACCATCGCCACCATCGACATCGCCAGCAGCATCACCCGCCACCGCAGTGACAAGGAGCTGGTGGGCCGCAGCGGTACGCGCTGCCGCCGGTGGGACCGGATCATCGTTGGAATTGGATCGTCACGGCGGTGTCTCCCGAAGGACGTAACCCACGCCGCGCACGGTGTGGATCAGTCGTGGCTCACCATCGGCTTCGGTTTTGCGACGCAGATAGCCGACGTAGACCTCCAGCGCGTTGCCCGACGTGGGAAAGTCGAATCCCCATACCTCCTCGAGGATCCGGCTGCGGGTGAGCACCCGCCGCGGATTGGCGATCAGCATTTCCAGCAACGAGAATTCAGTGCGGGTCAGGCTGATCGGGCGTTGCCCGCGGGTGACTTCGCGGGTCACCGGGTCCAGGGTGAGGTCAGAGAACGTCATGGCCACCGATTCGGCGGCATCGTCCTCTGGTTTGGTGCGGCGCAGCAGCGCCCGCATCCGGGCCAGCAGTTCTTCGAGGGCGAACGGCTTCGGTAGGTAGTCATCGGCGCCTGCGTCCAACCCGGCTACCCGCTCGGAAATCGAATCGCGGGCGGTCAGCACCAAGATCGGCAGATCGTCGCCGGTGCTGCGGAGCTGACGGCACACCTCGAGGCCGTCCAAACGCGGCATCATGACGTCCAGGACGAGCGCGTCTGGCCGGTCGCTGGCGATCATGGCGAGAGCCTCGACCCCGTCATGGGCCAACTCGACCGAGTAGCCGTTGAAAGACAGCGACCTGCGCAGGGATTCACGCACCGCACGATCGTCGTCGACGACAAGTATCCGCACGGCCACTAGTTTCGTCCCAGCGCCTGAGAGCGGCCTAAGAGACGCGCCGGATGAGTGGCTAGCGCCGGTCGAGGTCGATCAGACCGAGCCGGGCCGCCTTGAGCAGCCTGCGCGGCACTTTGTGTCGCTGACCTGCAACCGTCACACCGACGAGCTCGGTCCGGGTGGCTTTCCACTGCGCGCGCCGGCTTCGGGTATTCGCGCGCGACATCCTGCGCTTGGGTACGGCCATGGTCGGGCCTAACTCCTCAATCTGGGGCTTCGGTCGGCATGTCGCGCGGCATGGCCAATCGGCCGAACGGACGACAATTTGCTCTACAGGATAGTCGCTGGCCTGCCGGTCGCCAAAATGGACGCCGTAGGTGCCGAGATTGCCGTGATGGCTGTAATCGGACGCCGCCAACGACCATGGCGGCAATCTCGGCGCAGGATCCGAGCGGGCATCCTTGACGTGGCACCGGCGCTACCCGTTAACCTACCGGTTGGTTGGTTGGCTGCACTCACCGATGGATCCCCGAATGGAGGACGCGCATGGCCTGTGCTCCCGGTCTTTCCGATCGTTACGGTGCGGTCCGGATCGCGAACTGCTCGGGCTTTTACGGCGACCGCCTTTCGGCTATGCGCGAAATGCTCACCGGCGGCGACGTGGACTACCTCACCGGCGACTACCTGGCCGAACTGACCATGCTCATCCTCGGCCGCGACCGGATGAAGCACCCCGACCGCGGCTATGCCAAGACCTTTTTGAACCAATTGGAAGACTGCCTGGGCGAGGCCTGCGACCGCGGGGTTCGCATCGTCGCCAACGCCGGCGGCCTGAACCCGGCCGGGCTGGCAGACGCGATTCGCGCCCTCGCCGAACGCCTGGGAGTCGACGCTCGGGTCGCCCACGTGGAAGGTGACGACCTGCTGGCGCGTGCGACGGAACTGAATCTGGGCACACCGCTGACGGCGAACGCCTACCTGGGCGCGTGGGGAATCGTCGATTGCCTGGGCGAGGGAGCCGATGTCGTCGTCACCGGTCGGGTCACCGACGCGTCGGTGATCGTCGGGGCGGCGGCGGCGCACTTCGGGTGGGGACGCACCGACTACGACCGGCTCGCCGGCGCCGTGGTCGCCGGCCATGTCATCGAATGCGGTGTCCAGGCCACCGGCGGCAACTACTCGTTCTTCACCGAAGTGCCCGACCTGACCCACGCCGGTTTCCCACTCGCCGAGGTCAACGCGGACGGCTCGTCGGTGATCACCAAGCATGCCGGCACCGGGGGCCTGGTCAGCATCGACACCGTCACCGCGCAGCTGCTCTACGAGATCAGCGGCGCCCGCTACGCCAACCCCGACGTCACCGCCCGGATGGACACCATCGAGCTGTCCGCGGACGGCCCCGACCGGGTCCGCATCAGCGGCGTGCGCGGCGAACCGCCACCGCCCACCTACAAGGTGTCGCTGAACAGCATCGGCGGGTTCCGCAACGCGATGACGTTCGTACTGACCGGCCTGGACATCGAGGCCAAGGCCGACTTGGTACGCCGGCAACTCGAGGCGGCGCTCACCGTCAAGCCCGCGGAGCTGCAGTGGTCCCTGGCCCGCACCGACCACACCGATGCCGATACCGAAGAGGCCGCGAGCGCCCTGCTGCACTGCGTTGTCCGCGATCCCGACCCCGCCAACGTCGGACGCCAGTTCTCTTCGGCCGCGGTGGAATTGGCGCTGGCCAGTTATCCGGGCTTTCACGTGACCGCCCCACCGGGCGAGGGCCAGGTCTACGGCGTGTTCACCGCCGGCTACGTCGACGCCGGGCAGGTGCCGCACATCGCGGTGCACGCCGACGGAACCCGCACCGATATCGCCAGTGCAACAGAGACTTTGGTGCTGGCACCGGTGGCGCCCCCGCCGTCGCCGGAGCCGTTGCCCATCGGCCCGACCCGGCGGGTGCCGTTGGGCTGCATCGCGGGCGCCCGCAGCGGTGACAAGGGCGGATCGGCCAACGTCGGGGTATGGGTCCGCACCGACGAACAATGGCGGTGGCTGGCGAACACGCTGACCGTCGGGCTGCTCAAAGAACTGCTGCCCGAGGCGGCGGACTTCGATGTGACCCGCCACTTGCTGCCGAATTTGCGCGCGGTGAACTTCGTCATCGACGGCATTCTGGGTCAGGGCGTCGCCTATCAGGCTCGATTCGATCCCCAAGCCAAGGGGCTCGGGGAATGGCTGCGCGGCCGCTACGTCGACATCCCGGAGAGGCTGCTGTGAATATCTGGAGCACGCCGGAGCGCGAACAGTTACGAAAGACTGTGCGCTCCTTCACCGAACGCGAGATCCTGCCCAACGTCGACGAGTGGGAGCGCACCGGCGACCTGCCGCGTGACTTGCACCGACGCGCCGGGGCGGCGGGCCTGCTGGGCGCGGGATTTCCCGAAGCTGTCGGCGGCGGGGGCGGCGATGGCGCCGACTCGGTGATCATCTGCGAAGAGGTGCATCAGGCCGGTTCACCCGGAGGGGTCTTCGCGTCGCTGTTCACCTGCGGAATAGCGGTCCCGCACATGATCGCGTCCGGCGACGCACGACTGGTCGAGGAATTCGTGCGGCCCACGCTGGCCGGTGAGAAGATCGGCTCGCTGGCCATCACCGAGCCCGGCGGCGGCTCGGACGTCGGACACCTGCGCACCACGGCGCGACGAGATGGGGACCACTATGTCGTCAACGGCGCCAAGACCTACATCACGTCGGGGGTGCGCGCAGACTACGTGGTCACAGCGGTGCGCACGGGCGGCGCTGGTGCCGCGGGGGTTTCGCTGCTGGTGGTCGAGAAGGGCACACCCGGGTTCGCGGTGAGCCGCAAGCTCGACAAGATGGGCTGGCGGTCCTCAGATACCGCAGAGCTGTCCTTCGTGGACGCGGTGGTGCCGGCGGCCAATCTCGTCGGCGCGGAGAACAGCGGGTTCGCCCAAATCGCGCAAGCTTTCGTCGCCGAGCGAATCGGGCTTGCCGCGCAGGCGTATTCGAGTGCGCAGCGGTGTCTGGATCTGACGGTGCAGTGGTGCCGTGACCGGGAAACGTTCGGCCGCCCGCTGATCTCGCGCCAAACGGTGCAGAACACGCTGGCCGAGATGGCCCGCCGCATCGACGTTGCCCGGGTATACGCACATCACGTTATCGAGAGTCAGCTCGCCGGGGAGACCAACCTCATCGCGCAGGTGTGCTTCGCCAAGAACACCGCCGTCGAGGCCGGGGAATGGGTCGCCAATCAGGCCGTCCAGCTATTCGGCGGCATGGGCTACATGGCAGAGTCCGAAGTCGAACGCCAATATCGGGACATGCGGATCCTGGGCATCGGGGGCGGAACCACCGAGATCCTGACCGCACTGGCCGCGAAAACCCTGGGATATCAATCATGACCGTGTTGCAGTCCACGCTCGATCCCCGGGCTCCCGGTTACGCCGAGGCGGCGTCGGCGGCGACCTCCCGGCTCGGCGAAATCGACGCCGAACTCGCCAAAGCGCTTGGCGGCGGCGGGCCCAAGTACGTCGAGCGTCACCACGCGCGCGGCAAGTTGACCGCCCGCGAGCGCATCGAGCTGCTCGTCGATCCGGACTCTCCGTTTCTGGAGCTGAGCCCACTGGCAGCCTGGGGCAGCGCCTTCCAGATCGGCGCAAGCCTGGTCACCGGCATCGGTGTGGTGTCGGGCGTGGAATGCATGATCGTCGCCAACGACCCGACCGTCAAAGGCGGCACCAGCAATCCGTGGACCCTTCGGAAGATACTGCGGGCCAACCAGATCGCCTTTCAGAACCGGCTGCCGGTGATTTCGCTGGTGGAGTCCGGCGGGGCGGACCTGCCCACCCAGAAAGAAATCTTCATCCCCGGCGGCCAGATGTTCCGCGACCTGACCCGGCTGTCGGCCGCCGGGATCCCCACCATTGCCCTGGTGTTCGGCAACTCCACCGCGGGCGGGGCCTACATTCCGGGGATGTCCGATCACGTCGTGATGATCAAGGAACGCTCGAAGGTGTTCCTTGCCGGGCCCCCACTGGTCAAGATGGCCACCGGCGAGGAGTCCGATGACGAATCGCTGGGTGGCGCCGAAATGCACGCCAGAATTTCAGGATTGGCCGACTACTTCGCCGCCGACGAGCTGGACGCGATCCGCATCGGCAGACGTATCGTGGCCCGGCTGAACTGGCAGAAGCAGGGCCCAGGGCCGAAACCGGTGACCGAACCACTCTTCGATGCCGACGAGCTGATCGGCATCGTGCCATCGGATCTGCGCATTCCATTCGACCCGCGTGAGGTGCTCGCCCGCATCGTCGACGGCTCCGACTTCGACGAGTTCAAGCCGATGTACGGTTCGTCACTGGTGACCGGCTGGGCGCAGCTGCACGGATACCCGCTCGGCATTCTCGCCAACGCCCGCGGAGTGCTGTTCAGCGAGGAATCGCAGAAGGCCACCCAGTTCATTCAGCTGGCCAACCGCTCGGACACCCCGTTGTTGTTCCTGCACAACACCACTGGCTATATGGTCGGGAAGGACTACGAGGAAGGCGGGATGATCAAGCACGGCGCGATGATGATCAACGCCGTGTCCAACTCCACCGTCCCGCATATCTCGCTGCTGATCGGCGCGTCGTATGGCGCCGGCCACTACGGCATGTGCGGACGCGCCTATGATCCCCGGTTCCTGTTCGCCTGGCCCAGCGCCAAATCCGCGGTGATGGGCGGCGCGCAGCTGGCTGGGGTCCTGTCGATCGTTGCCCGGGCCGCCGCCGAAGCGCGCGGGCAGCAGGTCGACGAGGAGGCCGACACCGCGATGCGGGCCGCCGTCGAGGGCCAGATCGAAGCCGAGTCACTGCCCCTGGTCTTGTCCGGAATGCTCTACGACGACGGGGTGATCGACCCACGCGACACCCGCACCGTACTGGGAATGTGTTTGTCCGCCATCGCCAATGGCCCGATCAAGGGGACGTCGAACTTCGGCGTTTTCCGGATGTGAGCCGTATGGGAATCACTCGAGTACTCGTTGCCAACCGCGGCGAAATCGCCCGACGGGTGTTCGCCACCTGTCGGCGGCTGGGCCTGGGCACCGTCGCCGTGTACACCGACCCCGACGCCACCGCCCCGCATGTCGACGAGGCCGACGAACGGGTACGGCTGCCGAACACCAATGACTATCTGAACGCCGAGGCCATCATCGCGGCCGCGCGGGCCGCCGGCGCCGATGCGGTGCATCCCGGCTACGGATTCCTATCGGAGAATGCCGATTTCGCGGCTGCCGTGCAGGACGCGGGCCTGGCGTGGGTCGGGCCGCCGGTGGACGCGGTGCGGGCGATGGGCTCCAAGATCGAGTCCAAGAAGCTCATGGCCGCCGCCGGGGTGCCCGTGCTCGACGAACTCGACCCCGACGTGGTCACCGAAGCGCAGCTGCCGGTTCTGGTCAAGGCTTCCGCGGGCGGCGGGGGCCGCGGCATGCGGGTGGTGCGTGAATTATCCACTCTGCCTGGCGAAGTCGCTGCGGCCCGGCGCGAGGCGCAGTCCGCTTTCGGCGACCCGACCGTCTTCTGTGAGCGCTACCTACCCACCGGACACCACGTGGAGGTTCAGGTCCTCGCCGACACACACGGCACGGTATGGGCTGTTGGGGAACGGGAATGCTCCATTCAGCGCAGGCACCAGAAGATCATCGAGGAGGCACCATCGCCCCTGGTCGAGCGCGTCCCCGGCATGCGGGCCAAGCTGTTCGACGCGGCCCGGCTGGCCGCCGGCGCGATTGGCTATACGGGCGCCGGGACGGTGGAGTTCCTCGCCGATGATGACGGCCACTTCTACTTCCTGGAGATGAACACCCGGCTGCAGGTTGAGCACCCGGTGACCGAAGAGACCACCGGACTCGATCTCGTGGAACTGCAGCTCGCGATCGCCGACGGCGACCGGCTGGACCCCGAACCTCCTTCCGCCCGGGGGCATTCCATCGAAGCGCGGCTTTACGCCGAGGATCCGGCACAGGGCTGGCAGCCGCAGGCGGGCCTCGTACACCGAATCGACGTGCCGACGGTTGGCTCGCAGTTCCACACGCTGGGGCACCGGACCGGTATTCGGTTGGACTCGGGCATAGTTGCCGGTTCCACGGTGTCGATTCACTACGACCCGATGCTCGCGAAGGTCATCTCGTACGCACCGACGCGCCGGCAATCAGCTCTGCTGCTCGCCGACGCGCTGGCGCGCACCCATCTGCACGGCTTGCACACCAACCGCGAGTTACTGGTCAACGTGTTGCGGCACCCGGCCTTTCTCGACGGCGCCACCGACACGGCGTTTTTCGACACGCACGGCCTGCCGCCGCTGTCGGCCCCCCTGGCTGACGGCGCCGCCGTCCGGTTGTCGGCCATCGCCGCCGCTCTTGCCGACGCCGCGCACAATCGCGCGACGGCCCCGGTCCTCGGCTCACTACCCAGCGGGTGGCGCAACCTGGTGTCCGGCTATCAGGGCAAGAGTTACCGCGACGCGGACGGTAACGAGCACCGGGTCGAATACCGATTCACCAGAAATGGATTGGTACTTGCCGGTGATGAGCCGGTACGGCTGATCTCCTCCGCGCCGGACCAGGTCGTGCTGGCCGACGGCAATGGCCTAGCGCGCAAGTTTGCGGTGGCGCGTTACGATCACGACGTCTACGTCGATTCGCCGCGCGGGCCAGTGCACCTGGTGGCGCTACCCCGTTTCCCAGAGCCCGGTTCCACCATCGAACAAGGGTCACTGCTGGCGCCCATGCCCGGCAACGTCATCCGTATCGGCGCCACCATCGGCGATAACGTCGCCGCGGGGCAGGCGCTGATCTGGCTCGAGGCGATGAAGATGGAGCACACCATCACCGCGCCCGCCGACGGCGTTCTCGTCGAACTCAACGTCGCCACCGGTCAGCAGGTCGACGTAGGCGCCGTCCTGGCGCGTGTCGAAACGCCGGAATCACAAGGAGATTGATAATGACCGAAACCAGCTTCATCGAAAACGAGGAGCGCCGGGCACTGCGCAAGGCGGTGGCCGAGTGGGCGTCCCACTACGGCGCCGAGTACTACCTGCAGAAGGCACGCGCACATGAGCACACCACCGAACTATGGGCGGAAGCAGGAAAACTCGGCTTCCTGGGGGTGAACCTGCCAGAGGAGTATGGCGGCGGTGGCGCCGGAATGTATGAGCTCTCACTGGTGATGGAGGAGATGGCCGCCGCGGGTAGCGCGCTGTTGCTGATGGTGGTGTCGCCCGCCATCAACGGCACCATCATCAGCAAGTTCGGCACCGAAGAGCAGAAGAAGCGCTGGATTCCGGGCATCGCGGACGGATCCCTGACGATGGCGTTCGCGATCACCGAGCCGGATGCCGGCTCCAATTCGCACAACATCACCACCACCGCCCGACGCGACGGCGGCGACTGGATCCTCAAGGGCCAGAAGGTCTATATCTCCGGCATCGATCAAGCGCAGGCGGTGCTGGTGGTGGCGCGCACCTACAAAGACACAGCGGCCAAGACCGGCAAGCTGCGCCCGGCACTCTTCGTGGTGCCCACCGACGCGCCCGGTTTCACCTACACACCCATCGAAATGGAACTGATCAGCCCGGAACGCCAGTTCCAGGTCTTCCTCGACGACGTCAGGTTGCCCGCTGATGCGCTCGTCGGCGCCGAGGACGCCGCGATTGCTCAGCTCTTCGCGGGTCTGAATCCCGAGCGCATCATGGGCGCGGCCAGTGCCGTGGGCATGGGACGGTTCGCGCTCGAGCGGGCCGTCGACTACGTCAAGACCCGCCAGGTCTGGTCCACTCCGATAGGCGCGCACCAGGGCCTGTCACATCCCCTGGCGCAGTGCCACATTGAGGTCGAACTGGCCAAGCTGATGATGCAGAAGGCCGCGACACTCTACGACTCCGGTGACGACATGGCCGCCGCTGAGGCCGCCAACATGGCGAAATACGCTGCAGCCGAGGCGGCTACCCGTTCGGTCGACCAGGCCGTGCAGTCGATGGGTGGCAACGGGCTGACCAAGGAGTACGGCGTGGCCGCCATGCTGGCCTCAGCCCGGCTCGGGCGGATCGCCCCGATCAGCCGCGAGATGGTGCTGAACTTCGTGGCGCAGACATCGCTTGGCCTCCCCCGGTCCTACTGATGGAGCAGCTCGTCGAGTACGCCGGTCCGGCCGCCTGCGGAGGACCGGTAGCGCGGCTGACCCTGAACTCTCCGCACAATCGGAACGCGCTGTCCAGCGCGCTCGTCGGCCAACTGCACCAGGGGCTCCGCGACGCGGAGGCGGACCCGGCCGTACGTGTGGTGGTCCTGGGCCATACCGGCGGTACCTTCTGCGCCGGCGCCGACCTCAGTGAGGCCAGCACCGGCAACCCCTTCGACTTGGCAGTGGCCCGGGCCCGCGAATCGACCGCAGTGTTGCGTGCCATCGTCTCCTCGCCGCTGCCGGTGATCGCCGCCATCAACGGGCATGTCCGGGCCGGCGGGTTCGGTCTGGTCGGTGCCTGCGATGTCGCCGTCGCCGGACCGCGCAGCACCTTCGCGCTGACAGAGGCCCGGATCGGCGTGGCCCCGGCGATCATCTCGCTTACGCTGCTGCCGAAAATGTCGGCGCGGGCCGCGGCACGCTACTACCTGACCGGCGAGAAGTTCGATGCGCGCGAAGCGGCGGAGATCGGACTGATAACGATGGCGGCCGAGGACGTCGACGCCGCGGTGGACAGGCTCGTCGCTGACGTGGGCCGCGGCTCCCCCCAGGGTCTGGCGGCTTCCAAGGCTTTGACCACAGCCGCGGTGCTGGAAGGGTTCGACCGCGATGCCGAACGCCTCGCCGAAGAATCGGCCCGGCTGTTCGTATCAGACGAGGCCCGCGAGGGAATGCTGGCGTTCCTGCAGAAGCGCGCACCGCGCTGGACAAGTTAGCCAGGTGTCAAACAACCAGGCGGGCCCGCTAGCCCGCATGGCGGCGCGATCCCGTGCGAAGGTTGCAGTTTAGCC
>CAYNLB010000026.1:0-40826 GCA_964397935.1 uncultured Mycobacterium sp.
AAGGGCCGCGCGGCGATCAAGTCGTTCATCGTGCCGCGCGACCATCCCGGCGTCACCGTCGAACGGCTCGAGCACAAGCTCGGCATCAAGGGCTCCGACACCGCGGCGATCCGGTTCGACAACGCCCGCATTCCCAGGGACAACCTCCTGGGCAACCCGGACATCGAAGTCAGCAAAGGCTTTTCCGGGGTCATGGAGACCTTCGACAACACCCGGCCGATCGTGGCCGCCATGGCCGTCGGTGTCGGCCGCGCCGCGCTGGAGGAAATCCGCAAGATCCTCACCGAGGCCGGGGTGGAGATCTCCTACGACCGGCCATCGCATGCCCAGAGCGCGGCCGCCGCCGAGTTCCTCCGGATGGAGGCCGACTGGGAGGCCAGCTACCTGCTGTCGCTGCGCGCCGCCTGGCAGGCCGACAACAACATCCCGAACTCCAAAGAGGCCTCCATGAGCAAGGCCAAGGCCGGCCGGGTGGCCACCGACATCACCTGCAAGACCGTCGAATTAGCCGGCACCCCCGGCTATTCCGAACAGATGCTGCTGGAGAAGTGGGCGCGCGACTCCAAGATCCTCGATATCTTCGAGGGCACCCAGCAGATCCAGCAACTGGTGGTCGCCCGCCGCTTGCTGGGCCTCTCGTCAGCAGAGCTCAAGTAGCAGCCGCATACAGCTGGTGTCATCGAGCGGGTAACCACTGCGAATTTACGGCGGATTTTTCGCGGTGGGTGCACGTTGGGCGATGACTACCCCGCAATCTGCGCTCGGCGGCCTCAACCACCAACTGGTGACTGAGCCCCGGATTCGGCCGCATGAAGACGCGCGCCGCAGCCGACTCGGAGACCGAGAGGCGACCAAGTGGAAAGGGATCCGTCCGGCGCGGTTAGCGTCGAGGGATGGACACGTTTCAAGCGCTTGTCGCGCGCCAAGATGATGATCGGATAACCACGTCGATCGAGACGCTGAGCCGCTCCGACCTGCCGCCCGGTGAGGTGACGATCCGGGTGTTGTATTCCAGTGTCAACTACAAGGACGCGCTGGCCGTGACGCCGGGGGGCGGCGTGGTGCGCACCTACCCGGTGGTGCCGGGCATCGACCTGACCGGCGAGGTGGTCGAGTCGCAGTCACCCGACTTCGCCGTGGGCGACAAGGTGTTGGCCCACGGGTACCAGATCGGCACCGGCCGGCACGGCGGCTATGCCGAATACGCGCGGCTGCCGGCCGACCAGGTGGTGGCGCTCGGTGGGTTGACTCCACACGAGGGCGCCGCGATCGGAACCGCCGGCTTCACCGCGGCAATGAGCGTGCAGGCGCTGACCAAGTGGGGCGTTCAACCCGGCGCCGGGTCCGTCGTCGTCACCGGCGCCTCCGGCGGTGTCGGGTCGGTCAGCGTGGACTTGCTGGCAGCCGCGGGCTACCGGGTGGTGGCCTCGACCGGTAAGGACGCAGCTGCCGAGTTGCTGAAAGAGCTGGGCGCCGCGGAGATTATCGGTCGGTTGCCCGCCGACCCCGACGCCAAGCCGCGCCCGCTGGCCAAGGCGCGCTGGGCCGCGGCGGTGGACTGTGTGGGTGGCGCGACGCTCGCCGACGTGCTCAGCTGCGTCGACTACGGCGGGGCGGTCGCCGCCAGCGGCCTGACCGGTGGCGCAGCCCTGCACACCACCGTGATGCCGTTCATCCTGCGCGGTGTCGCGCTATTGGGAATCGATTCGGTGCAGCTGCCGATCGGTCCGCGACGGGAACTGTGGCAACGTCTGGGCGATTCGATGCGGCCGCGTCATCTGGCCGCGATCACCAGCGAGGTCGACGTCAAAGACGTTGTCGGCGTGCTCGATCAAATCCGCGCCGGCGAATTCTCCGGTCGGGCGGTGGTGCGGGTCGCCGGCGGATTTTGAGCTGGCAGTAGGCTGTCGGGCACTGACGACGGAGGTGGTATGCGCGCGGTACGGGTGACTCGGCTAGATGGTCCGGACGCGGTCGAGCTGGCCGACATCGACGAGCCCGCGGGAGACGGTGTGGTCGTCGACGTGCATGCCGCCGGTGTGGCTTTCCCGGACGCACTGCTGACCCGGGGCCTGTACCAATACCGCCCCGAACTGCCATTCGTGCTCGGCGCCGAGATCGCCGGGGTGGTCCGGTCGGCACCGGGCGACGTGCACGTGCGTGCCGGCGACCGGGTTGCGGGGCTGACGATGCTTTCCGGCGGCATGGCCGAGGTCGCGGTGCTGTCGCCGGATCGCGTGTTCAAGCTGCCGGACAACGTGAGCTTCGAGGCGGGTGCCGGCCTGCTGTTCAATGACCTGACGGTGTACTTCGCACTGACCGTCCGTGGCCGGCTGCAGCGGGGCGAGACGGTGCTGGTGCACGGAGCCGCGGGCGGCATCGGAACCTCCGCGCTCCGGCTGGCGCCGGCGCTGGGCGCATCAAGCACCGTCGCGGTGGTCAGCACGCAAGACAAGGCAGACATCGCCACGGCGGCGGGAGCCACGGATGTCGTGCTCGCCGAAGGATTCAAGGACGCGGTGAAGGAGCTGACCCACGGCCGCGGCGTCGACATCGTCGTCGACCCGGTCGGCGGTGACCGCTTCACCGACTCGCTGCGCTCGCTTGCTCCCGGCGGACGGCTGCTGGTCGTCGGCTTCACCGGCGGAGAAATCCCCACTGTCAAGGTAAATCGCCTGTTGCTCAACAACATTGATGTCGTCGGTGTGGGTTGGGGCGCGTGGACGGCGACGCACCCCGGTGCGCTGGCCGAACAGTGGGCCGGACTCGAGCGGTTGCTCAGCTCCGGCCAGCTGCCCCCGCCCGAGCCGGTGATCTACCCGTTGAAAGACGCCGCGGCCGCGGTCGCATCGCTGGAGAATCGCACCGCCAAGGGAAAGGTCGTGCTGCGCGTCCGCGACTGACGCGGGGGGTCGCGGCCCCAGCCTGATCGGCGACACGTAAACGGCGGCGAAGACACGCCGGTGCGGTGCGCAAAGGCTGATGTCTGGTGGACACGCCGACGGGTCTTGTGCCGCATCAAAACAAAAAGTAATGTCACTTTCAGTTTTGTTTTCCCCGCCCGAGCCTGGGAGCCGCGCCATGGAATCCTTCGTCCACCTGCGTAAAGGCAGGACACCGCGACGCCTGCACGCCGACCTCGACGGGCTCAAGGACGACGAGTTGGGGCGCGGCGGTTTCACCGGCCGGACCGCCAACCTCTACCGCCGCCACGACCCGACCGCCTACCGGTCGGTCGGTCCACTGCGGCCCGTCGACGTACTGACCAGCGAACTCAAACCCAGCGACGCCACCGACGCCACCGGCGGACCCCTGCTGATGTTCAGCAATCCCGACTGCCGAATCCTGTTGAGCCGTCGCCACGAGCCGATGCCGTTCTTCACCCGTCATGTCGACGGAGACCTGCTGTGCTTCGTCCACCGGGGCGCCGGCCTGGCCGAGACCGAGTTCGGGCGGCTGCGCTACCGGGAGGGTGACTGGGTTTACCTTCCGAAGGCGTGCACCTGGCGCCAGGTGCCGGATGCCGAGACGACAATGCTGATGATCGAAACCACCGACGAGCTGCGCGTCCCTCCGCCGGGAGCATTGGGCCGACATTTCCCGTTCGACCCGTCCCAGGCGACCATCCCGGAACCGGCCCCGATCGACGATGACGGCCGTGCGGAATACGAGGTCCGCCTAATGCACGGGGGCGGCCCGACTACCCTTTACTACCAACACAACCCGATTGACGTCGAGGGCTGGCGCGGGGACAACTTCGCGTTTACGTTCAACATCGCCGACTACAACGTCATCACCTCCGACAGTGTGCACCTGCCGCCAACCGTGCATCTGTTCATGCAAGCCACCGGTGTCTACGTGATGAACTTCCTGCCCAAACCGGCCGAAAGCGTCCCGGGCACCGAGCGCACGCCCTGGTATCACCGCAACGTCGACTACGACGAGATCGCCTTTTTCCACGGCGGTTCCCTATACGGCATCGCGATGCCCCCGGGCTTGATTTCGCATGCGCCCCAGGGCGTTCACCACGGCGCGCCAGAGAAGGCCCGGGAAAGGGCACGCCGCAAGTTCGGCGAATACGCGCGCGTCGACTGGCAGGTGATCGCCGTCGATACCCGCCGCCGACTGACCCCGTCGGCCGAGGTGCTGGCACACGACCTCGGGCAGCACTGAACATGACCGCCCGCCACGACTACGATCGAATCCCCTATCTCGTTGCTTTCCAGAACAATTCCGGCGTCCGCGACGTCTACGGCGGGCTGGCCGAGATCACCGTGCTGGAGAGCTATCTACTCAAGCCGAAAGACAAACCGTCCGACACCGTGCTGGTGTTCATGCATCCCATCGGCGGCGGTGCCTATCTGCCGATGATCAATGCGCTGGCCCGGGCCGGACACCACGTCATCTACTGCAACAGCCGGTTCCGCGGCACGGATTCGGCGCTGCTGATGGAGAAGGTGGTCGAAGACCTCGGCGAGTGCATCAAGGACGCCAAAAAGCGGCTGGGCTACTCCAAGGTGGTGCTCGCCGGGTGGAGCGGCGGCGGCTCGCTGTCAATGTTCTACCAGCAGCAGGCCCAGCACCCGACCATCACGTCGAGCCCGTCCGGCGACGGCCCCGACCTGACCACACTCGACCTGACCGCCGCCGACGGCATCATGCTGCTCGCCGCGCACATCAGCCGGCACGGCACGCTGACCGAATGGCTGGACGCATCGATCCTCGACGAATCCGACCCGACCAAGCGCGATCCCGAGCTCGACCTCTACAACCCCGGCAACCCCAACCAGCCCCCCTACAGCCAAGAATTCCTTGCGCGGTACCGCCAGGCGCAGATCGACCGCAACCGCCGTATCACCGCGTGGGTCAAGGAAAAATTGGCCAAACTCGCCGCTGACGGTCGCCCCGACGACGAATTCTGCTTCGTCGTGCACGGCACCATGGCCGACCCGCGCTGGCTGGATCCCACCGTCGATCCGAACGAACGCGTCCCGGGAACGTGCTACCTGGGCGATCCTGCAGTGGTGAACATGAGCCCGGTGGGGTTGGCCCGCTACTCCACGTTGCGCGGCTGGCTGTCGCAGTGGAGCTACGACGACGCGCGCGGCGACGGCATAACCTGTGGGCGCGACATCGCGGTCCCGGCGCTGGTGATCGGTAACCTGGCCGATGACGCCTGCACACCCAGCCACACCCGGCGGCTCTTCGAGGCGATCGGGCACGATGACAAGGAGATGCACGAAATCCCCGGCGCCACACATTATTACGCAGGACCCGACCAGCGCGACAAGCTCCGCGCGGCCGTCGATATCGTCACCGACTGGCTGGTCCGCCACGACTTCGCGGGGGCGCGGTGACACCGGCCATTGGACCGCTGGACGGCATCCGGGTGCTCGAGCTGGGCACCCTGATCGCCGGACCGTTCGCCGGGCGGCTGCTCGGCGACATGGGCGCCGACGTCATCAAGGTGGAGCCCCCCGGTGCCCCGGACCCGTTACGGACCTGGGGCCAGGCCGAAGTCGACGGGCAACACGTCTTCTGGACGGTGCACGCGCGCAACAAAAGGACCGTCACGCTGGATCTGCGCCGGCCGCGCGGCAGGGACCTCTTCCTCGATCTCGTCGAGAGATCCGACATCGTGGTGGAGAACTTCCGTCCGGGCACCCTGGAGAAGTGGAATCTGGGTTACGACGTGCTCAGCGAGCGAAACCCGGGCGTCATCCTGGTCCGGGTCTCCGGCTACGGGCAGACCGGACCCGACGCGCACAAGGCCGGCTACGCCTCGGTGGCCGAGGCCGCCAGTGGGTTGCGGCACCTCAACGGTTTCCCCGGCGGGCCGCCGCCGCGGCTGGCGCTGTCGCTGGGCGACAGCCTGGCCGGCATGTTCGGCGCCCAGGGCGCGCTGGCCGCGCTGTACCGGCGCAGTATCACCGGGCGTGGCCAGGTCGTCGATGTCGCACTGACCGAATCGTGTTTGGCGGTGCAGGAATCCACCATTCCCGACTACGACGCGGGCGGTGTGGTGCGCGGCCCGTCGGGCACCCGGCTGGAGGGCATCGCGCCGTCCAACATCTACCGCAGCGCCGACGGTTCCTGGGTGGTGATCGCCGCCAACCAGGACACCGTGTTCGCGCGCCTGTGCAAGGCAATGGGCCGCCCCGAGCTGGCCGCCGACGACCGATTCGCCACGCATGTCGCACGCGGGCGCAACCAGGATGAACTCGACGAGGTCATCGGCGACTGGGCCGCGCAGCGCCAACCCGGCGAGATCATCGAGACACTGTCCGCCGTGGGGGTGATCGCGGGTCCGATCAACACGGTCGCGGAGGTGGTTCAGGACCCGCAGCTGCGGGCCCGCGGCATGCTGGTCGAGCACTACGACGAACGAATCAAGCGGAATGTCCTGGGCCCGGGCATCGTGCCCGTGCTGTCGGAATCACCGGGCCGCGTGCGTAACGCCGGCCCCGCCCGTCCGGGCCAACACAACGATGACGTCTACATCGGGCTGCTGGGCAAGACCGCCGCGGAGCTCGAGGAGCTGCGCGCCGAGGAGGTGCTATGACCGCACCGGCGACGATGCAGTGGGGGTACCGCCCGCTTGCGGGGGACGAAGCGATGAGGAGGAGCGGTGCTATGACCCACGTCGACATTCGCGAGGTGTCGCTGCGCGACGGCCTGCAGATCGAAAAACCAATCCCGTTGTCGGCCAAGCTGGAACTGCTGGCCGCCGTAGCCGCCACCGGGGTACGCGAGGTGGAGGCCACGGCGTTCGTTTCCCCGTCCAAGGTGCCGTCGATGGCCGACGCCGCCGAACTCGCCGCCCATTTGCACGATTACCCCGACATCGAGTTCTCCGCCCTGGTGGCCAGCCCCAACGGCGCCAAGCGTGCGGTCGCCGCGGGGCTGGGGTCGATCGAATACGTGGTGGCGGCCAGCGACGCCTTCAGCGAGGCCAACGTGGGGCGACCCACCGCGGAGGCCACCAACCAGATCGATGAGATCGTCGCCATCGCGCACGACGGCCACGTGACCGTGGAAGTCATCGTCGCCACCGCATGGGATTGCCCGTTCGAGGGCCCCACCCCGCCCCGGCGCGTCCTCGACATCGCCGCCGCCGCCCGCGAGCGCGGTGTCGACCGGTTCTGCATCGCCGACACGGTGGGCACCGCCACGCCCCGTCGGGTCAGTTCGCTGATCGCACAACTGCGTCCGGTGATCGGCGACCTGCCCCTGGGCGGGCATTTCCATAACACCCGCGGCGCCGGGCTGGCCAGCGCCTACGCGGCCGTCAGCTCGGGAGTCACCCGACTCGATGCCTCCGTCGGCGGGCTGGGCGGGTGCCCGTTCGCGCCGGGCGCCACCGGCAACATCGCCACCGAGGACCTGGTCTACCTGCTGCGCGACAGCGATATCGACGTCGACGTCGATCTGCAGGCCGCCATCAGAGCCGCCGGCATAGCGAAATCGCTTGTCGGTCATGATTTGCCGAGCGCTCTGCTGCGCGCCGGGGACCGGATCCGGAACTGATGCCGACGCCCGAAACAAGGCGGACCCTGACCGCCAAAGGCCGCCAGACCAGGGCGGCCATCGAGCAGGCCGCCCGTAAACTGTTCGCCGAACGGGGCTTTCACGGCACCACGCTGGCCGACATCACCTCGGCAGCGGGAAAATCCCCGGCGGTCTTTTACCGGTACTTCACCGACAAGGAAGACCTGCTGGCCGCGCTGGCGGAGTCCTTCCTGCATGACGTGGTGACACCGTCCGGATTGAGCCTGCATTTGCCGGACTCTCCGGACGACGACGCGTTCTTCACCTCGGTGGTCACCGGCTACTGGAACATGTTCAAGCAGAACATCGGCATCATGATCGCGGTGGCGCAGCTGGCGGCTACCCAACAGCGGTTCGCTCACGTCCAGAACGAATTCCGCCGGTTCGGTATGGACATCGTGGCGTCCTCCGTCCGCCGCGCCCAGGAGCAGGGCTACGGAACCGAGCTCAACCCCCAACACACCGCGGCGGCCATCGCGTTGCTGTTCGAGAACTTCACCACCGTCTTCGTCGGCGCTTCGAGCGGTCCGAGGGGCCTGGGATTGGAGATCGGCGACGAGGATGCCATCACGACCCTGGCTACGGTCTGGAAGAAAACCCTGTACGGCGCCTAAGGAGATCACCATGGATTTCACTCTCCCGGAACATCTTCCGAAACTGCTCGCCGAGATGGACGAGTTCATCGAGGCCGAGATCAAACCGTTGGAACGCGAACACATCCAGTATTTCGACCGGCGCCGGGAACATGCCCGCACCGATTGGGACAACGACGGCATCCCGACCCGGGAATGGGAGGACCTGCTCGCGGAGATGCGCAGGAGGGCCGACAAAGCGGGATGGCTGCGCTACGGTCTGCCGGCATCGCTGGGTGGCCGTGACGGCACCAACGTCGACATGGCAGTGATCCGGGAGCATCTGGCGCACAAGGGCCTTGGTCTACACAATGACCTGCAGAACGAGTCGTCGATCGTCGGGAACTTTCCACAGGTGATCATGATGGAGCGGTTCGGCACCGATGAGCAACGGCGACTGTGGTCCGAAGCGCTGATCACCGGCGAGCGCTCCATGGCATTCGGCCTGACCGAGCCGCAGCACGGCTCGGATGCAACCTGGCTGGAAACCCACGCCCAAACCGACGGAGATGGGTGGGTAATCAACGGCGCCAAGCGGTTCAACACCGGCGTCCATCGCGCCACCCACGACCTGGTCTTCGCCCGCACCTCCGGCGAGCCGGGGCAGGCCCGGGGCATCACGGCATTCCTGGTCCCGACGGATACGCCCGGGTTCAGCGTCCCCTACTACTGGTGGACATTCAACATGCCGACCGATCACGGCGAAGTCCGGCTGACCGACGTGCGGGTGCCTGCCGACGCCATCCTCGGCGAGGTCGACCGCGGTCTCGAGGTCGCCCAAACGTTTTTGCACGAGAACCGGATTCGGCAGGCCGCCAGCAGCCTGGGTGCGGCGCAATACTGCATCGACCGTGCCGCCGACTACGCCGGCGAACGAACGGTGTTCGGCAAGCCGCTGGCGGTCAACCAGGCCGTGCAATGGCCGCTGGCCGAACTGCAGACCGAAGCCCAGATGGTGCGACTGCTGGTGCAATACGCGGCCTGGCACCTGGATCGTGACCACCACATGGAAGTCTCCGACAAGGTGTCGATGGCGAATTACCGTGCCAACCGCCTGGTGTGCGACGCCGCCGACCGGGCCATGCAGATCTTCGGCGGGCTCGGCTACAGCCGTCACGAACCGTTCGAGCACATCTACCGCCACCACCGTCGCTACCGGATCACCGAGGGTGCCGAGGAGATCCAGATCCGCCGGGTGGCCCAGCGGCTCTTCAAGTTCGGCAAGCGGTGACGCCCCACAACGACCCGGCGGAGTTGTCGCCCAAACTGACCGGGGTGCTCGCGACGGTGCTCGGCACCGGCACCACGATCGACAACCTGCGCGAACTGACCGGCGGCGCCAGCCGCACCACGTGGGCATTCGACGCCGTCACCGCCGGGCAACGCCGATCGCTGATCTTGCGCACCGGGCCCCCCGACGACGTGCACGCCGGCATGGAGCTGGAGGCCCGCGCCCAGGCCGCCGCCGCCGCTGCCGGCGCACCGGTCCCCCACATCTTGGTCGCCGATGATTCACCCGCCGCACTGGGCAATCCGTTCTTGATCTGCGATGAAATCAAGGGCGAGACGATCGTCCGCCGTATCCAGCGCCGGCTCGACGGCGAGGACGGACAAGCACGCCGCACGGAACTGCTTCGGCAGTGCGCGCAGGCGCTGGCCGCCATTCATCAAGCCGACCCGCACCTGCCCGGCCTGACCCACGACGACCAACTCACCCAGTGGCGCGAGCGGCTCGACACGATGGATGACACCACCGCCACCTTCGAATGGGTCTTTCGCTGGCTCGAGGCCAACCGGCCCCCGAAGCCCGAGCCGTCGGCGCAGGTTCTGGTGCACGGTGACTACCGGATGGGAAACCTCATCGTCGACGGGTCCGACCTTGCCGCCGTCCTCGACTGGGAGCTGGTGCACGCCGGCGAGGCATACGACGATCTGGCCTGGTTCTGCATCCGGGCCTGGCGGTTCGGCGCTCCGGCCAGCCTGGGTGCCGGCGGCCTCGGCAGCATCGAGAGCTTCCTGCGCGCCTATGAGGAGGCCAGCGCGACTACCGTCGACCGGGTGACGTTTCACTGGTGGCTGGTGCTGGCCACGCTGCGCTGGGGCGTCATCTGCCGGTACCAGGCGGAGCGGCACTTGAGCGGTCAATTCCGCTCGGTGGAGTTGGCCACGATCGGCCGCCGCGTCTGCGAAACCGAATGGGACCTACTCAACCTGCTCGAGGCGAGCCCGTGATCGGCCCCTACGGTCGCCCCCTCGCGGTCGAACTCGTGGCCGCGGTCGCCGAGTTCCTGGAAGCCGACGTCCGGGCGGCAACCAGCGGACAGGTCAACTTCCACGCCAGGGTGGCCGCCAACGCCCTGCGCATCGTCGAGCGTGAACTGCTGGACGAAGGCGCGGCGGACTATCGTGCCGCGCTGGCCCGCTTGGGTTTCGCCGACGAGGAGAAGCTGGCCGGCGCGATCCGGTCCGGTGAGATGGACGGGCGCCCCGGCCCGGAGGTCATCGCCTGCCTGCGCACGCTGGTGCGACGCCGGCTGGCGGTGGCCCACCCGGGATACGACAGCGAACAGCCGGACAAGTAGAGAGGAGGCGGTGCCTTGCCCGCTACTTCTGCGCAGACCATCATCGACGTGGCCGACCGCCTGTTCACGGCGATCGAGAAGGGCGACCGGGCCGCGGTCGACCGAATGTGGAGCGACGACATCGCGGTATGGCGGGTGGGTGAGCGCCGGGACAACGAGAAGGCCCGCGCCCTGCGGGTCATCGATTGGTTCATCACCGCGACCACCGAACGTCACTATGAGATTCTCGACCGTCGACTCTTCGACACCGGCTTCGTCCAGCAGCACATCCTGCATGCCACCGGCCATGCCGGCCAGTCGATCTCAATGCGGGTTTGCATCGTGATCAGGGTGGGCGCAAACGGCCTGATCGACCGCATCGACGAGTACTTCGATCCCGCGGACATCGCGCCGTTGATCGACTAGATCGGTTCGCTCGAGCGACGACGCGGGCCGAGGAGAAGTTGAGCAATCAGACAAGGAGGCCACGATGACGACTCTGGAGACACTGCTGAATGATCCGGACGCGGCCGGCGTGTGGAACCTTGCTGCGAGTCGTTCGGCCATCACCTTCAAGATCAAGAACATGTGGGGTCTGCTGAGGGTCAAAGGCCGCTTCACCGAGTTCACCGGCGACGGCCAACTGACCGGGGAGGGAGCGGTTTTCGGCCGCCTCGATATCCGTGCAGCCTCGCTGAACACCGGCATCGGGCGCCGCGATCGGCACCTGCGCTCGGCCGACTTCTTCGACGTCGAGCGCTTCGGTGAGATCAGCGTCGTCGTCACCACGGTGCACCCGACGCAAGGCAAGGGCGCCGACCTTCGGGCCAACTTCACGATCAAAGGCATCACCGCACCGCTGCCACTGCCCGTCACGATCACCGAGCTGGACGACGGATCGATCAGGGTCGCCGGCGAAACCAAGGTCGATCGATCGCGCTTCGACCTGGGCTGGAACAGGGTCGGCATGATCGGCGCGACGGCGACCGCAGCCGCAGAAGCCATCTTTGTACGGGCGACCCGGTAGGACCGGGGCGACACCAGTACCATCTGCACCGTGTCCGACTCCACTATCGCCCTGCGGATCCTGGTCTACAGCGATAACGTCGAAACCCGCGAACAAGTGATACGGGCGCTGGGCAAGCATCTGCACCCGGACCTACCCGAGTTGACCTACGTCGAAGTGGCGACCGCCCCGATGGTGATACGGCGCATGGATGAGGGCGGGATCGACTTGGCCATCCTCGATGGGGAAGCCACGCCCACCGGGGGCATGGGAATCGCCAAACAGCTCAAAGACGAACTTGCGACGTGCCCGCCGATCGTGGTGCTCACCGGCCGCCCGGATGACGCCTGGTTAGCCAGTTGGTCGCGCGCCGAAGGCGCCGTACCGCATCCACTAGACCCCATCGTGCTGGGCCGCACGGTGCTCGGACTCCTGCGCACCCCCACGCGCTAGCGCACGCGGCCGAGACCTTCCGCGGTCACGGGCTTCACCTGCGATAACACGTGGCGGCGGCGCGGTGTCTATGCCGTCCCGCCGTCGGGGCGGGCGGGCGGCGGCGACGCGCCCCGTAGCGGCGACACAAACTCCAAACGAATACCCCCACCCCGGCAAAGCGCACCCGCCGTCGCGACGCTATGTTGGGGGTCACTGTGACGTCACACAGCCTGAGCACGTCACAGGCAGCCCGGCCACCGCCCGGCCGCAGGACCAGCGGCCCTTACGACGGATCATGGAGCGAGTTGAACGTCTACATACCCATCCTGGTACTGGGAGCGATAGCCGCGGCCTTCGCCGTGGGATCGGTTGCGATCGCCAGCCTCGTCGGCCCCTCGCGGTACAACCGCTCGAAGCAGGCGGCCTACGAGTGCGGGATCGAGCCGACCGACAGGCCGGTCAGCGGTCCGGACGCGGCGAGTGGCCAGCGGTTCCCGGTGAAGTATTACCTGACCGCAATGTTGTTCATCGTCTTCGACATCGAGATCGTGTTCTTGTATCCCTGGGCGGTCAGCTACGACGCGCTGGGAACGTTCGCGTTGGTCGAGATGGTGGTGTTCATGCTCACGGTTTTAGTGGCCTACGCCTATGTGTGGCGCCGCGGCGGCCTGACGTGGGATTGAGGTAGGACGTGGGTCTCGAAGAACAGCTACCCGGTGGGATCCTGCTGGGAACGGTCGAAAAGGTGGCCGGTTACGTCCGCAAGAACTCGCTGTGGCCGGCCACGTTCGGGCTGGCCTGCTGTGCGATCGAGATGATGGCAACCGCCGGGCCAAGATTCGACCTCGCCCGGTTCGGCATGGAGCGGTTCTCGGCGACGCCGCGGCAGGCCGATCTGATGATCGTGGCCGGGCGGGTCAGCCAGAAGATGGCGCCGGTGCTGCGGCAGATCTACGACCAGATGGCGGAACCGAAGTGGGTGCTGGCCATGGGTGTGTGCGCATCCTCCGGCGGGATGTTCAACAACTACGCGATCGTGCAAGGCGTGGACCACGTGGTTCCGGTGGACATCTACCTGCCGGGCTGCCCGCCGCGGCCGGAGATGCTGCTGTACGCAATCCTCAAGCTGCACGAGAAGATTCAGGAGATGCCGCTGGGCGTCAATCGGGAACACGCCATCGCCGAAGCCGAGCAGGCGGCGCTGTCGGCCCGGCCCACGATCGAGATGCGCGGACTGCTGCGATGAGCTCACCGGACCACGACCCGAAAGTAGCCGCCAGCGAGGTGGGTGGCGCTCCCCCGTCCCCCGACGAAGAAGTAATCAACGTGCGCCGCGGCATGTTTGGGATTTCGGGTTCCGGCGACACGTCCGGATACGGACGGCTGGTGCGCGAGGTCACGCTGCCGGGCGGCAGCCCCCGGCCCTATGGCGGCTACTTCGACGACCTGGTCGACACGCTGGCCGAGGCGCTGCGGCGCAGCGGTGTCGAATTCGAAGACGCGATAGAAAAAGTCGTCGTTTACCGCGATGAGCTGACCCTGCACGTTCGCCGGGAGAAGCTACCGCAGGTCGCCCAGCGGTTGCGCGACGAACCGGGACTGCGCTTCGAGATGTGCCTGGGTGTCAGCGGGGTGCACTACCCCCACGAGTCGGGCCGCGAACTGCACGCCGTTTACCCGTTACAGTCGATTACCCACAATCGCCGTGTCCGCCTGGAAGTGGCTGCGCCGGACAGCGATCCGCACATCCCTTCGCTGTATGCGGTCTATCCGACCAACGACTGGCACGAACGCGAAACCTACGACTTCTTCGGGATCCTCTTCGACGGACACCCGTCGCTGACCCGGATCGAGATGCCGGACGACTGGCATGGGCATCCGCAACGCAAGGACTATCCCCTAGGCGGCATTCCCGTCGAATACAAGGGAGCACAGATACCCCCGCCCGACGAGCGGAGAGCCTACAACTGATGAGCACAATCACTGACTCGACGCCCGACGGTGGCGCCCCAGAAGGCCCCGAGAGGGTCGTGGTCGCCGGCGGCCAGGACTGGGGACAGGTCGTCGAGGCCGCGCGCAATGCGGACCCCGGTGAGCGGATCGTCGTCAACATGGGCCCCCAGCACCCGTCCACCCACGGAGTGCTGCGGCTGATCCTGGAGATCGAGGGCGAAACCGTCACCGACGCCCGCTGCGGAATCGGCTACCTGCACACCGGAATCGAGAAAAACCTCGAATACCGTTACTGGACCCAGGGCGTCACCTTCGTGACCCGAATGGACTACCTGTCACCGTTTTTCAACGAAACCGCCTACTGCCTGGGCGTGGAGAAGCTGCTCGGCATCACCGACGAGATACCGGAGCGGGTCAGCGTCATCCGGGTCATGATGATGGAGCTCAACCGGATCTCATCGCATCTGGTCGCGCTGGCGACCGGCGGCATGGAACTGGGCGCGATGACTCCGATGTTCGTTGGTTTCCGGGGCCGCGAGATCGTCCTGAACCTGTTCGAGTCGATCACCGGTTTGCGGATGAACAGTGCATACATCCGGCCGGGCGGGGTGGCGCAGGATCTACCGCCCAACGCCAAGAGCGAGATCGCCCAGGCCCTCGAACAATTGCGGCAACCGCTGCGCGAAATGGGTGATCTGCTCAATGAAAACGCGATCTGGAAAGCCCGCACCGAAGGCGTCGGCTACCTGGACCTGACCGGCTGCATCGCGCTGGGCATCACCGGACCGATACTGCGCTCCACCGGGCTGCCCCACGATCTGCGCAAGAGCGAACCCTACTGCGGATACGAGAACTACGAATTCGACGTGATCACCGCCGACACGTGTGATGCTTACGGGCGCTACATTATTCGCGTCAAAGAGATGTGGGAGTCGATCAAGATCGTCGAGCAGTGCCTGGACAAGTTGCAGCCCGGTCCGATCATGGTCGAGGACCGCAAGATCGCCTGGCCGGCCGACCTGAAAGTCGGCACCGACGGCCTGGGCAACTCGCCGGAGCACATCGCCAAAATCATGGGCGGCTCGATGGAGGCTCTGATTCACCACTTCAAGCTGGTCACCGAGGGCATCAGGGTTCCCGCGGGCCAGGTCTACACCGCGGTCGAATCGCCGCGCGGAGAGTTGGGCGTGCACATGGTCAGCGACGGCGGTACCCGCCCCTACCGGGTGCACTATCGCGACCCGTCCTTCACCAACCTGCAGTCGGTCGCCGCGATGTCCGAGGGCGGGATGGTCGCCGACCTGATCACCGCGGTCGCCAGCATCGACCCGGTCATGGGCGGGGTTGACCGGTGACCGGCCCGCAAGGCCAGCCGGTGTTCATCCGGCTGGGTCCGCCGCCTGACGAGCCCAACGCGTTCGTGACCGAAGGTGCGCCACAGTCGTATTCACCGGAGGTACGGGCACGGCTGGAGGTTGACGCCAAGGAGATCATCGGCCGCTACCCCAACAAGCGTTCGGCGCTGTTGCCGCTGCTGCACCTGGTGCAGGCGCAAGACTCCTACCTGACGCCGGCGGGTCTGGAGTTCTGCGGCGAACAGTTGGGGCTGACCGGAGCCGAGGTGTCGGCGGTGGCGAGCTTCTACACGATGTATCGCCGCGGCCCCACCGGCGATTATCTCGTCGGCGTCTGCACCAACACGCTGTGCGCCGTCATGGGTGGTGACGCCATATTCGACGCCCTCAAGGAGCATCTGGGGATCGGCAACGACGAGACCACGTCCGACGGGTCGGTCACCCTGCAGCACATCGAATGCAACGCCGCCTGCGATTACGCACCGGTGGTGATGGTCAACTGGGAATTCTTCGACAACCAGACACCGGAATCGGCGCGCGACCTCGTCGACTCGCTGCGTTCCGGCAAGCCGGCGTCGCCCACGCGCGGCGCTCCGCTGTGCGCCTTCCGCGAGACGTCACGCATTCTGGCCGGCCTGGCCGACCAGCGCCCCGACCAAGGCCAGGGCGGCGCCGGCGCGGCCACGTTGGCCGGGCTGAAGGTGGCGCGGGAAAACGGGATGCAGGCACCGGCTCCACGGGAGGCCCAGTCATGACCAGCACTCAGGCCACGCCGCTGACCCCCGTCATCAGCCGCTTCTGGGACGACCCCGAGTCGTGGACGTTGGCGACCTATCGCCGCCACGACGGCTATGCGGCGATGAAGAAGGCCCTGGCGATGGAGCCCGACGACGTGATCGCCACCGTGAAGGACTCCGGGCTGCGCGGACGCGGCGGCGCAGGCTTCTCGGCCGGGACCAAGTGGTCGTTCATTCCCCAGGGTGACACCGGCGCGGCGGCCAAGCCGCACTACCTGGTGGTCAACGCCGACGAATCGGAACCCGGTACCTGCAAAGACATTCCGCTGATGCTGGCGACACCGCACATGCTCATCGAAGGCGTCGTCATCGCCGCGTACGCGATCCGGGCCAGCCATGCGTTCATCTACGTGCGCGGTGAAGTGCTGCCGGTGTTGCGCCGCCTGCAGAACGCGGTGGCCGAGGCCTACGACGCCGGCTACCTGGGCCGCGACATCAACGGTTCGGGCTTCGATCTGGAATTGGTGGTGCACGCCGGCGCCGGCGCCTACATCTGCGGTGAGGAAACCGCGCTGCTCGATTCGCTGGAGGGCCGGCGCGGCCAGCCGCGGCTACGGCCGCCCTTCCCCGCGGTGTCCGGGTTGTACGGGTGCCCCACGGTGATCAACAACGTGGAAACGATCGCCAGCGTGCCGTCGATCATCCTCAACGGCGTCGACTGGTTTCGGTCGATGGGCAGCGAGAAATCCCCTGGCTTCACGCTGTATTCGCTGTCCGGGCATGTCGCCCGGCCCGGCCAGTACGAGGCACCGCTGGGTATCACCCTGCGGGAGTTGCTCGGCTACGCCGGCGGGGTGCGGGCCGGGCACCGACTCAAGTTCTGGACGCCCGGCGGGTCGTCCACCCCGCTGTTGACCGACGAGCACCTCGACGTGCCACTCGACTACGAGGGTGTTGGCGGCGCCGGCTCGATGCTGGGCACCAAGGCGCTGGAGATCTTCGACGAGACCACCTGCGTGGTCCGTGCGGTGCGCCGCTGGACCGAGTTCTACAAGCACGAGTCATGCGGGAAATGCACGCCGTGCCGGGAAGGCACCTTCTGGCTGGACCAGATCTACGAGCGGCTGGAGACCGGCTCGAAAACCAACCCAGCCACCAGCGAGGACATCGACAAGCTGTTGGACATTTCCGACACCATCTTGGGAAAGTCGTTCTGCGCGTTGGGCGATGGCGCCGCCAGCCCGGTGATGTCGTCGATCGAGTACTTCCGCGACGAGTACGTCGCCCATGTCCAAGGAGGCGGATGCCCGTTCGACCCCCGAGACTCCATGTTGACGCCGAACGGAAAGGCTTGAGGGGCTCATGACTTCTGTTTCTGGTGCGGCCGAACCTGAAGCCGGCGGCGAGGTGCGTCCACCGGACATGGTGACTCTGACCATCGACGACAACGAGATCAGCGTTCCCAAGGGAACTTTGGTGATCCGCGCGGCCGAGCTGATGGGCATCCAGATCCCGAGGTTCTGCGACCACCCGCTGCTGGAGCCGGTCGGCGCTTGCCGGCAGTGCCTGGTCGAGGTCGAGGGACAGCGCAAACCGATGGCATCGTGCACCACCGTCGCCACCGACGACATGGTCGTGCACACCCAGCTCACGTCGGCCGCCGCCGACAAGGCACAGCACGGTGTGATGGAGCTGCTGCTGATCAATCATCCGCTGGATTGCCCGATGTGCGACAAGGGCGGCGAATGCCCGCTGCAGAACCAGGCGATGTCCAACGGCCGCGCAGATTCTCGCTTCACCGACGTCAAGCGCACCTTCGCCAAGCCGATCAACATCTCCGCTCAGGTGCTGCTGGACCGCGAGCGCTGCATCCTCTGTGCCCGCTGCACGCGGTTCTCCGAGCAGATCGCCGGGGACCCGTTCATCGACATGCAGGAGCGGGGCGCCCTGCAGCAGGTCGGCATTTACGCCAATGAACCCTTCGACTCCTACTTTTCGGGCAACAGCGTCCAGATCTGCCCGGTGGGCGCGCTGACCGGGACCGCGTACCGTTTCCGGGCCCGCCCGTTTGACCTGGTGTCCAGCCCCAGCGTGTGCGAGCACTGCGCCTCGGGGTGTGCCCAGCGCACCGACCGCCGTCGCGGCAAGGTGCTGCGCCGGCTGGCGGGCGACGACCCCGAAGTCAACGAGGAATGGAACTGCGACAAGGGCCGGTGGGCCTTCACCTACGCGACCCAGCCGGACGTGATCACCACTCCGTTGATCCGGGACCCCAAGGACCCCAGCGGCTCGCTGGTGCCCGCATCGTGGTCGCATGCCATGGCGACGGCGGCACAGGGACTCGAGGCGGTCCGCGGACGTGCGGGTGTGCTGGTGGGCGGCCGGGCGACCTGGGAAGACGCCTACGCCTACTCCAAGTTTGCGCGAATCGTGTTGGACACCAACGACATCGACTTCCGCGCGCGCCCGAACTCGGCCGAGGAGGCCGACTTCCTGGCGTCCCGCGTCGCCGGCCGGCGGAGTGTCAGCTATTCCGACCTGGAATCGGCCCCGGTGGTGGTGCTGGCCGGATTCGAGCCGGAGGACGAATCGCCCATCGTGTTCCTGCGGCTGCGCAAGGCGGCGCGCAAACACAGGGTGCCGGTGTACGCCGTTGCGCCGTTCGCCACCCGCGCGCTGACGAAGATGTCGGGCCGGCTGATCCAAACCGTTCCCGGCGCCGAAGCGGCGGCGCTGGACGGGCTGGCCACGGGCGAGGTGGGTGAGCTGCTCTCCACCCCCGGTGCGGTGATCATGGTCGGGGAGCGCTTGGCGACGGTGCCGGGCGGATTGTCGGCCGCGGCCCGGCTCGCCGACGCCACCGGGGCCCGCCTGGCGTGGGTCCCCCGCCGGGCCGGCGAGCGCGGCGCGCTGGAGGCCGGGGCGCTGCCCGCGCTGCTGCCGGGTGGCCGTCCACTCGACGACGAGACCGCCCGCGCGCAGGTGGCCGCGGCATGGAGCGTCGACGAACTGCCCGCCGGCAGTGGCCGGGACGCCGACGGCATCCTGGCCGCCGCCGCCGACGGGACACTGGGCGCCCTACTGGTCGGCGGTGTCGAACCCGACGACTTCGCCGATCCCGAAGCGGTGCTGGCCGCGCTGGACGCCGCGGGGTTCGTGGTCAGCCTGGAGTTGCGGCACAGCGCCGTCACGCAGCGCGCCGACGTGGTGTTTCCGGTCGCGCCGACGACGCAGAAGGCCGGTGCCTTCGTCAACTGGGAGGGCCGCTATCGCGGGTTCCAACCGGCGCCGCGCGACACCACCGAGCAAGCCGGCCAATCCGACCACCGGGTGCTCGACGCGCTGGCCGACGAAATGGGTGTCTATCTGGGGATGACTACCGTCGAAGCGGCCCGCGCGGAATTCGCCGCGCTGGGTTCCTGGGACGGCAAACGCACCCCCCTGGATATCGGGGCACCCGACACCGCGACGCCGGGGCCGGCCCAACCCGGGCCGGGTGAAGCCGTGTTGACCGGGTGGCGGCTGCTGCTGGACAACGGACGGCTGCAAGACGGTGAACCGCACCTCGCCGGGACCGCGCGCAAACCCGTGGTGCGGCTGTCGCCCGACACGGCGGCCGAGATCGGCGCCGCTGACGGCGACGCGGTCACCGTCAGCACGTCCCGCGGATCGATCAGCCTGCCGCTGATCATCACCGACATGCCCGACCGGGTGGTGTGGCTTCCGTTGAACTCACCGGGTTCGGCGGTGCACCGGGACCTGGGCGTAACGCTGGGCAGCGTTGTGCGGATTGGAGTGGGCCCATGACCGGCTTGGCCGCCTTCGGACACGACACCTGGTGGCTGGTGCTGGGCAAGGCGCTGGCCATCTTCGTGTTCCTCATGCTGAACGTGCTGGTCGCGATTCTGCTTGAGCGCAAGATACTGGGCTGGATGCAGTTGCGGCCCGGTCCCAACCGGGTGGGGCCGTGGGGGACCCTGCAGAGTCTGGCCGACGGGATCAAGCTGGCGCTCAAGGAAAGCATCACGCCGGGCGGCGTCGACAAATTGGTGTACTTCGCGGCGCCGTGCTTCTCGGTGATCCCCGCGTTCACCGCCTTCGCGTTCATCCCGTTCGGCCCGGAGGTGTCGGTGTTCGGCCACCGGACGCCGCTACAGCTGACCGACCTGCCGGTCGCGGTGTTGTTCATCCTGGGGCTGTCGGCTATCGGGGTGTACGGCATCGTGCTCGGGGGCTGGGCGTCGGGGTCCACCTACCCGCTGCTGGGTGGCGTGCGCTCCACCGCCCAGGTCATCTCCTACGAGGTCGCGATGGGGCTGTCGTTCGCCGCGGTGTTCCTCTATGCCGGCTCCATGTCGACGTCGCAGATCGTGGCCTCCCAGGACCGGGTCTGGTACGTGTTCCTGCTGCTGCCGTCGTTCATCATTTACCTGATCTCGATGGTCGGTGAAACCAACCGGGCGCCCTTCGACCTGCCCGAGGCCGAGGGTGAGCTGGTCGCGGGATTCCACACCGAGTACTCGTCGCTGAAGTTCGCGATGTTCATGCTGGCCGAGTACGTCAACATGATGACGGTGTCATCGCTTGCCACAGTTTTGTTCTTCGGCGGCTGGCATGCCCCGTGGCCACTGAACATGTGGGCGGGCGCCGACACCGGGTGGTGGCCGGTGCTCTGGTTCACCGCCAAGATGTGGACCTTCTTGTTCGTCTATTTCTGGCTGCGGGCCAGCCTGCCACGGTTACGGTACGACCAGTTCATGGGGCTGGGCTGGAAGTTGTTGATCCCGGGCTCGCTGGTGTGGGTGTTGATCGCGGCGGTGATCCGCACGCTGCGCAACCAAGGGTATGCGCATTGGACCCCGATGCTGGTGGTGAGCAGCGTCATCGTGGCAGTGGCGCTGGTGCTGCTGCTGCGAAAGCCGTTCAGCACGCCCAGTATTCGCGCGATGGAACGACAGCTGCGCCGCCAGGCCAAACAGCTCCCGGGCCTCGAAAGCAGCACGCCAGCATTCCCGACACCGCCGCTGCCAGGGAAATCCCCGCAGCCCCTGGCGGCCGCGAGCAAGGAGAAAGTAAGTGACTAATTTTCTTAGACGTCCGCTAGACGCAGTGGCCGGATTCGGGGTCACGCTCGGCTCGATGTTCAAAAAGCACGTCACCGAGGAATATCCGGAAAAGCCCGGCCCGGTAGCCCCCCGCTACCACGGCCGTCACCAACTCAACCGGTACCCCGATGGCCTGGAGAAATGCATCGGCTGCGAGTTGTGCGCGTGGGCCTGCCCCGCCGACGCGATCTACGTCGAGGGCGCGGACAACACCGAAGAGCAACGATTTTCGCCGGGAGAACGCTACGGCCGGGTCTACCAGATCAACTATCTGCGTTGCATCGGCTGCGGCCTGTGCATCGAGGCCTGCCCCACCCGGGCGCTGACGATGACGAACGACTACGAGATGGCCGACGACAACCGTGCCGATCTGATCTACGAGAAGGATCGGCTGCTGGCCCCGTTGCTCCCCGAGATGACCGCGCCGCCGCATCCCCGGGCGACCGGCGCCACCGACAAGGACTACTACCAGGGCAACGTGACCGCAGACGGCCTGCGCGAGTCCGAGAAGGCCGGAGGCCCCCGGTGACCACCGCGAATTTGGCGGCCGAGGCGATCATCCGCACCTCCACCGGTGAGGCCGTGACGTTCTGGGTACTCGGCGCGCTGGCGCTGATCGGCGCGCTCGGTGTGGTGATGGCGGTCAACGCGGTGTATTCGGCGATGTTCCTGGCGATGACGATGATCATCCTCGCGGTGTTCTACATGATCCAGGAGGCGCCGTTCTTGGGCGTCGTCCAAGTCGTGGTCTACACCGGCGCGGTGATGATGCTGTTCTTGTTCGTGCTGATGTTGATCGGCGTGGATTCGGCGGAATCACTGAAGGAGACGCTGCGCGGACAACGCGTCGCCGCGGTGACAACCGGTGTCGGGTTCGGCGTTCTGCTGATCGCGTCGATCGGCAACGCGGCAAGCGGTGGTTTCGCCGGACTGACCGCCGCCAACGCCAACGGCAACGTGGAAGGGCTGGCGGCACTGATCTTCTCCCGCTACCTCTGGGCGTTCGAGCTGACCAGTGCGCTGCTGATCACCGCGGCCATCGGGGCGATGGTGCTGGCGCACCGGGAGCGTTTCGAGCGCCGCAAGACCCAGCGGGAGCTTTCGGAGGAGCGATTCCGGCCCGGCGGCCACCCCACGCCGCTGCCCGGCCCCGGTGTCTACGCACGCCATAACGCGGTCGACGTGGCCGCGTTGCTGCCCGACGGTTCGTACTCGGAGTTGTCGGTGTCGCCGATGCTGCGCAGCCGCGGCGCGGACGGCAAAGAAACCCCGTCCCGGGAATCGAGCCCGAGCCTGTCACAAGGCGGTGCGTCATGAATCCCGCCAATTACCTCTACCTTTCGGCGCTGCTGTTCACCATTGGGGCCGCGGGTGTGCTGTTGCGCCGCAACGCCATCGTGATGTTCATGTGCGTCGAGTTGATGCTCAACGCGGTCAACCTCGCGTTCGTCACGTTCGCCCGGATGCATGGCCACCTGGATGGGCAGATGATCGCGTTCTTCACGATGGTGGTGGCCGCCTGTGAAGTTGTCGTCGGCCTGGCCATCATCATGACGATTTTCCGTGCCCGCAAATCGGCGTCGGTCGACGACGCGAACCTACTCAAAGGCTGAGAACGCCAAGATGACTGACTACACCTGGCTGCTGGTGGCCCTGCCATTGGCGGGTGCCGCCATCTTGCTGTTCGGCGGCAGACGCACAGACCCGTGGGGACACTGGCTGGGCTGCGCGACCGCGGTGACGGCCTTCGGGGTCGGCGCGACGCTGCTCGCCGATCTGCTCGGCCGCGCCGGGGACGACCGCACCATCCACCAGAAGCTGTTCACCTGGATCCCGGTCGGCCAACTCCAGGTCGACTTTGGCCTGCAGATCGACCAGCTGTCCATGTGCTTCGTGTTGCTGATCACCGGGGTCGGGTCGCTGATCCACATCTATTCGGTCGCCTACATGGCCGACGACCCGGACCGCCGCCGATTTTTCGGCTACCTGAACCTGTTCCTCGCCTCGATGCTGCTGCTGGTGGTCGCCGACAACTACGTGGTGCTCTACGTGGGGTGGGAAGGTGTCGGCCTGGCGTCCTACCTGCTGATCGGTTTCTGGTATCACAAGCCGTCGGCGGCCACGGCGGCCAAGAAAGCGTTCGTGATGAACCGGGTCGGCGACGCCGGCCTCGCCCTGGGCATGTTCTTGATGTTCGCCACCTTCGGCACCCTGTCGTACGCCGGAGTGTTCGCCGGCGCACCGGCGGCCGGCCGCGGCGTGCTGAACGCGCTTGGGTTGCTGTTGCTGCTGGGCGCCTGCGCCAAGTCCGCGCAGGTTCCGCTGCAGGCCTGGCTGGGTGACGCGATGGAAGGTCCCACCCCGGTGTCCGCGCTGATCCACGCCGCCACCATGGTGACCGCCGGCGTGTATCTGATCGTACGGTCCAATCCGCTCTACAATCTGGCGCCCGGCGCGCAGCTGGCGGTGGTCATCGTCGGCGCCGTCACGCTGTTGCTCGGGGCGTTCATCGGCTGCGTCAAGGACGACATCAAACGCGCGCTGGCCGCGTCGACGATTAGCCAGATCGGGTACATGGTGCTGGCCGCCGGCCTGGGCCCGGCCGGCTACGCGTTCGCCATCATGCATCTGCTCACCCACGGTTTCTTCAAGGCCGGGTTGTTCCTCGGCTCCGGCGCGGTGATCCACGCGATGGATGAAGAACAGGACATGCGCCGCTACGGCGGCCTGCGAGCCGCGCTGCCCATCACGTTCGCCACGTTCGGTCTGGCCTACCTGGCGATCATCGGTGTGCCGCCGTTCGCGGGTTACTTCTCCAAGGACGCCATCATCGAGGCGGCGCTGGCCGCGGGCGGCATCCGAGGCTACGCGCTGGGCGGGGCCGCGCTGCTGGGCGCGGGCGTCACCGCGTTCTACATGACGCGGGTGATGCTGATGACCTTCTTCGGCGAGAAGCGGTGGGCCCCCGGCAGCCATCCGCACGAGGCGCCTGGCCTGATGACGTGGCCGATGATCCTGCTGGCGTTCGGCTCGGTGTTCTCCGGTGGCCTGCTGGCGGTGGGCGGCACCCTGCAGCACTGGCTCGAGCCCGTCGTCGGGGCTCACGAAGAAGTCACCCACGCCATCCCGGTCTGGGTCAGCTCCACCGTCGCGCTGGGTGTCGTCGCGATCGGTATCGTGGTGGCCTACCGGATGTACGCCACCGCGCCCATCCCCACGGCGGCCCCGCTCGCGGTCTCGCCGCTGACCACGGCCGCCCGCAAGGACTTCTACGGCGACACCTTCAACGAGGAGGTGTTCATGCGCCCGGGCGCCGAACTGACCCGGTCGCTGGTCGAAGTCGACAACGCGGGTGTGGACGGCTCGGTCAACGCGCTGGCGGCGCTGGTGAGCATGACCTCGAATCGCTTGCGGCGAATGCAAACCGGCTTCGCCCGCAACTATGCATTGTCGATGCTGACGGGCGCGGTGCTGGTGGTCGCGCTGATCCTGGCGGTGAAACTGTGGTGAACGGGGCTTTCCTGAACGACATTCCCTGGCTGAGCGTGCTGTGGCTGCTGCCGCTGGCGGGTTCGGTGCTGATCATCCTGATGCCTCCCGGGTTGCGACAGCTCGCCAAGTGGACAGGCCTGGCCATCAGCGTGCTCACGCTGGCGGTGGCGATCGTCATCACCGTCGGCTTCAACACCGGGGGTGCGACTTACCAATTCGTCGAAAGCCATCCGTGGATACCGGCTTTCGGAGCCGGCTACTCCCTGGGCGTGGACGGCATCGCGGTGGTGCTGGTGCTGCTGACCGCGGTGCTCATCCCGGTATTGCAGATAGCGGGCTGGAACGACGGAGGCGAACGCACCCGGGGCGTGCACGCCTACCTCGCGTTGACGCTGGCCATCGAAGCGATGGTGCTGATCTCGGTGATCGCGCTCGACGTGTTGCTGTTCTACGTGTTCTTCGAGGCCATGCTGGTGCCGATGTACTTCCTGATCGGGGGCTTCGGCGGGGGTCCCGGCCGGTCGCGCGCGGCGGTGAAGTTCCTGCTGTACAACCTGTTCGGCGGGCTCATCATGCTGGCGGCGGTGATCGGGCTGTACGTGGTCACCGCGCAGCACGGTTCGGGAACCTTCGACTTCCGTGACATCGTGGCCGGCGTGGCGTCCGGCCGCTATGGCGCCGACCCCGCGGTGTTCAAGGCGCTGTTCTTGGGCTTCATGTTCGCGTTCGCGATCAAGGCCCCGCTGTGGCCGTTCCACCGCTGGCTGCCCGACGCCGCGGTCGAGGCCACACCGGCGACCGCGGTGCTGATGATGGCGGTGATGGACAAGGTCGGCACGTTCGGCATGCTGCGCTACTGCCTGCAGCTGTTCCCCGACGCCTCGACGTATTTCCGGCCACTGATCGTCGTGCTGGCCGTTATCGGTGTGGTCTACGGCGCGATCGTGGCGATCGGCCAGACCGACATCATGCGGCTGATCTCCTACACCTCGATCTCCCACTTCGGGTTCATCATCCTGGGCATCTTCGTGATGACCAGCCAGGGGCAGAGCGGCTCGACGCTGTACATGCTCAACCACGGCTTGTCCACGGCGGCGGTGTTCCTGATCGCGGGCTTCCTGATCTCCCGCCACGGCAGCCGCAGGATCGCCGACTACGGCGGCGTGCAGAAGGTGGCCCCCGTCCTGGCGGGCACGTTCCTCGTCTCGGCCATGGCGACCCTGTCACTGCCCGGTCTGGCTCCGTTCGTCAGCGAATTCCTGGTGCTGCTGGGAACTTTCAACCGGTACTGGCTGGTGGCCGCGTTCGGCGCCACCGCGCTGGTGCTGTCGGCCGTGTACATGCTGTGGCTGTACCAGCGTGTGATGACCGGGCCGGTGGCCAGCGGCAACGAACGCATCGGTGACCTCAAGGCACGTGAATTGATCGTGGTCGCACCGTTGATCGCGCTGTTGATCGCGCTCGGCGTATATCCGAAGCCGGTGCTGGACCTGGTCAATCCGGCCGTCGAGAACACCATGACCACCATCGGCCAGCACGATCCCGCGCCGAGCGTGCCAGCAGGTACTGGCGTACCCCGGACAGCTGAAGGACCGCGATGATGATCCTGCCCACCCCCAGCATCGAGTACTTCCTGCTGTGCCCGATGCTGATCGTGTTCGGCATCGCCGTGGCTGGTGTTCTGGCGGAGGCGTTCTTGCCCAGGCGCATTCGCTACACCGCCCAGGTGACGCTTGCTCTGGGCGGACTGGTCGCGGCGTTCATCGCGGTGATTGCGGTGTGCCGATCGGTTCCAACTTCTGGCCGCGCCGCGGTGCTCGGCGCGGTGGCCATCGACCGGTCGGCGCTGTACCTGCAGGGCACCGTCTTACTGGTCGCGATGATGGCGGTCATCTTCATCGCCGAGCGGACACAAACCAGGGCTGCGAGCACGGTTGCCGTGGGGGCCAAAGCGGCCGGCTCGGGCGGGCTGGATTCCTTTACCCCGCAGGCGTCTGCGGTACCCGGCAGCGATACCGAGCGCGAGGCCGAGCGCGCCGGAGGTGCCCAGACGGAGTTGTTCCCGCTGCTCATGCTGTCGGTCGGCGGCATGATGGTTTTCCCCGCCTCCAACGACCTGTTGACGATGTTCGTCGCGCTGGAAGTGCTGTCGCTGCCGCTGTACCTGATGTGCGGCCTGGCCCGTCATCGGCGGCTGTTGTCGCAGGAAGCGGCGATGAAGTATTTCCTGCTCGGCGCGTTCTCGTCGGCGTTCTTCCTCTACGGTGTGGCACTGCTCTACGGCGCGACCGGCACGCTGCTGCTGACCGGGATCCGGGACGGGCTAACGGAGCACGGCGACAGCTCGACGGCGCTGGTCGGCGTGGCGCTGCTGTCGGTCGGCCTGCTGTTCAAGGTGGGCGCGGTTCCCTTCCACTCGTGGATTCCCGACGTCTACCAGGGCGCACCCACCCCGATCACCGGGTTCATGGCGGCGGCCACCAAGGTCGCGGCGTTCGGCGCGCTGCTCCGGGTGGTCCACGTCGCGTTGCCCCCGCTGCACGATCAGTGGCGGCCGGTGCTGTGGACGATTGCGATCCTGACCATGGCGGTGGGCACGATCACCGCGGTGAACCAGACCGATGTCAAACGCATGCTGGCCTATTCGTCGGTCGCCCACGTCGGTTTCATCCTCACCGGTGTGATCGCCGACAACCCCGGCGGGCTTTCCGCCACGTTGTTCTATCTGCTGGCCTACAGCTTTTCCACCGTCGGCGCGTTCGCCATCGTGGGCCTGATCCGCAACGCCGACGGCGTCGAAGACGCCACCCTGTCGCACTGGTCGGGGCTCGGGCAGCGCTCACCCATCGTGGGCGTGATGTTCTCGATGTTCCTGCTGGCCTTCGCCGGAATCCCGCTGACGAGTGGGTTCGTCAGCAAGCTTGCCGTGTTCAAGGCCGCCGCGCAGAGCGGGGCGGCGCCGCTGGTGATCGTCGGTGTGGTCGCCAGCGGGGTGGCCGCCTACTTCTACGTGCGCGTGATCGTGTCGATGTTCTTCACCGAAGCGACCGACGACACCCCGCACGTGGTGGCGCCGGGCATTTTGAGCAAGGCCGCGATTGCGGTATGCGCCGCAGTCACCGTGGTGTTGGGCGTTTTCCCGCAGCCCGTGCTCGACCTGGCCGATCACGCCGCCGCGCTGCTGCGCTAGCCCCAAAACGGCCGCGTGGCCAGCAGATAAACCGCCAATGCCGCCAGCGGCGCGGCCACCGGCAACCACGGCAACTGCAACGGGAACGACGTCGCAACCAGGCCGGCAGACGTAAAACCAACGGCGCCAACAGCTGTCGCCCAGCTCCCCGACACCCCGCCGACCGCATGGCGGCATACCAGGTAGGCGGCGGCGCACAGTCCGGACAGCGCGACGATCGCAAGGGGCGGATCCGACAGCATGATCGTGGCTCCCGACAGCAGCACGGCAAGCGTTGCGGCCGGACGGGATACGGTTCCCACCCCGACGGCGATCAGTGCCGCCGTCGGCAGGGCAACCGCCCCCCCGTGGGACCCAACGGCGGCCAAGCCCACCATCAGCACGCCGAATCCCGTCGACAACACGGGTGCCCCCAGCCGCGCCAGGATCGTCATGTCGCGATCACCCCCGCAGCCGTCCCCGCGCCCGACGACGCCGATCTGGCAGCACACCCATCGACTGCTCCAAGCTGCTCTCCCCCCGCCACGACACAATGTCGACACCGACGGTGGCCATGTCGCGGTACATGCCGGAGCGCTGCAGCGCCCACATCCGATCCACCAGGGGATCCTGCTCGCGTTCGAACGGAGAGCTATCGAGAATGTCGACGGCGATCACCACATGACCACGCTTGCGAAGATCGATCAAAGCCAGCGCAAATTCGGTGTCGAGCAGCGTGGAGAATGCGATGACGATGGCGCCCGCGGGCACCGCGGCCCGCGGCGCCAGTGTGCCCGTGGTGTTTTCGAATCGGCCGCCGACGCTGAGCACGGTATCGAGCACCCGATAGAACTGGCGCTGCCCGATGTCCGCGCCAAGCCACCGCGGGCGGTTGCCGCCCAGGGCGACGACCCCGGCGCGATCACCGTTGCGCAATGCGGTCTGCACCACTTGCGCCGCACCGCGCACCACACGTTCCGTGGCGATACTCGCGGGACCTGCCGGCTGCGGATAGGTGTCGATCAGCACCACCACGTCGGCGGCGCGGTCGGTCAGCCGCTGCGTCACGTGCAGCTCCCTGCGGCGCGCGCTCACCGGCCAATTCACCGCGCGCAGTTGGTCGCCGGGCACGTAGGGACGGATGTCGGCGTATTCGACGCCCGGCCCGACATGCCGGGTGAGGTGGGCGCCGAGGCGGTCGAGCAACTCGATCTGCGGGATTGGCGTCGACTGCGGCGGCGTCAACGGAAATACGATGACGTCGGCGGCGGCGACGGTCGCCGTTCCCATCAGCAGCCCACCGCGCGCGATCACGTCGACGCGGGCCGGGATGGAGTATCGGCCCCAGCGTGGCGCCGTTGCCGCAACGGTTTTCGCTCGACGGGAATCCGACTCGAAGACGTCCAGCTGCATTCCCTCGACATCCGGAACCGTGACCTCGACCGCCGAAGACCTCCGAGCCCCGCCATCTTCGGTTACCCACACCCGCAGCCGCACCGGTTCGTTCTCGAAACATCGCTGTACATCGGGGTCGCCGTGCACCCGGATCGTCGGCACCGGGAGCTGCCAGCTGAGCGAGCACAGCACGCCGAGCAGTGGCGCCACGAATGCGATCAGCCGCCATTGTGCGCCGATCACGGCCGCGGCCAGCACGACGCCCGCGCACGTGGCGATCGATCGCGTCAAGTATGATGCGCGCCAGCTGAACTCGGCTTCATGACCCTCGATCACGCTGAAGTCATCCGCTTCCCGCTTGCGGCCCGCTTGTCCGGGGAACCGGCAACCGGCGCAACAATTCTCCGATTACGTCGGCGCCCTGAATCTTGCGTACCCACATCTCCGGACGCAGGGTGATTCGGTGCGAGACCGCCGCAATGGCGAGCGCCTTGACATCTTCGGGGATCACATAATCCCGGCCGAGCAACAACGCACGAGCGCGGGCGAGCTGAACCAGGTCGAGCTCGGCGCGCGGGCTGGCGCCAACCGCGACCTGCGGATGGTGTCGGGTGGCATTGGCCAGCGACACCACGTAGTGCAAAACGTCCTCGTGTACGGTCACCTGCTCGACCGATTCCCGCATCGCCAGCAGGTCATGCGCATCCACCACCTGATTGACCGTGGGCTCGGCCGAGCCACGTTCGAGGCGGCGCCGCAGCATCGAGGTCTCGTCCCGTTCCGAGAGGTATCGCAGTTCCAGCCGGATCGCGAACCGATCGAGCTGCGCCTCCGGTAGCGGGTAGGTGCCCTCGTACTCGATCGGGTTGTCGGTCGCGAGAACGATGAAAGGCTCCGGCAATTTATGTGTTTCGCCGTCAATGCTCACCTGGCCTTCGGCCATCGCCTCCAAGAGCGCCGCCTGGGTCTTGGGCGGCGTCCGGTTGATCTCGTCCGCGAGCAGTAGATTGGTGAAGATGGGCCCCGCGCGGAACGCGAAGCTGCCCGATTGCATGTCGTAGATCGTGGATCCGAGCAGGTCCGCCGGCAGCAGGTCCGGGGTGAACTGCACGCGAGTGAATTGCAGTCCCAGTGCGGCGGCAAAGGATCTGGCGATCAGCGTCTTGCCGAGGCCGGGCAGATCTTCGATGAGCACATGGCCGCGCGCGAGCAGCGCGGTGAGGATCAGCGTCAGCGCCGAGCGTTTGCCCACCACCGCACGCTCTATTTCGTCGAGCACCGCGGCACAGTGTGCGGTGGTGGTACCCGCTGGCATGGCGGCCGGCAGTGTCATACCTGCTCCAATTTTCGCAGAATCTCCTCGAGCGTCACCCGGCCGGGACCGGGTCGGCGGTCACCACTACGGGTGGTGACGTTGTTGGGATTGACCCATTCCCATAGTTCGTCGCCGAACAGCATCCGTCCGGTGGCATGAAATGCCGCAGGGTCCTTGGACTGCTTTTGGCCGGTTGCGATTTGGTACCGCCGCGCAAGCATCGGACGCAGGTGCCGGTCCCAGTCCGCTCGGGTGGACTCCGACCACCGAATCGTCGTCTCGGTGGTGGAAAGCCAGCGGCGCAACGAATCCCCGAGATCGTCGGTCTCCGGGTCGACGGCCGGCTCGGGTTCGCGCCCCAGGACGCGACGGACCTTGAGCAGCACCAGAGCCAGCGCAATACCCGAGGCCGCCAACACGAAACGGTGATCACGCTGGATCAGCGCCAACAACTCTATCCCGACGATGAGCCAAATACCCAGGAGGATAACTCTTTTCATACCATGCTCCGTGACCCCAGTTCGTCGAGTACCAGCCGAAGGACGCGCACCGCCTCGTCGCGGTGGCCTTCGTTCATCACGTGGGGACTGAACCGTGCCTCGGCGAACAGGTTGACCAACTGCACAGCGTTGTCGGCGTGCAACGCGTGGTGGTCGACCGCGCGGGCCAACACCTCGCTCGGGGTGTCGAACTCCTGGGGCACGGCCCCGGGAACATTGGCGAGCTCGCGCTCCATCGCGGCGTAGCAGGCAATGATCGCCTCGCGTGGTTCCCGGCCGAGGTTCGTCATCTCGGCCAGTCCGCGCTCGGCCGCCCGCACCAGCGATTCCGAACGCGTCGCCGGCGCCGTGGGTTCGACGTGTTCGTCGGCGATGGTGTCCGGAGTCGGCGCCCGCCACCGTCGTCGCAACAGGGCGATCGTTCCCGCGAGGAGGAGCAACAGCATCGGGACCGTGCCCGCAAGCAGGACCGCGAACATGTCCCCGCTGTCGCCACGATCGTGCTGCTGTCGGGGCGGGGCGGTGCCGGGTGCCGACGGCGGCGCGCTCATATCCGATGCGGGCGGAGCAGCTTCGAACCCGTGGGCTGCCAATAATCGGTTCAGCAACACCACCGCCAGCAGCCAGGCCGCGATCACCGCGAGCCCGATCAGCAACACGCGCCAGCTCGGCCGGCCCTTACCCGTGCCCGCCAGTTCCGACAGTGCGCCGGCTCGTGGTGCCAGCGCCCGCGGATCCCGCAACCGCGCGACGACCGCGACCGCGAGCAGCGCGAGCGTTGCGCCCAGGGCCGCGATCACGAAGATCAGTGCCGCCCGACTGCTGACGGCCTCGCCGCGCCCGGCATGGGCCGGCGCCGGCAGGTATCCGCGCAGCGCGGCGGCGACCACGAGCAGCAGCACGAGCAGGGCAACGACGCGCCCCGTCGGCTTGTCCATACCAGGCATTGGCACACCACATCGACCGGTCGCCTGCCGCTGTTGCGGCACTGGCTTGCCCCATGGTGGCACGTCAGCCGGGCAGTTATCCACAGTCGGCGATTCATCCACAGGTGCGGCCTGTCGCCGCCTTGAATCGCACACTTGTTCGATACTCTTGGCGACGTGGGTACCCCGATGAATGCCGAGCAGGCACAAGAGCGGATCTGGGCTGCTCTTGACGCGATCGACGCCGCCCACAACGCATTGCGTGAAACCTCATCCGATGTGGTCGGCAACAACTTCCGGGTGGACGTGGCCGACCGGCTGGAGACCCAACAGCGCGCCAACCGGGGCCTGATGTACCGGCTCTTCGCGGAGATCGCCGATCCGCCCGACGGCACCGGGCTGGTACCAAAGGTGCGCGGCATGCTGTGGGCGCGGCTTCGCCTCACGCCCAAAGAAATCACCCGCCGGTTCAGGCTCGCGGCCCGGATCCGGCCGCGACGCGCACTGACCGGTCCGCCGCTGCCGCCGGAGCTGCCGGCGTTGGCGGCGGCGGTCGAAGAGGGCACGGTGGGCGAAGACCATATCCGGGCGGTATGCGCGGTGGTTGCTTCTCAGTGCCACGGCCCCCTAGCCCAGCTCAAAGGGCCGGAAACTGCCGTCGAGAGCCTGCAGATGACCGATCGTGCGCCCGGTGACCTTGGCGGCGTCGACCAGGGCCAATTCCACTGCAGCCTGGGCGAATTCATCCGCCGGAGCGGTGTCGTCGAATTCCCGGGCATAGTAGGCAAGTCCCGGCGTGAGGATCGGTTTCGACGGCGAGAGCGCGTTCACTGCGATGTTGTGGTCGGCGAGATCGAATGCCGCACACTGGGTGAGATGCTCGAGGGCCGCTTTGGATCCGCCATACCCGGGCAGGACCCCGCCGCTGCGATCCGGGTAGGGCCCATCGCCGGGCAGCCTGGACGCGACCGAGGTGACGTTGACGATCGAGCCGCCACCCGCGTCGATCATGTCCGGGCACACCAGCTGCATCAGCTCGTAGGCCGCAAAGACCGCGATCTCGAAATGCCGGCGATATGCGGCCAACGGCGTACTGACGAACCCCGGCCACCCGGGTTTGCCGCCGGCCGGCGCCGCTTTGACGGGCTTGGCCTGCGGTTCCGCGCCGGGCGCCGGTGGGCGACCGGGCGCGGTGAAGGCGGCGTTGTTGACCAGAATCGTGATGGGCCCCAGCGCTTCCCTCGCCGATCGCACCAGTTGGGCGATGTCGTCGCGGTCGGTCAGATCGGCACGGATCGCCACGGCACGCCCACCCGCCGCCTCGATGTCGGCGACCGTCTCACCGATGGTGCCCGGCAACCGGACATCCCATACCCGTTCGGTGCGCCCGGCCACGGCCACGGCCGCACCCTCCGTCGCCAGGGCCAGCGCGATCGCCCGGCCCAGCCCGCGGCTGCCGCCGGTAACGATCGCGGCACGGCCCGCAAGCCGCCCGGTCATCGCGTCACCCCGTGCACGAGGATGGCACTGGTTTGATCCACCCACGCATCGTCGAGTTCTTCTTCCGGGCGCAGCAGCATCCGCAGCATCGTCGCTCCCCCAATCAACTCGATCAATCGGTCCGGATCCACATCCGGATGCGCCTCACCCCGGTCGACGGCCTCACGCAGCCGCACCCGCACTGCGGTGAACAGGCCGGTGAATCGCGACATCACTCGGGCATTGAGCGCGGGATCGGCCGTCATGTCGGCCACCAGACCGGGCAGCGCGGCCCGAACCACCGGGGTGGTGAACACATCACGCGTGGCCTCGATCATCATCCGGACATCGGCGGCAATGTCCCCGGCCGGTGCCTCGAGGGCGGTGGGCGCCGTCGGGAACGCCGCCTCGTGCACCAGTTCGGCTTTGCTCGACCATCGGCGGTACAGTGCGGATTTCGTGGTGCCGGCGCGTTCGGCAACCGCGGCCAGACTCAGGTTCGAATAGCCAATTTGGACAAGCAGTTCCGCGGTCGCCGATAGGATGGCCGAATCGATACGCGGGTCCCGCGGGCGGCCGGCGCCGGGGGCCTTGTCAAGGGTGGACGGGTCTGCTTTCATAACGCTACCTACCGTATCGTAATTGCCGCGCAGAAGTCTCAAAGAACGGAGGCACCCCGTGGCCACCGAACCGGTGCTCGATAGCGTCGACCGACTACAACGCTCCAGCCGCGATGTCAGCACCCTGCCGGGTGTGATGTCGCAATGGCTGTCCACCGTGCTGCCCGGCGGGGTGACACCTGAGGTGACCGTGGAAAGCGGCGTGGACTCGACGGGCATGTCGTCGGAAACCATCATCCTGACCGCCCGCTGGGAGGAAGAGGGCCAGCCGATCGAGCACAAGCTGGTGGCCAGGGTGGCGCCCGCCGCTGCGGACGTGCAGGTCTTCCCCACCTATCGGCTTGACCACCAGTTCGAAGTAATCAGAAAGGTCGGCGAACTCACCGAGGTCCCGGTTCCCCCGGTTCGCTGGCTGGAATCCACCGGCAACGTGCTGGGCACACCCTTCTTTGTGATGGACTACGTCGACGGCGTCGTGCCGCCCGACGTGATGCCGTACACCTTCGGCAACAACTGGTTCGCCGATGCGCCCGCCGACCGGCAGCGTGAGCTGCAAGACGCCACCGTCGGCGTGCTGGCCGAGCTGCACTCAATCCCCAACGCCGCCAAGGAATTCAGCTTTCTGGCCGAGGGGCTGGGGGCCCCTCCCGCCAGCGGGCAAGACGGCGACACCGCACTGCACCGGCACTTCGACTGGGTGCGGTCGTGGTACGACTTCGCGGTGCCCGACATCGGCCGATCACCGTTGCTGGAACGAACCTTCGCCTGGCTGCAAGAGCACTGGCCGGCCGAGGTGGCCGCGCGTGAACCCGTGCTGCTCTGGGGCGACGCGCGGGTGGGCAATGTCTTGTACCGCGACTTCCAACCGATTGCGGTGCTGGACTGGGAGATGGTGACGCTCGGGCCACGTGAGCTTGACGTGGCGTGGATGATTTACGCGCACATGGTTTTTCAAGAGCTCACCGCCCTCGCCGGACTGCCCGGCCTGCCCGACGTGATGCGCGAAGACGACGTCCGCGCGACCTATCAGCGGCTCACCGGCGTCGAAATCGGTGACCTGCACTGGTTCTATGTCTATTCGGGCGTGATGTGGGCATGTGTGTTCATGCGCACCGGCGCGCGGCGGGTGCACTTCGGTGAAACGGCGAAGCCCGAGGATGTGGAGTCGCTGTTCTACCACGCCGGAATGATGAAACGTCTTATCGGAGAGGAGCGCTAATGCCGCAAACACTTGGCCCGCTCGACGAGTTCCCGGTGCATCAGATTCCCCAGCCGATCGCGTGGCCTGGCTCCTCGGACCGCAACTTCTACGACCGCTCCTACTTCAACGCCCACGATCGCACCGGAAACATCTTCTTGATCAGTGGGATCGGCTACTACCCCAACCTCGGCGTGAAGGACGCCTACGTTCTCATCAGGCGCGGGGACACCCAGACCGCGGTGCACCTGTGCGACGCCATCGACCAGGACCGGCTCAATCAGCACGTCAACGGCTACCGGATCGAGGTCAGTGAGCCACTGCGCAAACTTCGGCTGGTTCTCGACGAAACCGACGGTATCGCAGTCGATCTCACCTGGGAAGGCCTGTTCGACGTCGTCCAGGAACAGCCGCACATCCTGCGGTCGGGCAATCGAATCACGCTGGACGCGCAGCGTTTCGCCCAGCTGGGCGCCTGGAGCGGCCGCATCGCCGTCGACGGCGAAGAGATCACGGTAGACCCGGCGACCTGGATCGGCAGCCGGGACCGGTCCTGGGGCATCCGGCCGATCGGCGAGCCGGAGCCGGCGGGCAGGCCCGCCGACCCACCGTTCGAAGGCATGTGGTGGCTCTACGTACCGATGGCGTTCGACGAATTCGCGATCGTGCTGATCATCCAGGAGGAACCCAGCGGGTTCCGTTCGCTCAACGACTGCACGCGGGTCTGGCGCGATGGCCGCGTCGAGCAGCTGGGCTGGCCGCGGGTCAAAATTCACTACCGGTCCGGCACCCGCATCCCGACGGGCGCGACGATCGACGCGACCACCGCCGACGGCACCCCCGTTCATTTCGACGTGGAGTCCAAGCTGCCGGTTCCCATCCATGTCGGCGGCGGCTACGGCGGCGATTCGGACTGGCTGCACGGCATGTGGAAGGGCGAGAAATTCGTCGAACGGCTCACCTACGACATGACCGACCCGGCGATCGTCGCGCGATCCGGCTTCGGCGTGATCGACCACGTAGGCCGCGCAGTGTGCCGCGACGGCGACGGGGAGCCGGTGGAGGGCTGGGGCCTCTACGAACACGGAGCGCTGGGCCGCCATGACCCGTCGGGGTTCGCCGATTGGTTGACCGTCGCGCCCTAGATCACCCCTAGATCACTACGTTGGGCGCTTTTGCCCTACGAAAGCCGCACATGAGGTTCACTAGAGCTCGTGACAAACCCGCCGTGGATTGTCGACGTCGTCGTGGTCGGCGCAGGCTTTGCCGGTCTCGCGGCGGCGCGTGAGCTGACCCGGCAGGGCCACGATGTGGTGGTCTTGGAAGGCCGCAGCCGGGTGGGCGGGCGATCCTTCACCGGAAGCGTCGCCGGGCTGCCCGCCGATTTGGGGGGCACTTTCGTCGGCCCCACCCAGGACGCCGTTTTGGCGCTCGCGGCCGAACTCGAGGTCCCGACCATCCCGACGCATCACGAGGGCAGAAACGTGATCCGCTGGCGCGGCTGGTCGCGGTCCTACGGTGGCACCATCCCCAAGCTTTCGCTGGCCGGTCTGCTCGACATCGGCAGGTTGCGGTGGCAATTCGACAGGATTGCCCGCAACATCCCGGTGGCAGCGCCCTGGGATGCGCGCCGGGCGCATCAGCTCGACGAACTGTCGCTGGGCGAATGGTTGCGCTCGGTACGCGCCACCGCCTCATCGCGCGACCTGCTGGCCATCGTGGCCCGGGTGACCTGGGGTTGCGAACCCGACGACGTGTCGATGCTGCACGCCGCCCGATACGTGCACGCCGCCGGCGGGCTGGACCGGATGCTCGATGTCGAGAACGGGGCCCAGCAGGACCGCTTCCCGGGTGGCACCCAGCAGATCGCCGAGGCCGCGGCCGCCGACCTCGGCGCTCGTGTGGTGCTCGAGGCCCCGGTCCGGCGCATCGACCGGCACGGTGCCGGCGTGACGGTCACAACCGACGTCGGCCAGGCCGAGGCCGGGTTCGTCATCGTCGCGATTCCGCCGGCCCATCGCGCATCGATCGAATTCGCTCCCCCGCTGCCCGCGGAGTACGAACAACTGGCCGAGCATTGGCCGCAGGGCCGGCTCAGCAAGGCCTACGCGGCGTACTCCACACCGTTCTGGCGGGCCAACGGGTTCTCCGGCCAGGCGCTGTTCGATCAGGGCCCCGTCTTCATCACATTCGACGTCAGCCCGCATGCCGACGGGCCCGGGATTCTGATGGGCTTCGTGGACTCGCGCACCTTCGATTCGCTACCCAGTGAGCAGCGCCGCCGCGATGCGTTGCACTGCTTTGCAACGCTTTTCGGCGAAGACGCACTCAAACCCCTTGACTACGTTGATCATCGTTGGGGCACGGAAGAATTCGCACCCGGCGGCCCCACCGCTGCGGTACCACCTGGGTCATGGACACGATTCGGGCGGTGGTTGCGCGAACCCGTCGGACCGATCCACTGGGCGGGCACCGAGACCGCGGACGAGTGGACCGGCTTTCTCGACGGTGCCGTCAGGTCCGGCCAACGGGCAGCCGCTGAGGTCATCGCCCTGCTATGAGCTGATCCGGCGGCTCCGCATGTCCCGGTTGACCGATTCGGCGAGTGCCCGCAGCTGATGGTTCACCTCGCGGGGCTCTTCCAGCATCGAGCAGTGGCCGCCGGGCAGTTCGACCAGGCCGACGACGTTGGGGGCGGTGCGCGCGATCCTGCGGGACTGGCTGATCGGTGTCAGCCGGTCGCGCTCGCCACCGATGACCAGGGTCGGCACCGTCAAACCGTCGAGGTCCAGGTGCCGCGAACCCAGCGCAGCGACCAGCATCCGCGCGCAGCCGGCGCGCCCCGCGGGCGACGTCTGTTCGAAGAACTCATAGACCAGCCTGGCGACGCCGGGTTCGGCGTCCCTCCCGACCGCCAGCATCGCAACCAGGCGGCGACTCGGTATGCGGGCGGCACTCGGGACCGGAAACCCACCGAACGCGTTGATCAGCCCGCGCGCGGCCAGGACGCGGGCCGGCGACAACCCGTGCGGCACCGGCAGCAGCTTCACCTTGCGCACCAGGTCCCCGGTGGTGGTGTTGATCAGCGCGACGGCGTCGGCACGCCGGCGAACCTTGTGCTGATAGCGCGCCGACCAGGCGGCGATGGTGATGCCGCCCATCGAGTGGCCGGCCACCACCGCACGCTCGTGCGGCGCCAGCGTTGCGTCCAGCACCGAATCCAGATCGGAGGCAAGGTGTTTGAGGCTGTAGTTTTGGCGCCAGTTCCTATTCCGGGGCACACCGCTTCGCCCATGACCACGATGGTCGAATGCGATGACGCGGTAGTCGTTGGCCAGGTCGGCGATTTGGTGTGCCCAGGCCCGGATCGTGCAGGTGATGCCGTGCGTCAGGACGATCGGATAGCCGTCGGACGGCCCGAATACCTCGGCATGCAACCGGGTACCGTCGGCCGCGCTGACGGCCACACTCCGGCAAGGAGGCAACTCATCAGGGATCGGGTCTACCGTGCGAGCCGATCGTCGAGCACTCATCGCCGCTCCCCCTCGGACGCGGCCCCGTTGCCGCAGTTAAGGATGAAACGATTTTAGCGGCAAGTTCGCATCGAATCCGGTAAATCCGATATCCCGCGACGGTGTTCGGCGCCGTGGTTCGTGCTGCCGGGCCGAAGTGCGCGCCTGCATCGTCGCCGCGATGTGCCCGACGGCCTCGGGGAGTGAGTCGACCGTGGGCAAGTCGTGATCGGGAATCAGCTGTGTGAGCCGTCGCAGCGCCCCACCCGTGACCATGCTGCAGAGTACCCGGGATCGCCGATGGTCCTCGTTGACGATGAGCAACGTTCCAGACCCGCGCCGCCCAGAAAGTCCAGGTCGCCGAGATCAAGGATCAGCGGAGCCCTCAGCCGCGAAAAATGTTGTATCGCCAGGGACACCGCGCCCGCATTGGACGCGTCGATTTCACCGGTGACGCGCAAGACGGTGGCAATGCTCCGCGTATGAACATGTAGTTGCGCTGAGACGCACGCGGCGCATGTACGGCGAGCGTGGCCACGGCATCCGCCACGTCGGCTTCGGCTACCACCAGATCCACATCGTGGCTGGGTTCGGGTGCGCCGTAGGCCCACAAGGCATAGCTGCCGGCCAAGGCGAAACGTGGCCCGTTCTCCTTGAGCGCCGACGCGGCCCCACGCAACGCTTCCCGCAATTGCGTGCGGTCCACGGCCGGGCCGGCGCGTGTCTCGAGGGGTGTCATCGTGCACAAGTCATACCCCGCGGACGGGGTGGGGAACCTGGCCGTCCTGGCCGCATCGTCGTTGAGCCTGTTTGACTTGCGCCGATTCGGGCAAAACCTCCGACATGTCGGCCCCTGTGCGTGTGACGCGGCCGCCGTCGTGATCCCTGCCCGCAGTGAGCGCGCGAAGCTGTCGGCCTGTCTGCGCGCGGTGTTCACCGCCGCCCTGTGGGCGCCAGGGGCTCGCTAGCCCGGGCGAGTGGTGACGGCATGGCACCGGAAGGGGTATCGAAAACCTATGCGTGTCGCGACCTTCAACATCCTGCACGGCCGCACCGTCGGTGACGGTGTGAACCCGCAGCGGCTGCGGGACTGCATACGCCGCCTCGACCCCGACGTGCTGGCCCTACAAGAGGTCGACTTCGAGCAACCGCGGTCCGATCGCGCCGACCTCACCGCGGTGGCCGCCGACGTCATGGGCGCCGTGGAGCATCGGTTCGTGGCCGCGATCTCCGGTACCCCCGGTGCGACCTGGATGGCCGCCACCGGCCACGAGCAACCCGGAACCGCGGCCTACGGGATCGCGCTGCTGTCCCGATACCCCGTGGCCAGTTGGCAGGTGCTGAGATTGCCCCGGATTCCCGGGCGCTTTCCCATGTACCTGCCGGGCCCCAACCGGGTGCTGGTCGTCAATGAAGAGCCGCGAGCGGCCGTCATCGCGCAGCTGCACACTCCGATGGGCGCCCTGACGGTGGCCAACACGCATTTGTCCTTCGTGCCCGGCTGGAATCGGCGCCAGCTGCGCCGGCTCGTCCACGACCTGCGGGGCTTCCCGGGTCCGCGGCTGCTGACCGGGGATCTGAACATGACACCGAACACCGTGCGCCGCTGGTCGAGTATGCGGGCCCTGGCCGTCGCAGCGACCTTTCCCGCCGAAACACCCGACCGCCAGCTCGACCACATCCTGACCGACGATCCCAACCTGCGTGGTGGCGCCGCCGAGGCGAAGCTGATGCCGATTTCCGACCATCGGCCGCTGGTCGTCGACTTGGAACGAGTGTGAACGCCGGGCTACCTCATCGCACGCAGCCGGCGTTGGACGCGCTCGATGTCGGTGCCTGAGGGCATCTCGTCGATGACCCGGGTGATCTCCATCCCGACATCCACACT
>CAYNLB010000027.1:0-30561 GCA_964397935.1 uncultured Mycobacterium sp.
GCGGCCGCAACGTCGATCCTGCGAAAGTTTGACACGAACACAGAAGCTGCGACCGCAATCAGTCAACCATGTTCGTCGCATCCGCGACAGACTTGTGTCCCCAACGGGTGGCGAGAGGGTGTGGAATGGCGAGTTTCGGCAGCGATCTGCTCGCCGCCGCGCTCGCCGGTACCGACGTAGACGAGCGGCCGCTGCGCCACGTCGCCGAGCTGCCGCCGCGCAGCGGCCGGCCGCACGCGTGGCCGGCGTGGGCCGAGCCCGACGTGGTTCGCGCGTTCGCCGATCGCGGCATCAGCTGCCCGTGGACACACCAGGCCGTGGCCGCCGAGCTGGCCCACGCCGGCCGGCATGTGGTGGTGAGTACGGGTACCGCGTCGGGCAAATCACTGGCCTATCAACTGCCCGTCCTCAACGCATTGGCAACCGATCCGCGGGCCCGGGTGCTCTACCTGTCACCGACCAAAGCGCTGGGGCACGACCAGTTGCGCGCCGCGCATGCCCTGACCGCGGCCGTTCCCCGGCTACATGATGTGGCACCCACCGCTTACGACGGCGACAGTCCCCCCGAGGTGCGCCGCTTTGCCCGCGAACGCTCCCGCTGGTTGTTCTCCAACCCCGACATGATCCATTTGTCGATACTGCGCAACCATGCCCGCTGGGCCGTGCTGCTGCGGGGCCTTCGATTCGTGATCGTCGACGAATGTCACTACTATCGTGGCGTTTTCGGCTCCAATGTGGCGATGGTGCTGCGCCGCCTGTTGCGGTTGTGTGCACGTTACGCAGCTGCGCCGACGGTGATCTTCGCGAGCGCGACGACGGACTCGCCGGGCGTGACGGCCGCTGAACTCATCGGGCTTCCGGTCGAGGAGGTCATCGAAGACGGCTCGCCCCAGGGCGCCCGGACGGTGGCGCTGTGGGAGCCCGCGCTGCGGGCCGATCTGACCGGTGAGAACGGCGCGCCGGTGCGCCGCTCGGCCGGTGCCGAAGCGGCGCGCGTCATGGCCGACCTGATCGCCGAAGGGGCGCAGACCCTGACCTTCGTTCGGTCGCGCCGGGCCGCGGAGTTGACCGCGCTGGGCGCCCAGGCTCGGTTGGATGACATCGCCCCGGAGCTGTCCCGGGCGGTGGCGTCGTACCGGGCCGGTTATCTCGCCGAGGACCGCGCCGGGCTGGAGCGTGCCCTGGCGCAGGGCCGGCTCCGCGGTCTGGCCACCACCAATGCTCTCGAGCTGGGTGTCGACATCGCTGGGCTGGACGCGGTGGTGCTCGCTGGTTTTCCGGGCACGGTCGCCTCGTTCTGGCAGCAGGCCGGCCGGTCGGGCCGCCGCGGACAGGGCGCGCTGGTCGTGCTGATCGCCCGCGACGATCCGCTGGACACGTATCTGGTCCACAATCCCACCGCGCTGCTGGGCAAGCCGGTCGAGCGGGTGGTGATCGATCCTGCGAATCCCTACATTGTCGGTCCCCAACTTCTCTGTGCGGCAACAGAACTACCACTCGACGAAGCCGAGGTGCGCGATTTCGGTGCCGCGGAGGTGGTCGAGGGCCTGGTCGACGATGGATTGCTGCGGCGGCGCAACGGTAAGTACTTTCCGGCACCGGGGCTAGAGCCGCATGACGGGGTGGACATCCGCGGCTCGACGGGCGGCCAGATCGTCATCGTGGAGGCCGACACCGGCCGATTACTGGGCAGCGTCGGGGTGGGTCAGGCCCCGGCCTCCATCCACCCCGGAGCTGTCTACCTGCATCAAGGGGATAGCTACGTCGTCGATGCGTTGGATATCGGGGACGGGATCGCTTTTGTACACGCCGAGGAGCCCGGTTATGCCACGTTCGCGCGGGAGATCACCGACATCGCCGTCACGGGCGCCGGGGAACGCTCCCAGTTCGGTCCGGTCACCTTGGGTTTGGTGCCGGTCACAGTCAACCACCGGGTAGTGGGGTATCTGCGCCGGCGCCTCTCCGGGGAGGTGATCGACTTCGTCGAGCTGGACATGCCCGAACACACTTTGGCCACCACCGCGGTGATGTACACGATCACGCCGGAAGCCCTGCTGCGCAAGGGTATTGATGCACCACGGATTCCCGGCTCATTGCATGCCGCCGAACATGCGGCTATCGCTCTGCTGCCATTGGTGGCCAGTTGCGACCGCGGCGATATCGGCGGCATGTCCACCGCTGTGGGGCCTGATCCCGATGGTTTGCCCAGTGTCTTCGTCTATGACGGCTACCCGGGCGGGGCGGGGTTCGCCGAACGGGGCTTTCGCCGGGCCCGGACCTGGCTGGGTGCGACAGCCGCCGCCATCGAAGCATGCGAATGCCGCTTGGGATGCCCGTCTTGCGTGCAGTCGCCCAAGTGCGGCAACGGCAACGACCCGCTCGACAAGGCCGGTGCTGCGCTGGTGCTGCAACTGGTCCTTGACCAGCTGCCGCACCAGTAGCTGTCCAATCCAGCGGACGGCGACCGACCCCTCGACGGTCGACCTCCACGGAGCTGCCTTGTCATGCCCGTGCGAAGAGCCATTTCCTGCTGCTCAAGAAATGGCGGCGTTTTGTCGGGCAGGGCGGCGAACGGTCGTCGATGAGCCGTTCGTGGCCCCGACTACGCGGGGCGCAGCAGGAAACTACCAAGGCGGCGGCCGCGCGGCAACCTCAGCCCGGAGCCGCTGAGGCGGCCTGCGGGGCGCCCGGTTCACCCGAGCCGATACGACCTCGCGTAGTCGCCGTAAAATCGCTCGCATGGCCCACGACTGGTTTCTCGTGGAGACACTAGGGGGCGATCCCGCCGTAGTGGCGCAAGGGCGGCAACTCAAGAACCTCGTGCCGATCAAGTCGTTTCTGCGCCGCAGCCCCTATCTCTCCGCGGTCCGGACAGCGATCGCCGAGACAGTGCAGACCGGCCAAAGCCTGACCAGCATCACTCCCAAACGCGACCACATCATCCGCACCGAACCGGTGGTGATGTCCGACGGCTCCATCCACGGTGTGCATGTGTGGACCGGCCCCGCCGACGCCGAACCGCCCGAGCGGCCCACCCCCGGCCCGGTGAAGTGGGACCTGACCCTTGGCGTGGCCACCGACACCCGGGAGTCGCTGGCCAACAGCGGCAAGAATCCCGAAGTCGAAGTCACCTTTGGCAGAGCCTTCGCGGAAGACCTCCCGTCGCGCGAACTCAACCCGAACGAAACCAAGGTCCTGGCCATGGCGGTCAAGGCCGAGCCGAACCAAAAGCTCTGCAGCACCTGGGATCTCACCGACTGGCAAGGAAACGCCATCCGGATAGGTTTCGTCGCACGCACCGGTTTGGAGTCCGGACCAGACGGGCGGGACCACCTGGTCGCGCGGGCGATCAATTGGCGCACAGAACGCAAGGGTCCGGTGGTGTCGACCGACGATCTGGCGCAGCGGATCCTCAGCGGGCTTGCCCAGGCCGGGGTCCACCGGGCGCTCGTCGACCTCAACAACTGGACTTTGCTGAAATGGCTCGACGAGCCCTGCACCTTCTACGACTGGCGGGGCAGCAAGACGGGCAGGCCGAAGGTCCATCCCGATGACGAGCACCTCATATCGTCGATGACAACGGAATTCGCCGACGGCGCTACCAGTCGGGTACTGCGGATGCCGGGCCACGACGCCGAGTGGGTGCCGGTGCATGTCACGGTCAACAGGATCGAACTCGAACCGGGTATCTTCGCCGGACTCGTCTCGCTGCGGTTGCCCTCCGACGAGGAACTCGCCGCCGCCGGGCTGCCGGAAGCCCCGGGCGATAGCAGCTAACTCACCACTGGCAGCAACCGCTCAGGCTTGGACCGGCAACACCAGCGGTCCGATCCGCCACTGCGGAATCACGCCGACAGACTATACGTCGGGGCACGGTGCGGTGGCATTCTTTGTCCACTAATCGTTCTCGACCGGCCCCGCCCGAGCAGCGGCGATGGCCACGCCGACGAAAGCGACCCCCACGCCGACGGTGATGACGACGTCGAGACCGTCCACCTCACACCGGGTGTCGTCGGCGCGCATCTGGCGGGCCACCACAGTGGCACGCGCGCAGGCCGCCCGGGCTCCGGATGGTAGCCGGGCCGCTGCGGCCAACGCGGCAAGGTCGGCCACCGCCTGCGCACGATGACGTGCCACCACCACCGAGCCAAGATAGGCACCTGCCGCCGTGGCCCACAGCAGCACCACCACCATCGCCGCCGCGATCAGCGTGGCCGAGCCGCCATCATGCCGATGGCTCCACCACCGAAACCGCGTTCGCCGCAATCTGGATCGTAGGCAATAGCTTCGAGCGCGCGACGACCGTGGCCACCAGGAATTCACCGTCGCGACGTACCTCGACGCGCGCCCCGCCGGGTGCGATGCGGTGCGCGACGACGATCGCCGAGCGCTGGTCGCCGCGGGCGGCCAGCCGGGCGGCCTCGCGGGCCGCGTCGAGGCAGCGAACCTGCATCGACACCGCGGTGACACCGGCCAGGCACAGCACCAGCACGACGACCAGGGTCGCGATTGCCAGTGCCGCCTCCACGGTGCCGGCGCCCGCACTGTCGGCTAGACCTTGGTGTTGAGTGCGCGACCGATGATGTTGGTCAGCGCCGACACGATGGAATCGCCGGTGACGACGGTGTACAGGATCGCGCCGAAGGCCGCCGCCGCTATGGTGCCGATGGCGTACTCGACCGTTGACATACCCGAGTCGTCGGTCGCCAAGACCGCCGCACGGACCAGGAGTGCGCGAAACACGTTGATCATCAATGCCTTCCTTTCCTTTCACAGCAGGCCCGGCTGCAAGACGTCACCGGCCAGCCCGGCCACCACGGGGACGATGCCCAGGCACACGAACGCCGGCAAAAAGCACAATCCGAGTGGTCCGGCGATCAGGACCCCGGCCCGCTCAGCGGCCCCGGCGGCCGCATGCGCGGCATCGTGGCGGATCTGGTCGGCCAATTCGGCCACGGCGCCGGCCAGCGCCGCACCCGAGGACGCCGAACGCCGCGCCAGTCGCAGCAGCGCGTCAATCTGCACGTCGACCGCCCCGACCGGCAGGCCCGGCGGAATTGACCACGCGACAACGGGATCGGCGCCCAGCGCCAGCAAGTCGGCGGCGCGACGCAACACCCGCGCCAGCTTCGGCGGCGCGGACACGGCGGCCGCGGCCGCGGCCGCGGGCACCGCCATGCCCGCCGCCAAACACACCGCCAAGATGTCGAAACTGGATGCGATCGCCAGCGGAGCCGGGCCATGCGCCGGACTGTGCGCCGGGCGTCGCCGATGCCCGCGAGCCGGTATGCCCGCGCGCGCCCGCACCAGCGACGGTCCGGGACCGATCCACAACGCCGCAGCCAGCAAGACCGCCGCCGCACTCACTGCACCACCCGATCGGTGATGCGGTCAGACCACAGCAGCCCGACACACGCGAGGGCAGAACCGACGACCAATAGCCATCCGCCCGTGTGCCCGCTCAGCAAGAATTCCAGGGGTCGGGCGCCGATGAGTTCGCCCAGCAGCACGCCCAGCACCGGCAGACCCGCCAGGATCGCCGCGGTTGTGCGCGCACCGGCCAGGCTCGATGACACACGCGTCGAGAATCGTTGTCGCTCGGCGATATCGCGCTGCGCAGCGTGCACGAGGGTGGCGATCGCCAGCCCGTGATCGCTGGCAAGCTGCCAGCACACGGCGAGCCGAGTCCAATGCGCGGGCAAACCCGACGTTCGTGCCGCGGCGTGTAGGCCGGCGGAGACGTCAGCCCCCAGCCGGGCCCGCGCGGCGACCGCACGCAGCGATACCGCCACTGCGCCAACGGATTCGTCGGCGGCAACGTGGAATGCAGGTACCGGATGAGAGCCGGCTCGCAGTTCACCGACGAGTACGTCGAGCGCGGTTTCCAAGTTGCGGCCCTCGCCGATGGCGTGCCGGATCCGACGGCGGCGACGGTGACGCAGGCTCACGGTCGCGCCCACTATCGCGATGGTGAGGTCCGTCGTCAGCGGCAGCAGCACAACCGCGGCACCTGCGAAACACAAGATGATGCAACCGGCCATCCGAGGTCCGAACACCGTCGGCCACTGGCGGTTTGGAGTTCTCGGAGTGAGCCGGCGCCGCGGCGAGGCAGGAAGAACCAAGAGCGAGAGCGACAACAGCAGTGCGCCCGTCGCCCACCCGCTCATGCCGGGATCCTGCTTTGCAGCAAGCGATGCAGGTGCTCGGCATGGCCTGTCATTCCCCGGTCGGCATGCCACACCGTGATGGCCTGCACCCGCTTCTGAATTCGGCGCATTACTGCAATTTCCCTGAGCCGGCGCCGGCCGGCCCGGTCCCGTGCGACATGGAGCAGCACCTGCACCGCCGCGGCGAGTTGGCTGTGCAGCGCCGCCTGATCGAGACCGCCCAGCGCGCCCAACGCCTCCAGCCGGGCGGGAACTTCGGCCGGATTGTTGGCGTGCACGGTGCCGGCACCCCCGTCGTGACCGGTATTGAGCGCCGCCAGCAGATCCACCACTTCGGCGCCCCTGACCTCACCGACCACGATGCGGTCCGGCCGCATCCGCAACGCCTGCCGGACGAGTTGGCGCACCGGTACCTCGCCGACACCTTCGATGTTGGCGCACTGCGCGACGAGCTTCACCAGATGTGGATGACGAGGCGCCAGTTCGGCGGCCTCCTCGATACACACGATCCGTTCTGCGGGCGGAACGGCACCCAGCATCGCCGCCAGCAGGGTCGTCTTCCCGGCGCCCGTGCCACCGCACACCAGGAAGGCCAGCCGGGCGGCGATGATGTCGGCAACCAGCCCAGCGGCCTGCGGTTCGATCGCGCCCGCGGCGGTCAGAGTCGCCAAATCCTGGCTGGCCGGCCGCAGCACCCGCAGCGACAAGCAGGTGCCGGCGGCCGCCACGGGCGGCAACACAGCGTGTAGTCGCACCACCAACCCACCGGAGCCAATGCCTCTCAGCTGGCCATCAACCCATGGCTGCGCGTCGTCCAGCCGGCGACCGGCCGCCAGCGCCAGCCGCTGTGCCAACCTCCGCACCGCCGCCTCGCTGGCAAAACGAATATGGCTGCGCCGCAGACCGTTTCCGTCGTCGACCCACACCGCATCGGGCGCGGTGACCAAGACATCGGTAGTGCCGTCCGCGCACAACAGCGGGTCGAGGACCCCGGCCCCCGTCAGTTCGGTCTGCAGCACCCGCATATTGGTGAGGACCTCGGTATCACCGACCATCCCGCCGGCCTCGGCCCGGATCGCGTCGGCCACCACACTCGGCCTCAAAGAGGGTCCCAGGTGAACGGATTCGGCTGCCAGCCGCTCGCGCACCCGCTCAATCAGCGAGCCGTTCACGCTGCCCGACCGCCCTGCACCGATCCTCTATCCGGCAACACGGCTAGCACCCGGCGGGCTGCCACCGCGAGGGCGGAGCGCCGTCCTAACCGCAGACCGCCGCATTCCAGCTGCTCGGCGAGTTGCGGCTGAGCTTTCACGGACGCCAGCAGCGGCAGCCCGGTGATATCGGCGAGCTCGGCCGCTCGCAATCCGCCGGGCGAGGGCCCCCGCACCACCAGTCCCGCGTTGGGATTGATCGAGGCCAGCACCGGTGCCATCGCTCCCGTCGCCGCGCACGCCCGAACATCACAACGGCTGACCAGAACGACGAGGTCGGCGGCATCCAGCGCGGCTTGGCTCGCATCGGTGAGACGGCGCGGAAGGTCGCAGACGACGGTGACCGCCCCACGGCGACCGGCATCGACAACGGCGTGCACCGCCCCGGCGTCCAACTCGTGCCCGCGCCGCGTGCCAGATAGCACGCTGACTCTCCGGTGCCGGGGCAGCGCCTCGCGCACTGCCGACCAGTTGAGCCGTCCTCCCCGTAACGCCAGATCCGGCCAGCGCAGCCCCGGCGTGGTCTCGCCACCCAACAGCAGATCGATGCCGCCGCCCCACGGGTCGAGGTCCACCAACAGCGCGTCGGTGGCCGTCTGCGCCAGGGCCACCGCGAACAAAGAGGCCCCGGCCCCACCGCAGCCTCCGATGACAGCGAGGACATCGCCACGCAGCCCGTCGTCGCGTGCGGACTCACCGGCTTCGGCGAGCTCGCGAATCAATTCCCGTTCCTGCTCGGGCAGCCGCAGCACATGCTGCGCACCGACGGTGACGGCGGCCGCCCATGTCGCCGTCACGGGTTCGCCGACGGTCAGGACCGTCACGTGAGGGCGGCGCGGCAGCGCCGCCTGCCCACACCGATCGGCCGCCACGTCGTCCAGCAGCACGGCCCCCGCTGCCGACCAAGTCTTGCGACTGACCGGAGCCGTGGCGCCGGCATGCACCACCCGAACGCCCACGGCCGCGGCCACCCGGTCCAACTCGTCCCGCAATTCCGGATCGGTTAGCACCGCCAACACAGGCGCGGAGCCCGCTACTTCGGTGCGGGTGGTGTCAGTCACCCACCCACCTTGCGGGGCCGAGATCTTGGGACACCAGTCCCAAATGCGGATTTGTGGATAGAGACGCCAGTGTGCACAAACGCGTCGCAGAGCGCTCAGCCAGCGCACCCACGACGCGAACCCCGCAACACTGCTAGCCGGGTTAAGCACCCATGCGCCAGGAGAACTGACCCCAGAAAAGGGACGACCCCCGCCAGGGGGGGAGGAGGCGAGGGTCGTCGTGCATCAGCCCCGGGGGGTCGGGCTGATACACCCTCGGCTCAGGCCGAGTACTGCTTACTATACACATGACAGTCCGCAGTAATGCAAGACCCGGCCCACTGAAAAAACACGTTGAGCCGCAAAAACACTGCCGCCCATGCTGACTTCAGCCTGCTGAGCGGTCGTTTCCGTTCTGGCGTCGCAGCCCCGCGAGACCACCGACCTATGCTGGGTCGGTGACCGTCTTCGACCCGGCCGCGGGGCAGCAGACCTCGGCCGAAACAGCGGAAACCGCCGCTCACGCCCGCACCGCCGCCTTCTTCGACCTGGATAAGACGGTCATCGCCAAGTCCAGCACGCTGGCGTTCAGCAAACCCTTTTTCAACCAGGGGCTACTCAATCGCCGCGCCGTACTCAAATCCAGCTACGCTCAGTTCATCTTCCTGTTGTCCGGCGCTGATCATGACCAGATGGACCGGATGCGCACTCACATGACGAACATGTGCACCGGTTGGGACGTCGAACAGGTCAAGTCGATCGTCAACGAGACGCTGCACGACATCGTGACCCCGCTGGTGTTCGCAGAAGCCGCGGACCTGATTGCCGCCCACAAACTGTGTGGCCGTGACGTGGTGGTCGTGTCGGCGTCCGGAGAAGAGATCGTCGCGCCCATCGCCCGGGCATTGGGCGCCACCCATGCAATGGCCACCCGCATGGTCGTCGAAGGCGGCAGGTACACCGGCGAGGTGGCCTTCTATTGCTACGGCGAGGGCAAGGTGCAAGCGATCCGTGAACTGGCCGCGCGCGAGGGCTACCCGCTGGAGCACTGCTACGCGTACTCCGACTCGATCACCGACCTACCGATGCTCGAAGCCGTCGGCCATCCCAGTGTGGTCAATCCCGATCGCGGCTTGCGCCGGGAAGCCATCGAACGGGGCTGGCCGGTGTTGTCGTTCTCGCGGCCGGTTTCCTTGCGGGACCGTATCCCGGCGCCGTCGGGTGCGGCGATCGCGACCACCGCCGCAGTGGGTATCAGCGCATTGGCCGCCGGCGCGGTCACCTACTCCCTGCTGCGCCGCTTCACGTTCTAGCGCGGACCACAGCAGCCGGACAGCAAACGTCTCGAACGCGCAATCCGGTGTTGTTTCACAATATTCACAAAATTGGGCCTTGCTGTGCTAAGGGGCGCGGAGTAGAAAGGAACCACGGAAGCTCGGGGAGGCCAAGGTCGATCCGGAAGAGAAGGGCCGATCTCCCGATCCGAGCGCCCAGCACGGTGCCTGGCACCCACGCAAAGTCATAGCCGCGATAATGGCAGAAGTGTTGCGGGCCTGCGTAATTGCGAAGGCGAAAGGTGTCGACGACCCTTTGGGTGGGGTTGCAGCCGGAAGCATCGCGAGATCGCCGAGGCCAACCCACGCAGCCCCAGATGCACGCATGGTAACCGGGTTCCGTGCTAGCGGGCGGTGGACCGACTTGTTCGGAACACCGCCCGCTTCGCATGCGTAAAACGAGTTCTGCGGCCGCGTTTCTCCGGACCGCCGGTAACGCCTCAGCTATCGATCCGATAGCGAGTCCGCGATCGCCAAAGCCTCCTGGGCGCCGTCCCGCATCGCCCGGCAACACAGCAGCAGCCAGGCCCCCACACCTTCCGGTGTGCCGTCGGCGAATCCCCGGGCCGCATCGTGATAATCCGCGGGTCGGCGCATCCAACTCACCTCAGGCACACCCAATCCGTGTGGATCCAGCCCGCTGGCGATGGTCACCAACCGCGACACCGCCCGGGCCACAATGCCGTCTGCGCTGCCGAAGGGCTTCAGCGTCAGCAATTCACCGTGTGCGACCGCGGCAACCACCGGCGCCGGGGCGCCCGTGCGGCCAGTGACCAACCCCGCGAGCAACTCCAGACGCGGTCCAACCCCGGCATCGGCCCGCGGGCGGCCCAACAGATCGGCGCTGACCCGGTCGGCCGCCGCCAACATGTGCAGCCGCGCCAGTGCCTGCAATGGTGCCCGCCGCCAGATCCCGACCATGGGCCCGCCGCCGCCCTCCAGTGCCTGGGCCACCCGCAGCGCCCCGCCGAAAATGGGATCGCCGACCTGGGCAGCCTGCGCTAAATCGTCCAGCCGAACCGGACCGCCATCGAGCACCGACGAGGCGCGGGCCGCCCGCAGCGCCGCTTCGGCAGCCGTCACCGGCCAGCCCCGCAGGTTGGCCCGGTGGCGATGGGCGCGGCCCAGCGCATCGCGGGCCCTGTCGCTGGCCTCGGCGACTCCGGGGAGCTCCAGCAGCGGGGCCAGCGGATCAGCCGTCACAGGTTGCCAACCTAGCCCGGCGACGCCGGCGCTTGTGGGATGGCCGCCAGCAACTGACGGGTGTACTCGTGCTTGGGCCGGGAGAACAGCTCGTCGGTGGCCGCCTGCTCCACCACCCGGCCCGCGCGCATCACCAAGACTTCGTCGGCGATCTGCCGGATCACCGCGAGGTCATGACTGATGAACAAATAGGCCAGCCCCAGATCACCCTGTAGGTCGGCCAGCAGGTCCAGTATCTGCGCCTGCACCAGGACATCGAGGGCCGAGACCGCTTCGTCGCAAATCAGCACCTCGGGCCGCAACGCCAGCGCTCGCGCGATCGCCACCCGCTGCCGTTGCCCGCCGGACAGCTCGCGGGGCAGGCGCCCTAATACTGACGACGGCAGAGCCACCTGGTCGATGAGGTCGCGCACCGCGCGTTGACGCTGCCTGCGGCCCCCGACACGATGGATTCGCAATGGTTCCTCGATGGCACGAAACACCGAGTACATGGGATCCAGGCTGCTGTAGGGATTCTGGAACACCGGCTGCACCCGCCGGCGAAAGGCCAGTTGCTGATCGCGACTCAATGCGTCGCCGATCTCGACTCCGTCGAAAACCACCGTGCCCGAGGTTGGCTGCAACAACCCGAGCACCATACGCGCCAGGGTGGATTTTCCGGAACCGGACTCCCCGGCGACCGCCAGAGTGCTCGCCCGGCGCAGCCGAAAAGATACAGCGTCAACGGCGCAGAACTCGGCTCGCCGCCATGGTGCCCCGCCGGGCTCACGGTAGATCTTGGTCAGCTCCGAGGCGACGAGGATGTCGTCGGGAGAGTCGGCCGGTGCCCGCGGCCGGGCCTGGGCCGGACTTCTGACCTTCAGCGACGGCGCCGCAGCTACCAATCGCCGGGTGTAGTCATGCTGAGGGTTGCGCAGGATCGACTGCGCCGCACCCGATTCCACTACCTCTCCGCGGTGCATCACGACCACGGACTCGGCTCGCTCGGCAGCGAGCGCCAAGTCGTGCGTGATCAGCAGCAGCGCGGTACCGAGTTCGTCGGTGAGCTGCTGCAGATGGTCGAGTACCTGCCGTTGCACGGTGACGTCCAGCGCCGACGTCGGCTCGTCGGCGATCAGCAGCCGTGGCCGACCGGCCAACCCGATCGCGATCAGCGCGCGTTGACACATGCCGCCGGACAGCTGATGTGGGTAGCGGACCGCTTGCTTGGCCGGATCCGGCATGCCCGCCTCGGCGAGCAGTTCCACCGCCCGCTGCCGCGTCTGGCGGTCGGAGGTGTTTGCCCGCAGCGCTTCTGAGATCTGGAAACCGACTTTCCAGACGGGATTGAGGTTGGTCATCGGGTCTTGCGGTATGTAGCCGATGGCACGGCCCCTGATCGAGCGGAGGGTTCGGCGGTCGGCTGAAGCGATATCGATACCCTCGAAAACGATGCGACCGGCCGTGATTCGTCCGCCGGGGGGAAGCAGCCCGAGGATCGCGGCAGCGGTGGTGGATTTCCCCGATCCCGATTCACCCACGACCGCGACGGTCCGGCCGGACGGGACGCTCAAATCCACGCCGCGAACCGCGGCGTCATGACCGAAGCTGACTTTTAGGCCTTCGACCGACAGCAGTGGCGACGATCTACCGCTCATGCCCGCGACGCCCGCGATGCCGGATCCAGGGCGTCGCGCAACGCGTCACCCATCATCATGAACGCCAGCACCGTAATCGCCAGTGCCCCGGCAGGATAGAACAGGATGGGCGAGCCCGACCGCAGCCGCGTCTGGGCGAGATTGATGTCGCCTCCCCAGGACACCACCGACGTCGGCAGCCCGACCCCGAGGTAGGAAAGGGTGGCCTCGGTGACGATGAAAAGGCCCAGCGCAATGGTGGCCATTGCGATCACCGGGCCCAACGCGTTGGGCAGCGCATGCCGTAGCAGGATTTGAAACCGATTCAGCCCCAATGCTTTAGCGGCCACTATATAATCGCTGTCGCGCACCGAAAGAACCGCACCACGCGCGATCCTGGCCAGCTGCGGCCAGCCGAACAACGCGAGGATGGCGATCACCGTCCACACCGTGCGGTGATGCATGACCTGCATGAGCACGATGGCGGCCAGCAGCAGCGGCAGTCCGAAGAAGATATCGGTGGTGCGGGATACCACCGCGTCGACCCAACCGCCGTAGAAGCCGGCCAATGCGCCCAGCGTGCCGCCGACGACGAACACGGCCAGGGCGGCACCCAGGCCCACCGAGACCGACGCCCGCGCGCCGTAAACGGTGCGGGCGTAAATGTCATGGCCCTGCAAGTCGGTGCCGAACCAGTGCGCGCCCGATGGGGGAAGCAGGCTCTGGCCGGGATCGGCGTAGGCGGGGTCGGCCCCGGTGAACAACGCCGGAAACAACGCCACTGCAATGATGAACAGGATCAACAAGGCGGCGATGACGAACTTGGGGCGCCCGCGCAGCCCGCGCCAGGTGTCCCGCCAGAACCCACTACGCTCAGCCATAGCGGATCCGTGGGTCCAATGCGGCATACAGCAGGTCCACCAGCAGGTTGGTGATCAGGTAGATCAACACCAGCACGGTCACTATCGACACCACCGTCGGCGCCTCTTGCCTGGTGACAGCTTGATACAGCACGCCGCCGACGCCGTGAATGTTGAAGATGCCTTCGGTGACGATGGCTCCGCCCATGAGCGCGCCCAAATCCGCGCCCAGGAAAGTCACCACCGGAATCAGAGAGTTACGCAGAATGTGAACCGTCACAACCCGGGGACGGGACAATCCCTTGGCAGTGGCTGTGCGGACATAGTCGGCATGCGCATTGGCGGCCACCGCGGACCGGGTCAACCGCACCACGTAGGCGAATGACACAGAGCCCAAAACGATTCCGGGCAGCAGTAGGCGCGTGAACGTCGATCTCGCACCCACCGTGACCGGTGCGATGCCCAACCGGACCCCGAACACGAACTGGGCCAAGAACCCGAGTACGAAGATCGGGATCGCGATGATGATCAGTCCGGTGATCAGCACGGTGGAGTCGAAAAGCCCGCCTTGCCGGAGGCCGGCGATCACCCCACATCCGATTCCCAGGATCGCCTCGACGGCCAGGGCGATCAGCGCCAGCCGCAGCGTGACCGGAAACGCGTGGGCCAGAACATCACCGACCGGCAGGCCGGAATAGGCACGCCCCAGGTCGCCATGCAGAACGCCACCCAGGTAGCGCAGGTATTGCACGATGAACGGATCGTCCAGGTGGTAGCGGGCACGCAGCTGCGCGGCCACTGCGGGGGTCAGCGGCCGGTCCCCGGCCATCGCCGCCACCGGGTCGCCGGGCAACAGGAAGACCATGCCGTAGATCAGCAGCGTGGCGCCGAGGAAAACGGGCACCATGACCGCGATCCGGCGTGCGATATACCAACCCATCCCTCAACCCTTGACGATGTTCTCGTAGTCGGGCAGGCCGTTCCAGGTGACGGTGACGTTGCTGACTTCCGGCGACCATCCGACCACGCTGATGTAGTCCCAAAGGGGCACGACGGGCATGTCGTGAAAAAGGATTCGCTGCGCGTGGTTGGCCAGCACATCGGCCTGCTGCAGGGTGGGTGCGGCCTCGGCTGCCGCCAGCGCCGCGTCGAGCTGCGGACTGGAGTAGCCGACGTCGTTGGATCCCGCCCCGGTGGCAAACAGTGGGGCGAGAAACTCGATCAGGGAGGGGTAGTCGCCCTGCCAGCCGGCCCGAAAGGCGGTCGTGATGGTGCGGTTGGTGATCTGGGTGCGAAAGCCGGCGAAGGTGGGCTGCGGCGCTCCGACCGCATCGATGCCCAGGACATTTTTGATGCTGTTCGCCACGGCGTCCACCCACTCCTGGTGACCGGCGTCGGCGTTGTAGGCGATTGCGTAGCGGCCGCTCCATGCCGAGAGCGCATCGGCTTGCGACCAGAGTTGCCGCGCCCGGTCGGGATTGAAGTCCAAGGCGTCGCTGCCAGCGAGGTCCGGGTCATATCCCGGCAACGATCGGGCAGTGAAATCGCGTGCCGGACTGCGGGTGCCGACCAAGATCTGCTTACAGATCTGCGGCCGGTTGATGGCGGCCGACAACGCCAGGCGACGCAGCCGGCCTTCCTCGCCGCCGAAATGCGGCAATCGCAACGGGGTATCGAGGCTCTGGTTGATCGCCGCCGGGCCGGTGGTTACGTTATCGCCGAGGTCTCGCCGGTAAACCGGTAGCGCGCTGGGCGGAATGGTGTCCAGAACATCGAGGTTGCCCGACAGCAGGTCGGCGTAGGCGGTGTCCAGGTTGGCGTAGAACTCGAACCTCAGGCCCTTGTTGTGCGGCGTGCGGTTGCCGTGGTAGTCGGGGTTGGGGCGCAAGTCGATCCGGACGTTGTGTTCCCAGGCCGGCCCGTCGGGACTGTCGGCGAGTTGGTACGGGCCGTTGCCGATCGGGTGGCGGCCGAAAGCGGTCATGTCCCGAAAAGCCGCTTCCGGCAGCGGATAAAACGAGCTGTGGCCGAGTCGCAGGATGAAGTCGACGGTCGGCACCTTCAGCCGGACGGTGAACACGAGATCGTCGATCACGTGCAGCCCGGACATGGTGGTCGACCCGGGCCCACCGTCGCTGGTGGGGCCGGCGACATCGTCGAACCCTGCGATCGGGCTGAAGAAGCTCTGCTGCAGTTGGGCATTGGCGCTGGCGGCCCCGTAGTTCCAGGCGTCGACGAACGAATGTGCCGTCACCGGCGAGCCGTCGGTGAACGTCCAGCCGGGCTTGAGGACGATGCGGTAGTTGACATTGTCGGTGGTCTCGATCGACTGGGCGACCTCCGCCGACGGGTTGCCGGCGGCGTCATAGGACATCAGGCCGGCGAAGAGCCGATCGACGATACGCCCGCCATTGCTGTCGTTCGTGCTGGTCGGGATCAGTGGGTTCGGCGGCTCCCCGCCATTGACCACCACCAGCTCCGGGCTCAGGATCCCGCCCGCACAACCGGCCAAGGAGCCGGCCAGCGGCGCGACCGCCAGCATCACGGCCACAACCGGGCCCAGCACGACCAGCGAAGCCCGCATCCGACGCATGACATCCGACCCTAGGGCCTGCCGCCACACCGGCCTTGCATCAGCTCGACTGTTGACCGGTGATGGGGTGTATCTCCAGTGCACAAGCGTCGATGGTGACCGGCACGGTCGCCACCATGCTGGTGTCCGGCGGATAGACGAGCAGCTCGGTATAGGTCGGGCACGGACCCCCGGTGTCGTCGGTGGCCGTGCCCTCCACGATGGCTTGCGCCTGGGTGGATAGCGACAAGATGACGGTGGGCGGCGTGTCGACGCCGGGCGGCAGACCACCCATGTACCCGCGCGGCGTGGGCTCGGCATGAATGCGCGGCCCGCCGGCGCCCGAGTCGACCCCGGGATATCCGGTGAGCGTGCACGGGTCTGCACCGCCGGCGAGAGTGAATATCAGAGTCACCGCGCGGTGGCCCACGGCGCCCTGACTCGGTGCGGCGGTTACCGCGATCTGATCCGACCAGCATGGCATCGGCTGGTCGCCGGTGTCGACCGGTGTGGCCCATGCGGGCGGACACAGCGTGGTGGTGGCCGCGCAACTCGTTGCGGCCGCGGCGAGGCTGGGGACTAATCGGCGGATGCGCCGCCCGTGCGGTCCCGGCACACCAGCGATTATCCGGCATGCGGCACGCTTTGACCGCAAGATTGCGGAGCCGCTTTTCACGTTGCAGGGTTAGGCTCATCGACGGTTGACGAGCCCCGACACAGGAGGAAGCCAGTGACCGCCACCGATACCGCGGGTCCGTCCTCGTATCCGCCGCCGGCGCAGTTCGCCGAACAGGCCAATGCGGGCGAGGAGCTTTACCGCGAGGCCGACGGGGACCGGCTGGGTTTCTGGGCCAAGCAGGCCAACCGGCTCTCCTGGGCGACGCCGTTCACCGAGGTGCTGGACTGGTCGGATGCCCCGTTCGCCAGGTGGTTCGCCGACGGGAAGCTCAACGTCGCCTACAACTGCGTCGACCGCCACGTGGAGGCCGGCCTCGGGAATCGAGTCGCCATCCACTGGGAGGGCGAACCCGGCGATAGCCGCAGCCTGACCTATGCCGACCTGCACGCCGAAGTGTGCAAGGCGGCCAATGCGCTGACGGGCCTCGGCCTCACCGCCGGCGACCGCGTCGCGATCTACCTGCCGTTGATCCCCGAAGCGGTGATCGCGATGCTCGCCTGCGCCCGGCTGGGGATCATGCACAGCGTGGTGTTCGCCGGTTTCACCGCGAAGGCACTGCGAGCCCGGATAGCCGATGCCCAGGCCAAACTGCTGATCACCAGCGACGGGCAATTCCGCCGCGGCAAGCCGGCGCCGCTCAAGGATGCCGCCGACGAGGCCACCGCATCCGGTCCGGACGGCGCCAGTTCCGTCGAGCACGTTCTGGTGGTGCGGCGCACCGGAATTGAGGTGTCCTGGAACGACGATCGCGACCTGTGGTGGCACGACCTCGTCGACTCGGCGACCCCCGAACACACCCCGGAACCGTTCGACGCCGAGCAGCCGTTGTTCCTGCTGTACACCTCCGGTACCACCGGTAAGCCCAAGGGGATCGTGCACACCAGCGGCGGCTACCTGACCCAGGCCTCCTATACCCATTACAACGTCTTCGACATCAAACCGGAGAGCGACGTATTCTGGTGCACCGCCGACATCGGCTGGGTCACCGGACACACCTACGGTGTCTACGGCCCGCTGTCCAACGGAGCCACCGAGGTTCTCTACGAGGGCACGCCCGACACGCCTACCCAGCACCGGCACTTCGAGATCATCGAAAAATACGGCGTGACAATTTATTACACCGCACCCACGCTCATCCGCACGTTCATGAAATGGGGGCGCGAGATTCCGGACGCGCACGACCTGTCGAGCCTGCGGCTGCTGGGATCGGTCGGCGAACCGATCAACCCCGAGGCGTGGCGCTGGTACCGCAAGGTGATCGGCGCGGACAGCATGCCCATCGTGGACACCTGGTGGCAGACGGAGACGGGTGCCGCGATGATCTCCCCGCTGCCGGGAGTCGCTGCCGCCAAACCGGGTTCGGCGATGAGGCCGTTGCCGGGCATCTCGGCCAGAATCGTCGACGACCACGGCAACCAACTCCCCACCGGCAACGACAAGGGTGAGCACGTCACCGGCTACCTGGTGCTGGACCAGCCGTGGCCGTCCATGCTGCGCGGGATCTGGGGAGATCCGGAACGCTACGTCGAAACCTACTGGTCCAGGTTCGCCGAGCACGGCTGGTATTTCGCCGGCGACAGCGCCTGGTACGACGCCGACGGCGCCATCTGGGTGGTGGGCCGCATCGATGATGTGATGAACGTGTCGGGGCATCGACTCTCGACCGCCGAGGTGGAGTCGGCACTGGTCGGCCACATCGCGGTGGCCGAGGCGGCGGTGGTGGGGATGACCGATGAAACCACCGGTCAATCCATTTGCGCGTTCGTCGTCCTGTGCGCCGACTACGACACGCACGAGGGCATTGCCGACGAGTTGCGCGGCGAGGTGGCCCGGGAGATCTCGCCCATCGCCCGGCCCCGCGAAGTACATGTGGTGCCCGAGCTGCCCAAGACGCGCAGCGGCAAAATCATGCGCAGGCTGTTGCGGGACGTCGCCGAAAACCGTGATCTGGGTGACACGTCGACGCTGCTGGATCCCAGCGTGTTCGACGCGATCAAGGGCGGCAAGTAGATCGTCGGCACGCTCGGCGGTGTGCTCAGGCCGGCAACGGCACGAACCCCGCGCCGGGCCGGTGTTTGGCGTTGATATCGGCCAGGATCGCAGAGAACGACATCACCACCGCCGGGGTGTGCAGCGGGATGTACTTGATGACGCACGTCGGCAGGTTGTCGCTGAACGCCCCGTGAATCATCCCGACCAGCAGGGTGTTGACCGTCACCGGCGCTCCAGAGTCACCCGGTTGGCCGCAGACCTGCATGACGATGGTGCCCGGGTCCTGCCCCATCCCCCACGTGACACCGCACGAGTTACCGGTTGTGCGGCCCTGCTTGCAGGCGATCTGGCCGAAGGCCGGATCCGGACCTACGCCGCTGATCAGGAACCCGTCGTAGTTGGCCACCGGCGTCACCTTGGCCGGATCGAACTTGATGACCGCGTAGTCGAGGTTGTCATTGCCGGCGACCATGGTGCCCAGCGTGCCTGCGCTTTCCGCGCCCTCGGCGGCGACCTTCGCACCGGGACCCCCGCAATGCGCGGATGTGAAGCCGATCAGGTCACCGGCTGAATCCGAACCTATGGTCGTCAGGGTGCACATCGTGTCCTCATCGATGACGATGGCCGCACCGCCGCCCATCGGAACCCTGACATCGGCTGCCGCGGCGCGGGCGGGCAACCCCACCAGAGCCAGCAGCATGGCCACCATCGCAGCCACAAAGCACCGGTGCGCGGTCTGCACAGCACCACTCCCATCGATCGGCCGGACACCCCGGCCGGCTTGGCCAGTCTAATCGGCCGAGCCGTTTTGTTCGCCGTGGTGAGCCCCTTCTCCGCATCGTTCGACCGACGAGTCGAAGCCAAAAACCCGGCCGCCGGGCGCATGTCAACACAGCAGATTCGGGCCCGATCCGGCAGAATTACCCACAGCAATTCTTTAGATTGGGAACGCTTGGATTGGGCCATCTACTAGACATGAGTACGCTACGCATCATCCGGCTCCTCGGCGCTGCGGTCGTCGTGACCTCGGCGCTACTCAATACACCCGCCCCGTCCGCATCCGCCGCCTCCTGCCCGTTTACCCAGGTGGTGTTCGCGCGAGGCACCGGCGAGCCGCCCGGCGTCGGCCCCCTGGGACAGGCGTTCGTCGACCAAATGCGCTCCCGCGTGGGCGGGAAGTCGCTCGGGGTGTACGCGGTCAACTATCCGGCCAGCGACCAGTGGGACACCGGCCTCGACGGCATCAGAGACGCTGGCGCCCATGTCGTGTCCATGGCGCACAACTGTCCCAACACCAGGATGGTGCTCGGTGGCTATTCGCAGGGCGCGGCGGTGATGGGCTTCGTCACTTCGGCCGCGGTGCCGGATGGGGTTGATCCTGCGACGGTGCCGAAACCGTTGCAGCCCGACGTGGCTGAGCACGTCGCCTCGGTCGTGCTGTTCGGGATGCCGAACAACCGGGCCATGAACTTTCTGGGCGAGCCGCCGATCGTCATCGGCCCGATTTATCAGCCCAAGACGATCCAGTTGTGCGTCCCCGATGACCCGATCTGCTCCGACGGGCTGGAATTCGCCGCACACAACGTGACCGCGTACCAAGACGGCATGGTCGCCCGTGGTGCGGACTTCGCCGCAAGTCGCCTCTGAGACACCGGCCGCAACAAGAGACGCGCGTCCTTCCGTCGTGGCCTGCGGCTGACCTCGTTTGGCTTCGCGCCGCATGGCAACATAAACCGCGACGACAGCGAGCCGGGGCAACGACCGAGAGGACCGTCTGTGAGCAAAGTCGATGGCAAGAACGGTGTGCCGAGCACCCTGACCACGATTCCGTTGACCGACCCGCACGCCCAGCCTGTTGAGCCGTCGATCGGTGATCTGATCAAAGACGCGACGACTCAGGTTTCCACGCTGGTGCGCGCCGAAGTCGAACTGGCTCGTGCCGAGATCACCCGGGACGTCAAGAAAGGCCTGACCGGCAGCGTCTACTTCATCGCCGCGCTGGTGGTGCTCTTCTATTCCACGTTCTTTTTCTTCTTCTTCGTCGCAGAGCTGCTCGACAATTGGCTTTGGCGCTGGGTGGCGTACTTGATCGTCTTCGGGATCATGGTCGTGGTCGGGGCCGCGCTGGCCCTGTTGGGCTTCCTCAAGGTGCGCCGGATCCGGGGACCCCGGGAGACGATCGAATCCGTCAGGGAGACACGTACCGCACTCACCCCGGGCCACGACAAGAGCGCCGGCGGTGCCAAGCAGCTCGCCGAACAGGCCGGCAAGCACGAAAAGCGCGAAAGCGGTACCCCCGCCGATCCATCGGGCTGGTAGATGGCACCGCCTGATCCGTCGGTAACCCGCATCGGCGGGCCATGGCGCCACCTGGATGTGCACGCCAACGGCATCCGATTCCATGTCGTCGAGGCTTTGCCATCTGACGCGGATCCGGTCGCACCGCCCACGGCGCGGCCGCTGGTGCTCTTGCTACATGGTTTCGGATCGTTCTGGTGGTCCTGGCGTCATCAATTGCGCGGGCTCACCGGGGCGCGGGTGGTCGCGGTGGACTTGCGCGGTTACGGCGGCAGCGATAAGCCGCCCCGCGGCTACGACGGCTGGACGCTCGCCGGCGACACGGCAGGACTCATTCGTGCGCTCGGGCACTCCTCGGCGACCCTGGTTGGCCACGCCGACGGCGGGCTGGCCTGCTGGACCACCGCGCTGCTGCATTCACGGTTGGTGTGCGCCATCGCGCTGATCAGCTCACCGCACCCGGCTGCGCTGAGACGATCTACGCTGACCCGGCGCGACCAGGGGCGCGCGCTGTTGCCGACGTTGCTGCACTACCAAGTGCCGATCTGGCCGGAGCGCCTGCTGACCCGCCACAATGCCGCCGAGATCGAGCGCCTGGTGCGCAGCCGCAGTTGCGCCAAATGGCTTGCTTCCGAAGATTTCTCCGAAACCATCGGTCATCTGCGGATGGCGATCCAGATTCCGGCTGCAGCGCATTGCGCACTGGAATACCAGCGCTGGGCGGTGCGCAGCCAACTGCGCGACGAGGGCCGGCGATTCATGAGATCGATGTCCGGGCAGCTCAGCATGCCAGTGCTACACCTGCGCGGTGACGCCGATCCCTACGTGCTGGCCCACTCGGTTGACCGCACGCGGCGTTATGCACCCCAGGGACGCTACGTATCCATTGCCGGCGCAGGGCATTTCAGCCACGAGGAGCTGCCCGAGGAAATCAACAGGCACTTGATGAGGTTCTTCGAGCACGCACACGGGCCCCGAGCGGGGTGAGCGCGGGCGCAGGCAGGCGAGGATCGGGCCCGCTCAGCCGACGCACGACCCGGTGGTCACCTGCGTAGTGTCACCAATCTTGGCGAGCTGACCGGCCACCTCGTCGGCCGTCAACACGAAACCGGTGTCGGGATCGTCGACGGCCGCACCGAACACCACCCCGAGCACCTGACCATTCAGGTCGATCAACGGACCGCCCGAATTACCTTGCTCCACATTGGCCCTGATGGTGTAGACCTCACGGGTGACCGGTTTCGGGTCCCGATAGATGTCGGGGCCGCTGAGTTTGATGAGCTCGCGGATCCTGGCCGGCGTCGCGGTGAAGTTGCCGCCGCCCGGGTACCCCAACACCGCAACGCTTTCGCCGGTTCTCGCGTTCGTCTGGGCGAAAGCCAGCGGAGGTGCGGGCAGGTTCGGGACGGCCAGAATAGCGATGTCGACCGAGGGATCGTAGGACACCACGGTGGCACCGAGGGGATTGCCGCTGGCGTAGACCTGGACGCTGTTGGATCCGGCCACCACGTGTGCGTTGGTCATCACTCGATCGGGCGATATCACGAAGCCACTGCCCTCCAACACTTTTTGGCAGCTCGGTGCCAGGCTGCGCACCTTGACAACGCTTGGCGCAGTGGCCAACACCACCGAATTGTGCGCCAGTGCGGGGTCTGGTGATGCGACCGGAATCACCGGAGTGCGGCTGAACGGCTCTAGGACCGCGGGGAGACCGGAGGTGTTCAGCAGCGCCGACAGCCGCTTGGGCACCGTTTTGAGCCAGGGCGGCGCGACGTCGTTGACCTCGGCGAGCACCCGCGAGCCCCGGACCGCCGCAGCCAGCTCCGGCTGGTCCTTCGACTGTGTCAGCGGCGTCGCCAACAACCAGGCCGCGGTCAGCACCACAACAAGCTGGACGCCCACCCCGATGACCGAGTCGACGGATCGGATGGTGCGGCTGCGAATCGCTCCACGAACAGCGCGTCCCAGGACCACGCCGGCGACCTCACCGACGACCACCAGCGCGAGGATCAAGAACAGCGCAGCGAACAACTTGGCGCGGGGTGCGGCGATGTGGCTGACGATGTGGGGCGCCAGCAGCACGCCGGCGATCGCGCCGAGCAACACTCCGACAAACGACAGCAGCGAGCCCAACGCGCCCGAACGCCAGCCCGAGATAGCCGCGATGAAGGCGACCGCGAGGACGGCGACGTCGAGCCACTGCGACGGGCTCATCGAATTCAGCGAATTCATCTGGGCCCGCCTTGCTCGCCGACCAGCGTCATGGCCGCGTCCAACTCGCGCACGTCGGCGGTGTCCCAGGGCCGGGCCCAGCCGGCGACGTCGAGGACCGCAGAAATCACCTGGCCAGTGAATCCCCAGACCAACATCTCGTTCAACAGAAACGCCGGCCCGGCCCAACGCCGGCCGAGATCGCCGCGGTACACCATCAGCCGATTGGCCGGGTTGATGAAAGCGCGCACCGGAACGCGCGCCACGATCGCGGTTTCGGCCTCGTTGATGACGGCCACCGGGCCGGGGTCCCGGGAGTACGCCAAAACCGGGATGACGTGAAACTGCGACGGCGCAATGAACGTGCGTTCCATGGTGGCCAGTGGATGCAGCCGGGCCGGGTCGATCCCGGTTTCTTCACGCGCTTCGCGCAGGGCGGTGGCCACCGGACCGTCGTCGGTGGGGTCGGAGACACCGCCGGGGAACGCCGCCTGCCCGGCGTGGTGGCGCAATGTCGAGGCTCGCACGGTGACCAACAGGTCGGCATCGTCGGGAACACCGCCGTCGGCCGGATCGGAGTCGGGACCCGAGAACAACACCAGAACCGCAGCTTCGCGGCCACCGCCGCGCATAGTCGCCATCGCCGACGAAGCCTTGGCGGTGATCATGGTCAGCACGTCGGCCGGCAGCCGTCGCCGATACGCGTCCGGGATCGCACCGACGTTGTCGACCAGGGGACGCAGCCAGGTCGGACAAGTCTCGGGCGTCAGCGGAACCGTCTCGCGCCCGCGGGTGAGTTCCCCGCTGCGTGAAGTGGGGACCCTCCCCTGCTGAGCGGGGGCCCCGCCCGCGTGCGGGGGCGTATGCCCAGCACTCACCGGCGCCTCCAGTCGTTCCGGATGCCCGTCTCCTCGACCAGCGTTTTCAAATATCGGGTTTATCCCCTGTCGTTCTCGACCGCGGCCGCGATCTCGTCGGCACTGTCGAAGTCCCGCAGCAGCGTCTGCGCAACGCTACCGTCCGGTCGGAGCACCACGGTCGCGGGCATCACGTTTGCCACCCGTAGCGCCGCCGCGATGCGACGACGGCCGTCCTGCAGGGTGGGCAGCCGAACGCCCAGCTCGGCCAGCCGAACTAATGCGGCCGTCTCGTTCTCGTCTTGGTGCACGGTCACGACCATCACGTCCGTCCCGATCCGCCGTTGGTACTCGGCCATTGCCGGCAGTTCGGCCGTGCACGCCGTACACCAATATGCCCACAGGTTGAGGATCACGCGATGCCCGGCCAGCGAGCGGGCGACGTCGACCGCTGAGCCGTCAGCGGCGCACTCCACCAGCACACCGCGCAGCGCCGCGGCGCCGGGAGCGCTGCCGGCGGCAGGACAGGGCGGCAGGTTGGCACGCCGCCGTGGACCCGCCAGCGCGGCCGGCGTGTCGGCGTCGCGGTGTTCGCGGTCGGCTTGTGTCCGGGTCGTCACGGTCGTCGGCGTCGTGGCGGGATAATCGCGGAGCTGGACCACCAAGGCCGCGGTCAGCGCCGCCACCGCCGCCAGGATCGCAATCTGCCAGCGCGCCTTCCGGGTCAACGTCGGCCTCAAAATAGGCATGCGGTCCCTATGCTTCTGAGCCGATGCTCACAGCCCGGCCAAGGCCAGCAAGTGCTCGGTTTCCGGACCCCGCACCAGGGGGGCGGCCAGCAGCGGTTCCGTCGGACCAAGGCCGAACGAGGGGCAATCTTTGGCAACCACACAGACACCGCACGCCGGCTTGCGGGAGTGGCACACCCGGCGACCGTGGAAGATCACGCGATGGCTCAGCATGGTCCACTCTTTGCGTTCGATCAGCTCGCCGACCGCGTGCTCGATTTTGACCGGGTCCTTCTCGACGCTCCAGTGCCACCTGTGCACCAGCCGCGCGAAATGGGTGTCGACGGTGATTCCCGGGATATCGAAGGCGTTCCCCAAGATGACGTTCGCGGTCTTGCGCCCGACACCGGGCAGCGTCACCAGCTCTGCCATGGTCGACGGCACTTCGCCGTCGAACCGTTCGACGAGGACCTGTCCGAGGCGGATGAGGGAGGCCGTTTTGTTGCGAAAGAAACCGGTGGGGCGGATGAGACTTTCCAGTTCGGCGCGCTCCGCTTGGGCGTAGTCCAGCGCCGACCGGTAACGCGCAAACAATGCCGGTGTCGTCAAGTTGACCCGTTTGTCGGTGCTCTGCGCCGAGAGGATCGTCGCCACAGTCAACTCCAGGGGCGTCGTAAAATCCAGCTCACAGTGCGCGTCCGGAAATGCCCGCGCCAGCGCGCGATTCATCCGCCGCGCCCGCCGCACCAAGCCAACCCGGGTTTCTTCAGACCAACGCGCACCGCCAGCCCCATCCGGCGTGGGCGGCACCGGCCTCGACCGCCCGGACGCCTTTGCCGCTGTCACCTACGACAGAGTACTGATTTCGTGATCTCACTGAGACCTTGGGCATGTTTACTCTCCTTGTGTCATGGTTGCTGGTGGCCTGCGTCCCCGGGCTGCTCATGCTCGCCGCGCTCGGACTGGGGCGGCTGGAAAATGAGCTCGCCCACGACACCGTCACCTCGACCGATGTCGACGATTTCCTCGAACTCGCACAGCCCGTCGATGTCCACACCCTGGCCCGGGAAGGCATGCCCGAAGCGCTGGAATACCTGCATCGGCGCCAAATTCAGCGGTCATCCGACCCGCCATCGACCGGTCGCCACGCCGCGCCGCCGTTCGCCATCGACTTTTCCGACCGCGGCGAGGCCGCATTGCCAACCCGAATCCACAGTCACGCGGGTGCCAATCCGCAATTTAGGACGACTCACATCAACCATGTGTAGCGTTGGCACGTTGGACACACTGATCTACCTCTAGACTCATCTCGCGAGCAAGGGGTTAGTGTGCTCGTATTCACATCGTTGGAAAGCTGAAGAGGCAACGTGGACGAGATCCTGGCAAGGGCAGGAATCTTCCAAGGGGTGGAGCCGGGCGCAGTCGCCGCGCTGACCAAGCAACTGCAACCCGTCGACTTCCCCCGCGGACATACGGTGTTCGCGGAAGGGGAACCGGGCGACCGGCTGTACATCATCATCTCGGGGAAGGTCAAGATCGGTCGTCGCTCACCCGACGGCCGGGAGAACCTACTGACGATCATGGGCCCGTCGGACATGTTCGGCGAACTGTCGATCTTTGACCCGGGTCCGCGGACTTCCAGCGCGATCACCATCACCGAAGTGCGGGCGGTATCGATGGACCGCGACGCGCTGCGGGCATGGATCGCCGACCGTCCCGAGATCGCCGAGCAGCTGCTGCGGGTGTTGGCGCGGCGGCTGCGCCGGACCAACAACAATCTGGCCGACCTTATTTTCACCGATGTGCCCGGCCGGGTGGCCAAGCAGCTGCTACAGCTCGCCCAGCGGTTCGGCACCCAGGAAGGCGGCGCCATGCGCGTCACCCATGACCTGACGCAGGAAGAGATCGCCCAACTGGTGGGCGCTTCCCGGGAGACGGTGAACAAGGCGCTGGCCGATTTCGCCCACCGAGGCTGGATCCGCCTGGAGGGGAAGAGCGTGCTGATTTCGGACTCCGAGAGGCTGGCTCGCCGGGCTCGCTAGTCCGGCGAGCAGTCGCAAGTCCGCAAATAGTCCAACTGGACCTGAACCGACCATTCGGCGGCGTCCCAGAGCTGCTCGTCGACGTCGACGTAGACGTGTTCGACGATCTCGCGGGTGGTCGCGTCGTCGCCGAGATCTCGCAATGCGGCGCGCACCTGCTCCAACCGTTCGTGCCGATGCGTCAGGTAGCCCGACGCCACGGCTTCCAGGTCAGGCAAGTCCGGGCCGTGCCCGGGCAGCACCGTGTGTGGGCCCAGACCGCGTAACCGCTGCAACGATTTCAAGTAATCGGCCAGGCTGCCGTCTTCTTTGTCAAGGACGGTGGTGCCGCGACCCAACACCGTGTCCCCGGTCAGCACGGCGTCGTCGAGGACGAACGATAGTGAATCGGCGGTGTGGCCGGGTGTCGCCAGCACGGTGATCTTCAGGCCGGCCGCATCGATCACCTCGCCGTCCGTCAGCTCACCGGACAGGCCGCGCAGGAACCCGCTGCCCGCCGACCGCACCGGCGCGCCGGTCAGCTCGACCAGTTTGTCGATGCCATCGGTGTGATCGCCGTGTCGGTGGCTGATCAACACCAGAGCGATGCGGCCCAGGGCGACGACGCGGGCGATGTGCTCGTCGTCGTCCGGCCCGGGATCCACTATCACCAGCTCGTCGCTGCCCGGGCCGCTCAGCACCCAGGTATTGGTGCCCTCCAGCGTTAACAAGCCGGGGTTGTCGGCCAACAGGACCGACGCAGTGTCGGTGACCGCCCGCAACTTGCCGTATGCGGGATGGGTCGGTGACTCGGCAGCCTCGGTCACGGCCGTCAGCCGACCTCCACGATCAACTCGACTTCTACCGGCGCATCCAGTGGCAGCTCGGATACACCGACCGCCGAACGCGCGTGCGCGCCCTGCTCGGCGAACACCTCGGCGAGCAAGTCGGAGGCACCGTTGACCACGCCCGGCTGGCCATTGAAACCCTCGGCGGAGGCGACGAACCCGACGACCTTGACCACTCGGGTCACCGCATCGATACCCACCAGCGAGTCGACCGCCGCCAGCGCGTTGAGCGCGCAGATACGCGCCATCGCCTTGCCTTCTTCCGGGGTCACCTCGGCGCCGACCTTGCCGGTCCCCACCAGCTTCCCTGCCTCCATCGGCAGCTGACCGGCGGTGTAAACGAGGTTGCCGGTCTGCACTGCCGGTACATAAGAAGCCAGCGGGGCGATCCCTTCCGGAAGCGCCACACCGAGTTGCCTGAGCCGGGCCGAAGCACTCACTTGGGGCGCTTCAGATACGCGACGTGCTGCTCGCCGGTTGGCCCGGGCAACACCGCCACCAGTTCCCAGCCGTCAGCACCCCACTGGTCAAGGATCTGTTTGGTGGCGTGGGTCAGCAGTGGGACGGTGACGTACTCCCATGCGGTGGGTTGGCTCATGACGCGAGCTTATCGGTCGGCTGTGAACGGATCTGGCCAGCCCAAGGACCGCTGGTCGGTCAAGCTAGCATGCGATTGTGACAACCACACCCAGTCGAAGTAGTTCCGTCGGCTGGCCGGCGCGCTTGACGAAAGCCCGCTTGCATTTCGTGACCGGCAAGGGCGGTACGGGCAAGTCGACGGTAGCGGCCGCGCTGGCCCTGACCCTGGCAGCGGGAGGCCGCAAAGTCCTCCTGGTCGAAGTCGAGGGCCGCCAAGGGATCGCGCAGCTATTCGACGTGCCACCGCTGCCCTATCAAGAGGTCAAGATCGCCACTGCCGAACGCGGCGGACAGGTCAACGCCCTGGCCATAGATATCGAAGCGGCGTTCCTGGAGTACCTCGACATGTTCTACAACCTCGGCATCGCGGGCCGGGCGATGCGCCGCATCGGTGCGATCGAGTTCGCGACGACGATCGCGCCCGGACTGCGCGACGTGCTGCTCACCGGGAAGATCAAAGAGTCGGTGGTGCGCGTCGACAAGAACAGGCTGCCGGTGTACGACGCGGTCGTGGTCGACGCACCGCCGACAGGTCGGATCGCGCGTTTTCTGGATGTCACCAAAGCCGTGTCCGATCTGGCTAAAGGCGGGCCGGTGCACTCGCAGAGCGAGGGTGTAGTGAAGCTACTGCATTCCGATCAGACCGCCATTCACCTGGTCACGCTGCTGGAGGCACTACCGGTCCAGGAAACGTTGGAAGCTATCGAGGAGCTTGCGGAGATGGAGTTGCCGATCGGCAGTGTGATCGTGAACCGTACTATCCCGTCGTACCTGGGGCCCGCTGACCTGGCGAAGGCGACCGAAGGAGACGTCGACGCAGACTCGGTTCGGAGGGGGCTGGAGATGGCCGGAATCAAGCTGAACGACAACGATTTTGCCGGTCTGCTCACCGAAACCATCGAGCATGCGACGGTGATCGCTACGCGTACCGAGATCGCACAGCAACTCGATGCGCTAAAGGTGCCGCGGCTTGAACTGCCGGCGATCTCTGACGGTGTCGACCTCGGTAGCCTCTATGAGCTTTCGGAGTCTCTTGCGCAGCAGGGTGTCCGATGAGCATCAAGCCGAAACGGCTCGATATGGCCGCGATCTTGGCTGACACAGCCAACCGGGTAGTGGTCTGCTGCGGCGCCGGTGGCGTGGGCAAGACCACCGCAGCGGCTGCGATGGCGTTGCGGGCGGCCGAATACGGCCGAAAAGTTTGCGTTTTGACGATCGACCCGGCCAAACGGCTCGCACAAGCGCTGGGCGTCAGTGACCTCGGCAACGTTCCTCAGCGGGTGCCGCTCGCGCCCGAGGTTCCCGGCGAGTTGCACGCGATGATGCTCGACATGCGTCGTACGTTCGACGAAATGGTGGTCCAGTACTCGGGGCCCGGTCGAGCGCAAGCGATTCTGGAGAACCAGTTCTACCAGACGGTCGCCAGTTCACTGGCCGGCACGCAAGAGTACATGGCGATGGAGAAGCTGGGGCAGCTGCTGGGTGAGGACCGTTGGGATCTGGTGGTGGTGGACACTCCGCCGTCGCGAAATGCGCTGGATTTCCTGGATGCGCCCAAACGGCTGGGCAGCTTTATGGATAGCCGGTTGTGGCGGCTTCTGCTCGCGCCCGGCCGCGGCATCGGCCGGTTGGTCACCGGCGCAATGGGTTTGGCGATGAAAGCGATGTCGACCGTGCTCGGTTCAAAGATGTTGAGCGACGCCGCAGAGTTCGTGCAATCGCTAGATGCCACGTTCGGCGGCTTCCGCGAGAAAGCGGATCGCACCTACGCGCTGTTGAAAAGGCGTGGTACGCAATTCGTCGTGGTGTCGGCGGCCGAACCGGATGCACTGCGGGAGGCGGCGTTCTTCGTCGACCGCTTGTCGCAGGAAAGTATGCCGCTCGCTGGGCTTATCTTGAATCGCACTCATCCGATGTTGTGTTCCTTGCCGGCGGAGCGGGCGATCGACGGGCGTGACACGTTGGAGTCCGGGACGGACTCCGATGCCGCGTCGTTGGCCGCAGCCGTGCTGAGCATTCATGCCGACCGCGCGCAGACCGCCAAGCGGGAAGTCAGGCTGCTATCCCGCTTCACCGGAGCCCACTCGCACGTCCCGGTCATCGGCGTCCCGTCGCTGCCCTTTGATGTTTCGGATTTGGAAGCGTTGCGGGCGCTCGCCGATCAGATCACTTCGGTCGCCGACGATGCGGCCCGTGCAACGGGCGGCTGAGAAGGCGGCCAATCAGGCCCCGGTCGCCGACGATGCGGCCCGTGCAACGGGCGGCTGAGAAGGCGGCCAATCAGG
>CAYNLB010000027.1:30661-40796 GCA_964397935.1 uncultured Mycobacterium sp.
CATAGCGAACTGCTGGCAGCCGGTCACCGGACTAGCCGACGCTTCGGTTTCGCCTCTTGTCGAAGAAGTCTGCCCACGACACCACTTCGGGGTGCTGCTTGAGCAGGGCCCTGCGCTGCCGCTCCGTCATGCCGCCCCAGACCCCGAACTCGACCTTGTTGTCCAGCGCGTCAGCCCCGCACTCCTGCATGACCGGGCAGTGCCGGCAGATCACCGCCGCCTTACGCTGTGCGGCGCCGCGAACAAAGAGTTCGTCGGGGTCGGTAGTACGGCACAGCGCTTTGGAAACCCAGGCGATCCGTTCCTCGGCGTCGACGCTGCGGAGAAACCCCTGTGTGGCCGCATTGTTGGTCCTGCGCGCGGCCGGCCGTGATGCTGACACGAGCTGTTCCCTTCCTACCGGCCGCTAGCTGCGACCGCCCTCCTCGGGTGCAGACCCCACCACTGCGATCTACGCCACACTGTGAACATCGGTGTTAGCTGAATCTCACCGTGCGTATAAGTTAGGTGGTCAGGTGCCAATTGCGCAACAGTCCGATAACGCTTTTTTTGGGACGCGCGTGCAGTCTCGCCCGAAGGATAAGGCCGCCTTTTTAATTTGTGGAACTCCGGTTTGGCTTCCAACTAATGACGCGGGCGCAAATTCTATGTTTACGTCGATGCTAAGTCGCTGGTCAATGCATAGGAAAGACACACGCGATCTCACGGCGTGGCCGCGTGACTTCGGGCCGCTACTGTGGTAGCCATGTCGGAACGCCCTCAGGCCGCGCTCACAATTCTTAAGCTTGCGGGGTACTGCTTGTTGGCCGGTGTCGTCGCCACAGCGCTGATGTTCCCGGTGGCGGGCGGCTTGGGGCTGATGTCCAATCGCGCCTCCGAAGTGGTCGCCAACGGATCTGCCCAGCTTCTCGAGGGCGAGGTGCCGGCCGTGTCGACGATGGTCGACGCAAAAGGCAACACCATCGCCTGGCTGTACTCGCAACGCCGGTTCGAGGTGACCAGCGACAAAATCGCCAACACCATGAAGCTGGCGATCGTTTCGATCGAAGACAAGCGGTTCGCCGAGCACAACGGGGTCGACTGGCAGGGCACCCTGACCGGTCTGGCCGGCTATGCACGCGGCGACCTCGACACTCGCGGCGGTTCCACCATCGAACAGCAGTACGTGAAGAACTACCAATTGCTGGTGAGCGCGAAAACCGACGCCGAAAAGCGCGCGGCCGTCGAAACCACTCCGGCGCGAAAGCTGCGGGAGATCCGGATGGCGCTCACGCTGGACAAGACGTTCACCAAGCCCGAGATCCTGACCCGCTATCTGAACCTGGTGTCGTTCGGCAACAATTCCTTCGGCGTGCAGGACGCGGCCCAGACCTACTTCGGCGTCAATGCCTCCGACTTGAACTGGCAGCAGGCGGCGCTGTTGGCCGGCATGGTCCAGTCGACCAGCACGCTCAACCCCTATACCAATCCGGACGGCGCGTTGGCCCGGCGGAACGTGGTGCTGGACACCATGATCGAGAACCTGCCGCAGGAGGCCGAGGCGTTACGTGCCGCCAAGGCCACGCCGCTGGGGATATTGCCGCAGCCCAACGAGCTCCCGCGCGGTTGCATTGCGGCGGGCGATCGCGCCTTCTTCTGCGACTACGTCCAGGAGTACTTGTCCCGCGCCGGAATCAGCAAAGAACAGGTGGCCAGGGGCGGCTACCTGATCCGCACCACGCTGGACCCCGATGTGCAGGTCCCGGTCAAGGCGGCCATCGACAAGTTCGCCAGTCCCGACCTGCAGGGCGTGTCGAGCGTGATGAGCGTGATCAAACCGGGCAAGAATTCCCACCAAGTGATGGCGATGGCCAGCAACCGCAAGTACGGGCTGGACACCGATGCCGGCGAAACCATGCGGCCTCAGCCGTTCTCCCTGGTCGGTGACGGCGCGGGATCGGTCTTCAAGATCTTCACCGCGGCCGCCGCGCTGGACATGGGTATGGGCATCAACGCCACGCTCGAGGTCCCGGGCAGGTTCCAGGCCAAGGGCCTGGGTAGCGGCGGGGCCAAGGGCTGCCCCAAGGACACCTGGTGCGTCATCAACGCCGGCAAGTACCGCGGCTCGATGAACGTGACCGACGCGTTGGCCACCTCGCCGAACACGGCGTTCGCCAAGTTGATCCAGCAGGTCGGGGTGACACGGACCGTCGACATGGCGATCAAGCTCGGGCTGCGTTCCTACGCCGATCCCGGGACTGCCCGCGACTACAACCCGGACAGCAACGAGAGCCTGGCGGACTTCATCAAACGGCAGAACATCGGCTCCTTCACGCTGGGCCCGATCGAGGTCAATGCGCTAGAGCTGTCGAACGTCGCGGCGACGCTGGCCTCCGGAGGCGTATGGTGCCCGCCGAACCCGATCGACAAGCTGTTCGACCGGCACGGCAACGAAGTGGCCGTCACCACCGAGACCTGTGATCAGGTGGTGCCGGAAGGTTTGGCGAACACGCTGGCAAACGCGATGAGCAAAGACGCGGTGGGCGGCGGCACGGCGTCCGGTTCGGCCGGCGCGGCAGGCTGGGACCTGCCGATGTCCGGTAAGACGGGCACCACCGAGGCGCATCGTTCCGCCGGCTTTGTGGGCTTCACCAACCACTACGCGGCCGCGAATTACATCTACGACGATTCGCCCAACCCAACGGACCTATGCTCTGGTCCGCTGCGTCACTGCGGCTCGGGCAACTTGTACGGCGGCAACGAGCCGGCGCGCACCTGGTTCACCGCGATGAAGCCGATCGCCAACAACTTCGGTGAGGTGCGGTTGCCGCCGACCGATCCTCGTTACGTCGACGGTGCGCCCGGTTCGCGAGTGCCGAGCGTGTCCGGACTGGATGTGGACGCAGCGCGGCAACGCCTCAAGGACGCGGGCTTCCGGGTGGCCGATCAAACCACCTCGGTCAACAGTTCCGCGAGGTACGGGGAAGTCGTCGGGACCACACCCAGCGGCCAAACCATCCCGGGTTCGATCGTCACGATCCAGATCAGTAACGGCATCCCACCCGCTCCACCGCCGCCGCCCGAGGGTGCACCCCCGGTACCGGTCGGATCGCAAGTCGTGGAGATTCCGGGGCTGCCACCGATCACCATCCCGCTCCTGGCGCCGCCGCCCCCGCCCGGACAGCCACCACCGTAGGCGCCGTGGCGCGGGAATGCGCTGCCGGGGCGCGACCGGCAGTAGGCTTCCTACATGGCTGACGTCTTGCCCACCCTGATACGAACCGGCGCTGCCGCGCTCGGTTCGACCGTTGCCGCCATCGGTTACGCCTCGCTCGTCGAGCGCAACGCGTTCGTTCTGCGGGAGATAACCATGCCCGTGTTGACGCCGGGGTCAACACCGCTGCGGGTGCTGCATATCAGCGATCTCCACATGCTGCCCAACCAGCGTCGCAAACAGGCATGGCTGCGCGAGCTGGCCGGCTGGGAGCCCGATCTGGTGGTGAACACCGGCGACAATCTGGCGCACCCCAAGGCGGTACCCGCGGTCATCCAGGCCCTGGGAGATCTGCTGTCGCGACCGGGCGTCTTCGTGTTCGGCAGCAATGACTACTTCGGACCACGCCTGAAGAACCCGCTGAAATACGTGACCGACCCGTCTCACCGGGTCCGCGGCGAGCCGCTGCCCTGGCGGGATCTGCGTGCGGCGTTCACCGAGCGCGGCTGGCTCGACCTCACTCACACACGGCATGAGTTCGAGGCCGCCGGTCTGCACATCGCCGCAGCGGGCGTCGACGACCCGCACATAGACCGCGACCGGTACGACACGATCGCGGGGCCGCCCAGCCCGGCCGCGAATCTGAAGCTGGGGCTGGTCCATTCCCCGGAGCCCCGGGTGCTGGATCGTTTCGCCGCCGACGGACACCAGCTGGTGATGGCCGGACACACCCACGGCGGGCAGGTGTGTGTGCCGTTCCACGGCGCCATCGTGGCCAACTGCGGGCTGGATCCCTCCCGGGCGAAGGGCCCGTCGCGGTGGGGTGCACACATGCAGTTGCATGTCTCCGCTGGAATAGGCACCTCGCCGTTCGCGCCGGTGCGATTCTGCTGCAGGCCCGAAGCAACCCTGCTGACGCTGATCGCCACGCCGATCGGCGACCGAGATTCGGCCAGTGATCTGAGCCGTTCGCAGCCAACAGCTTCCGTGCGTTGACGGATCGGACCCGGATTGCGGTTCACAACGATTCGCGTTGCTGGACGGACGACGCGATCCGGCTGATCCAGGCCGACGCCCGTCGCAGCGCCGACACCCACTTGCTCCGCTACCCGCTGCCGTCGGCCTGGGGCACCGGCGTCGACGTCGCGCTATACCTCAAGGACGAGACGACACATATCACCGGCAGCCTCAAGCACCGGCTGGCGCGCTCGTTGTTTTTGTATGCGCTGTGCAATGGCTGGATCGCCGAGGGCACCACGGTGGTCGAGGCATCGTCGGGTTCGACAGCGGTGTCGGAGGCCTACTTCGCGGCGCTGCTGGGGTTGCCCTTCATTGCCGTGATGCCGGCGGCGACCAGTTCCTCGAAGGTGGCCCTGATCGAAGCGCAAGGCGGACGTTGCCATTTCGTGCAGAACTCAAGTGAGGTGTACGCCGAGGCTGAGCGGGTCGCCCGCGAAACCGACGGACACTACCTGGATCAGTTCACCAACGCCGAACGCGCCACCGACTGGCGTGGCAACAACAACATCGCCGAGTCGATCTACGAGCAGATGCAGGAGGAAAGGCACCCGATCCCGGACTGGATCGTGGTCGGCGCGGGCACCGGCGGAACCAGTGCGACGATCGGCCGTTACATCCGTTACCGACGACACGCGACCAGGCTGTGCGTCGTCGACCCGGAGAACTCCGCGTTTTTCCCCGCCTATGCCGAGGACCGCTACGACATCGTGATGCCCCGTTCCTCTCGCATTGAGGGCATCGGCCGGCCGCGGGTCGAGCCGTCGTTTCTGCCCGGCGTGGTCGACCGCATGGTCGCGGTCCCCGACGCGGCGTCTATCGCGGCCGCGCGCCATGTCAGCGCCGTCCTGGGACGCCGGGTGGGACCGTCGACGGGCACCAACGTGTGGGGCGCCTTCGGCCTGCTGGCCGAGATGGTCGACGAGGGGCGCAGCGGTTCGGTGGTCACGCTGCTCGCCGACAGCGGCGACCGCTACCACGACACCTACTTTTCCGACGAGTGGGTCGGCGCTCAGGGCCTCGACCCGACCGGACCCGCCCAGGAACTGGCCGAGTTCGAGCGCTCTTGCCTATGGACGTGAGCCGCAGCACCGCGTTTGGCCAGCCGATGGGCCGGTGCGATAGGCTGTCGGAGCTTCAAGCGGGGTGTGGCGCAGCTTGGTAGCGCGCTTCGTTCGGGACGAAGAGGCCGTGGGTTCAAATCCCGCCACCCCGACCAGTTTTGCTAAGGCTCCGACGAGCAATGATCGCGGTCGGGGTCTTGTCGCGTTTTCGGCCTGATTCGATATCCGTCCGCCGCCACCGCCAGTGGCCGACTTGACCATACCTGCTCCCGACCGTCGCTGGCCGATCGGTGGGAGCGTGAGTCGCGCATGCGCTGCTATGGCTTGCGGGCGACAATCACGACCGTCCGCGCCGCATGCGCGACGGCCGTGCTCACCGAACCCAGCATCATGCCGGCGAAGCCGCCGCGACCGTGACTGCCGACGACGACGAGTTGTGCCGACTCGGAGTGCTCGACAAGTTGGCGAGCTGGCTGATCTCGCACCATCACACGTCGCACCGTGACATCGGGGTAGCGCTCCTGCCATCCGGCGAGCCACTTGGTCAGCGCTTCCTGTGCCTGTACCTCGACCGTCGCGAAATCCAGACCCGGCACTTCCGACACGCTGACGTCCAACCACGCGTGCAGTGCCACCAAGTCCACACCCCGGCGGAAAGCCTCGTTGAAGGCGATCTCCGTCGCCAGTTCCGACGCGGGCGAACCATCGATGCCCACCAGTACCGGCGCCTGTGCGGGCAACGGCGGGCCGTCATCATGGACGACTGCGACCGGGCAATGCGCATAGTTCACCAGGCCGGTGCCGACCGAACCGAACGAACCCCGGCTCAACGCGCCTTCGCCCCGGCATCCCACGACCATCATGTCCGCGATCTTGGACTCATTGACGAGCGTGGAAACGGTCGGGCCGTGTACCACCACGCTGTACACGAACGGCGGGCCGTGATCGGCGGTGCTATCGGCCACCGCCCTGCGCGCCTCTTCGAGAATTTGCCTCGCTTCCTCGTCCTGCCGCGCGAAATAGTCTTGAGGTACCGGAATCTCCGGCCACGGCGCAATCGCCGACACCACCGGTGCGACGACGTGCATGAGTGTGAGCGCAACATTGCGCATCGCAGCATCGCGAGCCGCCCACCTGACCGCCGCGATCGACGACGATGATCGATCGACTCCGACCAAAATGCCACGATGGGTTTCGCTGGACAATTCGCTCTCCTATTGGCGTCGTATTGGCGGCTTCACGCATGACCGTAGGACGACCTTCCCGAAAGATCACGTGGCAATGGTCACCGATTTGTTCGGCGAACGGCCTTACACCGTCGACCGCTCGCGAGTTGGGCGGTCGGTCGAGTTGCGTGGCGATTTCGGGGAACAATATGTCCTTTGCGTGAACGGTGACACCAGCAAACCACCCCGACCGGTTTTGCATGTACGACTTCGCTACGCGGCTACTGACCGTCGCCCCGGCCACCATGGGCACCGGGTCGGCCGCTGAACTCGCCGGCGTCCGGGTATTCGGTTGTCGCCGGCTCCAGTGCCACACTTCGCGATCGTTGGCTGCGCGTGCCGGGCGGGTTTGCGCTCTTGGCGGGCCGCAGGCGCACCACCCGGCCGACGGCCCGGCGGATCCCGGGGGGGCCCTCGATCCGGAACCGGAAGAAGTCACCGATCCGCCCGGCGCGGTAGCGCAGCGGTGAACCGACGAACTCGCCCAGCACCGCTCCGCTACCGAGGGCGAGCGCCGTGGTCGCCGCTCCCACCAACTGGGCTTGAGCGTCGCTGAAATTCTTGTCGACGGCGAAAAGGAACACGGCCCGGAAAATCGCCAGGCCCGGCAGCATCGGAATGATGCCGGCGGTCGCCGTCACCAGGGCCGGAGCCTGTCGGCGGATCGAGACCAGGGTGGCCAGGAAACCAACCCCGACCGCCGCGAGCCCGGGGCCGATCACCTGGCCGAACCCGGCTGCGCCCAGACCGATCAACGCCGCCTCGGCAAGTCCGGCCGCGAGTCCGGCAGTTGCCACCGCACGCAATGGCGCGTAACTCGCGACGGTCAGGCATGCCCCCGCCAGCGCGGCGCCGGACACCGCCAGGAGAATCGGCAGCGACCGGTTCGGTACGACGAACGTCCCGGTCACGTTGACATACAGCTCGATCGTGATCCCGGCAAGAGCGGCGACCTGGAGCCCGGCCAGGATGCCGACGACGATTCCCGCAGTCAAGAACACCGCTTCGCCAAGCCGGGCGACTGCGGGGAGCATGTAGCCGGTCACCGCGTCCTGCACCGCGCCGACCAGGGTCATTCCGGAAAGCAGCATCATGATCCCGGTGACCACCAACGGGCTCGGACCCTGATTGGCGAGCAAGTAGGCCGCCACCGCGACCAGGGTCGCGATCGCCGCTCCGGACACATACTGGAAGAACAATGGGGTCCCGATCCGGTTCAGTAACCTGCTCACCCGGTCGATGACCGCGGCCGTGACCGCGGCCAGGACCCACGTCAGCCAGGTGCCGCCGAACATCATGGCGATGCCGAGGGCAAAGCCCGCCCACCCGGCGGTCGCCACCCAGCGCGCGTAGGGATGCGGCCGCGCGGTCAACTCGTCCATGGCTTCTTGAGCCTGATCGACCGTGACGCCGCCGGCGGTGATCCGCTGGACCAGCCGGTCGAGTTCGGCCAGCCGGCTGTAGTCGGTGGACCGGGTGTGCACCGACCGTACGATGGTGACCGGCGGACTGTCCGCGGCCGGTAGCGCCGACACGATGATGGTGGTGACAGCGATGTCCACGACGCAGTCGGTGAGTTGGTAGGCCTGGACCACGTCCTGGGCGGTGGCGACGACATCCGCGGTACCCGAGCCGGACGACAACATCACTTCGGCAAGCCGAATGGTGAGATCGACGACCTTGCGGGTTTGTAAATCACCCACTCCCGCCGACATCCGGCTGCGCTGGCCGGCGACGGGCACCGGATCGTGGCGTCCCCGCAGCGCAACCATCAGCCCATTGCGGAAGCGCGCCGTGCCACCCAATCGATCTTGCGCCATCGCCAGGCCAGGATACTGGGCCGCGATCGGGCGGCGCCCCGGTGTCCGCCGCGTCGTCCCTTAGGCGTCCAGCTCCGGTACCACCCGCTGCCGGCTGGTGGGCGGCCCGGCACGCGCCGCGCGTGTCCACATGTGCAATTCCCCCCGAGTGACGAGTTGGCAACGGTGGGTGCTCGCCAACTGGCGAGCGGCCTTCGTGAACGCTTGATTTGTCACCACCACCGTTCGATCACAACCGTGGTGTTTGGCACCGGAAACAACCTGCTGTACCGCGGCGACACCGACGGCCCTTGCCAGCCTCTTGCACTGGACCGCCATGCGAGTGGCGTCTTTCTTGGCGATCAGGTCCACGCCATAGTCGCCCGTCGTAGCGGTACGGGTGACACTCCAACCCGCGGCGCGAAGCTGTGCGGCAACAAACTCTTCGAACTCGACACCCGACATCCGATCGATGGCTGCCATGCCGGATCTCAGGTACGCGCGGTCACGCCATCGTTGCAGCGCGACTCGGCAGCGGTCTCGCTGAACGGAAAGCCACAGCAGCAGAAGCACCGCCAGCAGGAGACCGCCCAGCCCTGCCGAAAACCCGGCCACCACGCTGCCGGTGGCCTGCTGCGTGAAATACCAAGGCAGAACCAACCCGAACAACAGAAAGGACCCGAATACCTTTTCCATAGCTCCTCATGGCGCTGTCCAGGCCGTCGGGTGCCGACGGCCCACTCGCCCCGACGAACCTAGCGGATGGCTATGACAATCCAGGGCTTTCGGCCTTCACATCTTGACGGGCACGTAGCTGGTCAACCCGCCATCGACGACGAACTCCGCGCCCGTCGCGTAGGCGGACTCATCGCTGATGAGGAACAGCACAAAAGCGGCGACTTCACCTGGCGCAGCCCCGCGGCGCATCGGAATGGGGACCATGAATTCGTCGGTGACGCCCTCGCTCAACGGGGTATGCACCAAGCCGGGGTGAATCGAGTTGACCCGAATGCCGTAGGACGCCAACTCGACAGCCGCCGATTTTGTGATACCGCGTAGTCCGAACTTCGCGGCCACGTAGGAGTGCAGAAAGGCGCTTCCCGCTAGTCCCTCCACCGATGAGATGTTCACGATCGATCCGCCGCCGCCGCCGATCATCGCCTCGAGGACGGCTCGCATACCGAGATAGGGCCCGGTGAGGTTGACGTCGAGGACCTGTTGCCACTCGGACAGCGAGGAGCCACGGAGCGGGGCCATCTTCACTATCCCGGCGTTATTCACCAGCGCGTCGAGCCGGCCGAAACGGTCGATCGCTGCCGCGACGGCCGCGTCCCACTGATCCGGATCCGTGACGTCCAGGTGCACGAAATATGCCGATTCACCGATCTTTTCGGCGACCGCCTCACCCTCCTGGTCGAGGACATCGCCGATCACCACCTGTGCGCCCTCCGACACGAGCGCCTGCGCGTGGGCCGCGCCCATGCCCCGCGCGCCACCACTGATAAGGGCCACCTTGCCGTCCACTCTTCCCATGGTCGGCTACCGTACGCCTGCGGCGGCGCGCAGTTGCTCAAGCAATCGGTCGTCGTCGTAGCCCGGAACGAGGTAGTGGCACACCGCGAGCCGCACCAGCACCGTCGCGACCACCTCCGGCTCGGGGACCTGACCCACCAGCGCCGGCGCAACCAACTCAACCAGTGCCGGCAGCGCTGCGCCCATCTGGTGATCATTCCATGTTTCGTCAACTGTTGGCCGGCAAAGGACCCGCGGAAGACCCGGCCCGGGCCCAGCGCAACGAGGACGGTCCGGTAAAGGACGAAACTCACCACGGACCGC
>CAYNLB010000028.1:0-9269 GCA_964397935.1 uncultured Mycobacterium sp.
GACCTGGGAGTCGAGCGAGCAGAACGACCTCGATCGCTAGTGCCGCCTGATGCGCAGCGGTAGTGAAATCGGTCCGCGTAGCGACGGTGTGACGCTCCACTGCACCGGTCCGGCAAGTTCTAAGCTGTCAACCTCGTCGAGCAGGCAGTCAATGGCCGCGATTGCCTCGAGCCGGGCGAGATGAGCGCCCAGGCAGAAGTGCAAGCCGTGACCGAACGCCAGATGCCCGGTGGTGTCGCGATGGATATCGAACCGGTCCGGCGTGTCGAACCTGGCGGGATCACGGTTGGCCGAGGCATAAAACAGCAATACCCTTGCGCCCTCAGGGATTATCGTGTCGCCGATCTCGTAAGCGGTGGTCGCGGTTCTGGTCACCCACTGAACGGGCGAACCCCAACGGGCGGTCTCTTCGACCGCCGCGGACAACAGGCTGCGGTCGGCTTTCAGTTGCGCGAACAAGTCGGGGTCCTTGGCCAGTTGCACCAACAGCATCCCCAAGAGATTTGTCGTCGTCTCGTTGCCGGCCACCAGTAGGACCAGCATGTAGAGGAACGCCTCGTGATCGGTGAGCTCTCCGGTTGTGGTCGCCGACTGCAATCGGCTCAACAGGTCTTCGGCGGGCCGCGTTGCACGGCAGCGCATTTCGGCATCGGCGAAGCTGCGCAGCCGCAAGTATGCCTGCATGGCGGACCCAATCAGACGCACGACCTCCGGCAGGGATCGTGGAGCGAACATCTGCGCGAACTTCTCCGACACCGATCGGAACGCCGGCCACTGCGCTCGCGGAATGCCAAGGATATTGGCGATCACGTTGATGGGCATGGGGACAGTCAGCGCCGAGACCATATCGACGACCTCCCCGCTGTTGAGGTTCGCGTTCGTCTCGCGGGCCAGGTCGCGGATGCCGGCCGTCCATGCCTGGACCGCCCGCTTGCTGAACAGTGGTGCGACGACGTGCCGCAATCGGCTGTGGTCGGGCGGGTCGGTGAAGATCACCATGCTGGCCACGAATGACCGCAGCATGATGCCGTCTCTCGAAGAGAAGGTGTGGTTGTCGCGGACGGCGGTGTGCACGTCGTCGTACCGCCCGATCATCCAGACGCCGAGTCGCTCGTTCACGACGACCGGATGCTCACGAATCCGCTCCAGGTCGGGGTACGGATCGGCGATGCTCTGCGGGAGTGTGGGGTCGAACCCGGTGCGCGGCACCGCCGGATCCGCCGAGCGCGGTCGCGGGCGACGAAGGTCGCGGTAGGCGCCGGTCGCGACCGGCCGCCAGAGATCCGTCACGGAACTGCGCGCCGCCGAGGCAACGGCCCGCAGCGGGGGCCGTAGGAGGTCAGTCGCCATACCGACGACGGTAGGGATGCAACCGGACCCCGGTAATGACCGATTCAGACACACATTTGATATTTTCAGACACATGCGTGGCGCCGGGACAACGATCTGGGACATCGCGCTGTCCTCGGCGACGGGCCGGCACGTCCTGGAAACCGCCGCCCAGCACGGACTCGACCCCGCGGCATGCCTGTCCGGCACGGGACTGACTGCTGAGGACCTGGCCGACCCCTCCACCGAGGTCTACGCCAGCCAGGAGCTGACGATGATCCGCAACCTGATCGCGCTGCTGGGCGACCAACCGGGGTTGGGCATGGAAACCGGGTCACGCTACAACTTCGCCGACACCGGCATATTGGGCTATGCGTTGATGGCCAGTCCGACGTTCGGTGATGCCATCGACGTCGCGTGCAAATACGCCGCCCTCACCGCCTCGTACCTGTGCCTGGTAGGCCCGGAGGTAACGAATACCGAGGCCGTCGTCGCTTTCGACGACGCGCAGGTTCCCCGCGACATTCGGCAGTTCCTGCTGGAGCGCGATTTCGCGATAATGCTGAAGATTCTGCCGCTGCTCCTGGGCGCCGGCCATTCGCCGATTACCGTGCGAGTGGAGTTTGCGGACCTGCGGTTGCCAACCGAAACGGTGGAAATCGAAAATCTGACCGTCGTCGTCGAGGAGACGTCTCGCAACGTGCTGGTGATCCCGATTGAACTGGTCAATCAGCCCATGCCGGCGGCCGACCCGCAGACCGCGGCGATCTGCGTTCGCCAGTGCGAGGAACTGCTGAATCGGCGGCGCATCCGCCGAGGGCTTGCCGGGGCCATTCGCACGCGGATGATCCAGGACTCGACACAGATTCCGGCCATGGCCACCATCGCGAAGGAGATGAGTGTCACCGAACGCACGCTGCACCGCCGACTGGCAGCCGAGGGCACCAGTTACCGCGCGTTGCTCGACGAGGTCCGCGCGACCTTGGCCGCCGAACTGCTGAACTCGGGTTTCACTGTCGAGGAAACCGCACGCCGGCTCGGGTACTCGGAAACCGCCGCGTTCACGCGGGCGCACACCCGGTGGAACGGGTGTCCGCCAGGGCGGAATAGGGTGCGGGCCAACACCGGCACCTCCTAGCTGTCGGCTCGCTCCGCCGCCTGCCGGGCCCAGCCCACGGGACGAAACCAGGCTTCGAAAGCAACCGCCGCGCGGACAGCGCGCTCGTGAAATCGTCGGCGACCTCAGTCTCCGTATAAGATTGTCGGATGCGCGACACCACCGGTACCGCCGACGTTCACCCATGGGTGTCGCAGCTTTCGGCGCTGCATCGATTCCGGATCCATCTCGACATCGCCGTCGTCGTGGTTGTGCTGGTAATAACCAACCTCGTTGCGCACTTCACCACTCCGTGGGCGAGCATCGCCACCGTACCGGCCGCCGCCGTCGGACTGGTGATCTTGATGCGGTCCAGCGGGCTGGGTTGGGCCGACCTCGGCCTGGGCCGCGAACACTGGAGGTCTGGGCTGGGTTATGCCCTGGCCGCCGTGGCCGTCGTGGGGTCAGTGATCGCCCTGGGTGTGCTGCTACCGATGACCCGGCCGATGTTCATGAACAACCACTACGCCACAATCTCGGGTGCGTTGATCGCCTCGATGGTCATCATTCCGCTCCAGACAGTCATCCCGGAGGAACTGGCGTTTCGGGGTGTGCTGCACGGCGCGCTGAATCGGGCCTGGGGTTTTCGCGGGGTGGCACTGGCCGGCTCACTGTTGTTCGGCCTGTGGCATGTCGCCACGTCACTGGGGCTGACGAGCAGCAATGTCGGCTTAACCCGGCTGTTTGGCGGCGGTATCGTCGGAATGCTGGCGGGGGTGACGGCGGCGGTTCTGGCCACCGGACTGGCCGGGTTCGTCTTCAGTTGGCTGCGCCGACGCAGCGGCAGCCTGATCGCGCCGATTGCCCTGCACTGGTCACTGAATGGACTCGGTGCGCTCGCCGCTGCGCTGGTCTGGCACCTGTCGAACTAAGTCGACCTGAGGCTCTTTCGGCGCGGCTAGGTGGTGGCTTAGCAACCCAACGAAGCCGGGTGTTTTCGTAGTCGGGCCGTGGGCCGGGTTACGCGCTAACCCCAGTCGAAGTCGTCGCGCCGCCGGTCAATGTGGCCGAAGACTCCGGTCAGGGTTGCGACGATGGCACCCCGGACAGGGTCTGGCGGGATGAGCCACTGGTGTCTGCTCCACAAGGGTGTACCGGCGCCGTCGCGGCCGGCCAGGAGGTCGGCCATCATCGTGCCCGCGTAGCTGGCCAGGGAGATGCCGTGGCCGGCGTAGGCGATGGCGTAGGCGATCTCGTCGTGGTCACCGGTGGTGCCGATGAGTGGAAGCAGGTCTAGTCCGAAGGCGATCTGGCCGCCCCAGTGTTGCTCGATCGCGAGGTCGTTCAGCATCGGGAACCGTGTCCGGAATGCGGTTTCCAGGATTCGGGCAACGGCCGGATCGGCGTCCGGGCGTCGCTGGTCTACGCGTGCGTGGCGGACGAGCTTGGCGCCGCCGATGATCCGGTTGTCTTGTGTGAGGCGGTAGCTCTCAAGCATCTCGTGCGCGGTGTACAGGCCTTCGCGGCCGGCCCAGCCGACGGCAGCAAGTTGTTGGCTGGTCAGCGGCGAGGTGCGGAAGAGCTGTACATAAGTGACGATATGGCGGCGGTGCAGGTTGGCGAGTACGCCTCCGTAACCGTTGGTGGCGACAATGACTTGGCGGGCGCGGATCGTGCCGTCAGGCGTGCGCACGACGGCTGGGGAGCCAGGACGGATCTGGTTGACCGGTGTGTGCTCGCAAAGTTCCGCGCCAAGACTCAGCGCGGCCGCCCGCAGACCCAGGACGTAGCGGGCGGGATCGAGAATCCCTCCGTGCGGTTCGAGCAGCCCCATACTGAAGTGGGCAGGGATGCCGCGCCGCTGCAGGGCTTCGCGGTCGAGCAGTTGTGCGGGCACCTGGTACCTCGCGGCGGCCGCGGCGGAGCGCTTGAGGTTGCGATGTTGGCCAGGGTGCACCGCAACGACGATGTTTCCGACCGGCTCGTAGGCGCAGTCGATCGCGAATCGGTCGATGAGCTGCTCGGTGTGGCCGATGGCGACGTCGGCCAGCCGGAGCAATCCGCGCACGCGCTTTCGTCGGTACATCAGCCGCAGCATCGGGATGTCTTTGCCAATCGTCGGCGTGAGATGTCCGGCGTTGCGTCCGCTGGCGCCCCAGCCGGCCCGTTGCGCCTCAAGGACCAGCACGTCGCGACCCTGGTCGCGCATGGCGATGGCTGTTGACAACCCGGTGTAGCCGGCACCGACGATGCAGACGTCCACGTCGCGGTCGCCCGTTAGGGCGGGGGCGACGACGGGCTCGGGCGCGTCCCCGAGCCATGGGCTGGGCATCAGCGGGCGCTTCGGCATCTCACGCCTCGCGGCGTTTTGGCGCATCGCCCGGGGCGATGCCGGGGAAGGGTGCGGCGCCTTCGAGTTCGTATGCCAGTTCGAGGAGGGTGCGCTCGCTCGCGTGTGGTCCGCAGATCTGAACTGAGCCGGGCAGTCCCTCGGGCATCATCCCGTGCGGTATGGCGATCGCGGGTCCGCCGCCGATGTTGGCGAGGGGCGTGAAGGCGACGTAGTCGGTGAGTTTCCCGAAGAGTTCGGGGAAAGGCTGGCTGGGGGCATGCTCTCCGATGCGTGGCGCCGGGTGCGCCAGGACGGGCGTGAGTAGCGCATCGACGTTGGCGAAGTGCTGCTCGTAGAGGGCGGTGAAACGTCGCAATCGCAGGATGGCGCCGGGGATGCGCTGCGGACCGCGCGCCACGAGCCGGGTCAGGCCCTTCGTGAACGGGTCGAGATCGCCGGGGGCGAAGTGTCCCCGGTGGCTGAGCTTGAACGCGGCAGACATGAGCACGGCGAACAACGCCCAGTACATCTTGAAGTCTTCGACGAACTGGGGATCGACGAGCAGCGATGCCTCTTCGATGAGGTGCCCCTGGGCCGCGAGCGTCTCGGCGGCCGAGGTCAGCGTGGCGGCCATGTCCGGATGGACCGGTCGACCGAAGATGTCGTGGCTGATGACGCCGATGCGCAGGCGTCGAGAGCCTGGACCAGATACGAGACCAACAGCAGGTAGGGCACGGTTCGGCGCGAAGCGTTCGGCCGCGGCGAGGTAGTGCGCGGTGTCGCGGACGCTGCGGCTCACGACACCTTCAGAGACGAGGTTGATCGGGAGCTGGCGGGCACCGGGCTGGTCGAGAAGACGGCCGCGGGTCATCTTGAGACCGACCAGGCCGTTGACCGCCGCGGGGATCCGGATCGAACCGCCGCCGTCGTTGGCGTGCGCGATCGGGACGGCTCCGGACGCGACGAGCGCGGCAGCGCCGCCGGAGGAGGCGCCCGGGGAATGCTCGGTGTTCCAGGGGTTGCGCGTCGGTGGGCGATCGGCGTACTCGGTACTGGCGGTCAGCCCGAATTCAGGCAGGGTGCTCTTGCCCAGGAGGGTGAACCCCTGGGCGAGGAACTGTTGCGCCGGCCGGCAGTCGCGGCGTGCCGGGTGCGGCCTGAACGCGGCGGAGCCGTGGCACGTCGGGAGGCCGGCGACGTCGGTGTTGTCCTTGACGAATGTGGGGACACCCCCGAACGGACCGACCGCGGCCCGTTGCGCACCCGCCCGGTCGTAGCAGCGGACTTGAACCGCGTTGATGTGCGGGTTCACCCGCTCGACTCGTTCGATCGCGGCGTCGAGAACCTCGGCCGCGCTGACCTCGCCGGCGCGAATCCGGTCGGCGACAGCCACGGCGTCCAGGTCGCCGAGTGCGTCGTCGCCGAAGGCGTGGACCCTGTTGCCTTGGCTCATGAGATTCCGTTCTTCGCGCCCCGACCATGGTCGTGGTGACGTCCGAGATGACGAGTGAACCATTTGGCGGCGCATCCGAGGAAGGGCTTTCCCGGCTAGCATGGGGGGCAAACCGGACAACCGGGCCGGGCGAGGGGGCGCACCGTGGTGGACGAACCGCGCCGCGCCCGGGCGATCATTCCCACTTCGGCGTTCGTCGGCATCCGCGACCTCGAGCTGCACCAGGGATGCAACCTGGCCGTCGACGCCTGCCGCCGGCTCCTCGACGCCGGTAGTGAACCTGACATCGTCGGCGCCGTTGAGTCACTGCTTGGCGGCACCTTGCACAGTCCTATGAGCATGGTCGAGGCCGCAGAGCGGCTGTGCGTGACCGAACGCACGCTGCGCCGGCAGCTGGACCGGGCAGGCCAACGGTTCAGCGATGTGCGCGACCGAGTCAGGGAACGCCGCGCCACCTTCCTCCTGCGACAGTCAGGGTTTTCGATCACGGCGATCGCGGCCGAGGTCGGCTTCAGCGACCCACGAGAGTTTCGCCGCGCCTACCGGCGGTGGACCGGGCATGCCCCAAGTGCGGCCCGGAAGGCTCGGGCCTCGTCGTAGCGCTGTTGACTTCCCCGAGCGACCCGCTCCCATCGAGGGGCGGCTTCGCGGAGCAAGCTCCATGACAGATCCCGTTGCCGGCGGCACGGGGAATCGCTCGCCGCCCGGCGCTTCGGCGACCGATGGGTGCCCGGCTTGCGCCGCTACACCGACTCGGCCAAGCACTCCGCCGGCGAGGACGGGACAGCTCAACATAGGACGGAGCAACCGGAACCGTTCCGCTGCCAAGCCCGCCCGGATTACACCAACAGCACGGCCGCACCGGCAATGCGGCCGGCGCTCAGGTCTGTTAATGCCCGATCGGCTTGCTCCAGCGGGTATTCCGGCGTGGTCACCTCGATGCGATGTTTGCCCGCGAAATCGAGGAACGCCCGCGCGTCGGCCCGCGTGTTGGACGTGACCGAGCGGACCTGCCGCTCCTGAAATAGATGACGCTGATAGTTGAGGCTGGGAATGTCGGAGAGATGAATTCCGGCGATCGACAAGGTGCCGCCCCGGTCCAACGCTTCCAGCGCGGGCAGTACCAGTTCGCCGACGGGGGCGAACATGATCGCAGCATCCAGCGGCACCGGCGGCGGATCGGCAGCGCCCTGCGCCGACGCGGCGCCGAGCTCCAAAGCCAGTTCGCGCGCCTCGGCGCCGCGCGTCATCACATGCACCTCGGCGCCTTGCGCCAGGGCGACCTGCGCGGTGATGTGGGCGCTGCCACCGAAGCCGTAGAGGCCCAGCCGTCCACCCGGTGGCAGCTCGGCGCGGAGCAGGGAGCGGTACCCGATGATCCCGGCGCACAACAAGGGCGCCAGCTCGCTGTCGCTGTAGCCGCCAGGCAGGTGATGCGCGAAAGCAGCCGGGACCGTGGCAAATTCGGCGTACCCGCCGTCAGCGTCCCAGCCGGTGTAGCGGGAGTCCGGGCACAGGTTCTCAGTGCCGCGACGGCAGTACTTGCACACGCCACAGGTGTGGCGCAGCCAGGCGATGCCTACCCGGTCTCCCACGTGAAACTCGTCGCCGGCCTGGGCGCCCACTTCGACGACCTCCCCGACGACCTCGTGGCCGGGCGTTACCCGGTCACGGTGAACTGGGAGGTCGCCCTCGGTGACGTGCAGGTCGGTGCGGCATACCCCGCATGCTCGGACGGCAACCAGCAGCTCGGACGGTTCGGGCCGTGGCACGTCGGTGGTGACTTGCTCAAGCGGGCCGGTGTCCATCGGTCCTGGCCGTCGCACTCGCCAAGCGCGCATTGTCGTGGTCGTCACCGGGGCAGCCATCAGTCCATCATGCCGCTAACCGTCACGGCCGCAACGGGTTAGCCCGATCAGGTCTTTCGCACCAGCCCGACGACCCAGAGCAGAATCAACGAGCCCAGCAGCGCGGTGAAGAAGGTGAAGATGAGGCCACCACCCGCGGTGTTGACGAAGAAGCTCAAGATGTAGCCACCGATCAGTGCGCCAACAATGCCGATCACGATGTCCATCAGGATGCCGGCTCCGCTGCCCCTCATGATCTTGCTGGCGAGTGCCCCCGCCAGTCCGCCGATGATGATGTAGCCGATCAAACCGACGCTGGTGAAGGTGGTCGAGCGGGCCAGGTATTCGGTAGCTGCCATGACGTCCATGCGGATCTCCTTGCAATCGCTGGCAAAGTCCAGCCGTTTGCTGGGCTGTCATCCCGGTATACCCGGTTTGCGTAACGAATCAGGTGCCGAATTGGCGACGGTTGACCAACCGGACATGCCTTCCGCGAATGAGCCGATGGGGATTTCACGCCGACATGGTTCGTTGGGGCGTCGGTGCAGGAGTGGGGCTGACCTCCCCCGCCGGTGCCTGGCCCGGCGCGGGGGCGGGCGGCGGCGGTGCGGGCTCTCCAGGAGCCGGCGGAGCCGGCGGGGCTGGTGGCGGCGGCGGGGGTGTCCAGGGCTGGATCGACTCGGCCAGCGCCTTGGCCGCGCCTCTGTCCACGGGATCGTTTGCGGTCCCGAGCCACACCACGAACCATCGTTGTGGGGGTCCGCCGTTGGGTGTGTTGCCCGCGGGCGTGCTGACTACGCCTGTCCAGATCTGACCGTTCGGCTTGGCCGCATCGCTGAACTTGACCTCGTAGTATGACGCGCTTCCGGTGATCCCGTTGGCGCCGGTCAGCGGGGTCGTTTCCTGGTTGATCCGGGTGCCGGGGTAGGGCATGAAAAACTCCCCCATGTCCGAGCCGAGTCGGACCGCGGCCTTGGCGTTGTTGGGTTCCGCGCTGGCGTAAAGCTTCTGGTCCAGCCGGCCCAGCACGATGCGGGTGTCATTGGCGACCGGCGGCGGTTGCCCGGGCATCGGGGGCTGCCCGGTCATCTTGCTGAGCAGCGCCGAACCGTAGTCGAGGTGGGAAGCGTCCGACTCCACCCAGCTGGGAGGAATGACAAAGCTGAATCCCCCGACCGCGTTGGTGATCCGTCCGGCGTTGGGGTCGACCGG
>CAYNLB010000028.1:9369-40339 GCA_964397935.1 uncultured Mycobacterium sp.
CGTTGGTGATCCGTCCGGCGTTGGGGTCGACCGGTGGCGGTGGCGGTGGCGGCGGTGCGTTCGGGTCGACCGGTGGCGGTGGCGGTGGCGGTGGCGCGTTCGGGTCGACCGGTGGCGGTGGCGGCGCCGCATTGGGATCACCTTGCGCCGGTTGTCCCGGCGCCGGGGCGGGCGCTTCCGTGGCGGTTGCCGGAGGCGAGGGTGCGGGCTCCGGATCGGCGTTCGACGTCGCCGGTAACGCGATGGAGACGGCGCCCACGGTGGTCACCGTGGCCATCGCCAACGTCGCCCACAGTCGTTTGCGACGTGTCGAGTTCGCTTCCACCTGATCCATGGCGACGAACCTACCGCGTTACGGCTGTGACGCAAGGACGCCTTGCTGACTATTGCAGTGTGGTTTTACCAATGTTGTCGATGTGCAATCAGCGCGAGTTGCGGTGCGCCGCGGGATATAACGTCACTTCGTGGGCCTTCACGGAGAACCATGCCCGCTCGCCGGGCGTCAGCCTCAGCTCCGCGGCCGCATCGACGGTGATTTCGGCGGCCAGACCAGGCGCGCCGTCGGGCTGCTGATCGCCCCGCACGAAGACCGCGGACCCGCGGATGTCCATCTCCGCCACGGTGACTTCAACGGTATTGCGCGGGCTGCCGTGCGGCTCGTCCCGATACACGGCCACCGCCGTGGGTGGAAATACCGCGATGGCATTATCCCCGGTTGAGAGCTGGTCGCGGTGCTCCTGCGTAGGGGTGGCGTGCCAGCGCACCCCGGAACGGGCCTGCAGTGAGCCGTCGGGACCGAGGGTGCCGTTGACCAAGTTGATGCCGGCGATGCGGGCCCCGAAATGACTGCTGGGGGCGGTCAGCACGTCGGACACCGGGCCGATTTCGGAAATTCTTCCCGCCTCCAGCACCAGCACTCGATCGGCGAGCGTGAACACGTCCAGCAGGTCGTGTGTTATCAGAACCACCGCGCAGCCGGTGCGGGTGACCACGCTGCGCAGCACCGCACGGATGGCCGCGGCCGCAGCGACATCGAGGCCGGCCAGCGGTTCGTCCAACAGCAGCACCTCCGGTGCGGCGGCCAGCGCGCGCGCAATGGCTACCCGCTGAGCCTGACCGCCGGACAGCTGCCGCGGTTTGCGGTCGGCAAAGTGCTCGGCGTCCACCTCGCGCAGCCAGCGCAGGGCCGCCGCTTTCTGGTTGGCGCGTGGCGAACGAAACATCCCGCCGCGGCTGTGCGGTCCGAAAGCCACGTTGGCGGCGACACTCATGTGCGGAAACAGCAACGGGTCCTGCAGAAGCAGCCCCACCTGGCGAGCGTGCGTTGCCACGTTGACCCCGGCCGCGGTGTCGGTCAACACTCGGTCGCCCAACCGCACCACCCCGTGGTCGGGGCGGAGCAGCCCGGCGATGACATGCAGCGCGGTCGACTTGCCCGCGCCGTTGGGTCCGAGCACCGCGAGCACTTCACCGGCCGGCACCGAGAATTCGACGTCGAACTGCCGCTCTGCCACCACCGCGCGAAGCTGCAACTCGCTCATGGCCCGGGCTACCTCGCGTCGGCTGGCTGACTGTTGGTCGGTGACCCGGTCCCGGGTCAGTCGTGTCCGCTGAAAATGATCCTCGTCATCTTGAGATTGATGCGGGCAAAGCGCCAAAACTGAACGAACAGGTTCTGACGCTTCCGCAGGGTCGCGCTGGTGGGTAGCGGGGCGTCGGCGATGCGTTCGGCGGTCCGGACGTTCGCCTCCGAGTCGCTGCCGTCACTGTCCATAGGGTCCATGGAAGCGCCTTTCACTCGGGAATCAGCCACCAGAACGGCCTGGCCTTGGCTTTGTAGATGAACATGTGGTGCAGCAGCAGCTTGATCCAGTGTCCGGCCAGGCCGAGCTCGCCGGACGTGCCGGCGATGTCCCGGCCGGTCTGCGGATACTTCACCGGGTCGGGCACGACCGGGAACATCGTCATTGCGGCGGCCGACCCCTTGCGCAATCCGGTGCCGGCCGAGGCGACGCATGCGGCGCCCATGGTTGCCATGGAGGCGCGGTGGGCGACGGCTTCCGGGCGCTTGATGCGGTCACGGATGGTTTCGGCGACCGTTTTGGCCATGATGCCCGACGGCATCCCCGTGCGTGGCGGGCTGGGCGTGATGACCGTCCCGCCGGGACTCTTGCGTGGCTTGGAGATCGGGTGCGGCGGCGCGAAGGCGATGCCCGGCGCGAAGATGTTGGGATACGCCGGGGACTCGTAGGTGTGCGGCCAGTCCTCGGCGGACCACTCGTCGTAGGGCTTGCCCGAGTAGTCGGCGTCGACCTTGAGGAAGCCCGACGGCGCGAACAGGGTGGACGTGATGTCGTTGCCGTTCCTGTCGTATGCGGCGAGGCTGGCCCCCTTGAATGGCGGCAGCAGCATCGCAAAGTCGAAGTCCAGGTCGTGTTCCCTACCGTCGAGCTGCTCGTATCGCAGCTTGCCCGCCATCACCTCGTGCACGGCGGCCTGCGTGATGGCTTTGACCCCGCGCTCGCGGAACAGTGACTCGGTCCACAGCTGACTGGATTGCACGAAGCCCTTGTCGACGAAGCTCATGCCGTTGACACCGAAGTCGCCCAGCTCGTATTCATTGGTGAGGTAGACGATCTCGGCGAGGTCGCGCACGCCGGCGGCGCGCAGCACGTGCTCGACATTGAAGGTGTATTCGAACGCCGCACCCTCGCAGGTACAGGTGCCGTGCCCGACGCCGACGACAAGGCGCTGCTTTTCACCGGCTTTCAGTTTTGCGATCACCCGCTCGAGCGCCCTGGCCGCCTCGACGGCGTGGTCGGCGGTGCACACCGAATACGAGTGACCGTCAGGTCCCAGGCCGGGCGTGGCCGCGAAATTCAGCTGCGGGCCAGTGGCATTGATGAGGTAGTCGTAGGCAAGCGAGCCGCTCTGGCCGCGGTGCTCGTCGTCGGTGTAGGTGAAGTCCACCGACGGCGACGACTGCTCGCCCGTCCCCTCGGGGTGGATGGCGGTAGCCAACGCCTGGTGGAAAACGATGCCCTTGCGTTGATAGATCGGCCTGAGCGGAATCAGTACCTTGTTTGCGTCCATCCGGCCGACGCCGACCCAGATGTTCGACGGGATCCAGTTCCAGTCGGCGTTGGGCGAAATAACGACGATCTCGTGCGCTCGGGGTAGCCATCGGCGCAGATGCAGCGCGGCGGTGTGTCCCGCGATGCCGGCGCCGAGGATTACGACTCGTGCCATGGAAGCTCCTCGGTCGGACCAGGCCACAAGGGTATTGCGGCTCAACCCACTTCAGGTTACCCCTGGGGGTATCACCCCGAAAGGTGACTCAGCCCATGTTCATGGAGTTGACAGGAGGCAGTAAGAGCACTTGGTAACTATTTTGCCGGCCATCCGAGCCCTAACGCCGCGACGATCGTTGCGGCTACCCGCTCCCGGCCCCGGTCAACCGGCGGGCACCCAGACCCAGCACCACCAGCGCGGCCACCGCGACCAGCAGGATGGAAAGCGCCACGGCGGCGTCGGCGTCGGTCACCCGTTGCAGATAGATCTCCAGCGGCAGCGTGCGGGTGACCCCTTGCCGGGAACCGGCGAACGTCAGTGTCGCGCCGAACTCCCCTAGTGACCGGGCGAACGCCAGCACCGCGCCGGACGCCATGCCCGGCAGCAGCAGCGGGAGGGTGACCCGCCACCAGACGGTGCTGGGCCGCGCCCCCAGCGTCGCCGCCACCGTCTCGTAGTCGGCTCCCGCGGTCCACGCGGCGCCCTCCAGAGAGATCACCAAGAACGGCAGCGACACAAAGGTTTGCGCCAACACCACAGCGGTGGTGCTGAACGCGACGCTGATACCGGCGGCCTCCAGGTACTGGCCGAGCAGCCCGAGCCGGCCGAACGCGTACAGCAACGCAATGCCGCCCACCACCGGCGGCAGCACGAGCGGCAGCAGGATCAGCGGTCGCAGCAACCGCACCAGTCGCGCCGTGCTGCGGGCCAGCACCAGCGCCATCGGCACACCGAACAGCACGCACAGCACGGTGCTGGCGGTAGCCGTCTTCAGGCTGAGCAACAACGCCGTCTTCGACGACGAGCTGGTGATCAACGCCCAGAAATTCGGCCAGTCGAGCTTCACGGCGATCGCCAGCAGCGGCAGCACCACGAAGACGCCGCCCACCGCCGCGGGGACGTACACCCAGCGGGGCAGATCCGTCGGCCGGGGCACGGTCGGTGGTCAGGGCTTGGCGAAGCCGGAGCGGGCCAGGATGTGCTGCCCGGCGTCAGACGTCACCAGGGCCACGAACTTCTGCGCCACGGTCGGATGCGGCGCCCCCTTCAGCACCCCGACGGGATAAACATTGACCGCGCCCGCGGCCTCGGGAAAGTCGACCGTGGTGACCTGGCCTCCTGCACTGATGGCATCGGTGACGTACACCAGACCGGCGTCGGCCTGCCCACTGGTGACCTTGTTGAGGACATCCGTCACGCTGGGTTCCTCACTGACCGCGTCGAGGTGCACGCCGGTGCTGTCTTCTATCCGCTGCGCCGCCGCCCCGCACGGCACCGGCCGCTGGCAGATCACCACCTGGAGGTCTGGCCTGGCGAGATCGGCGAAAGATCCGATCGTCTTCGGGTTGCCCGGTGCGGTCACGATGACCAACGTATTGGACGCGAAGTTCGTCGGACCGCCCGCCAGCAACCCGGCCTTGACGACGGTGTCCATCTGCGCGGTGTCCGCCGACGCAAACACGTCGGCCCGCGCGCCCTGGGTCAACTGCATCGCCAGCTCCGAGGAACCGGCGAATTCGAACTCGACGCCGTCACCCGGATTGTCGGTTTTGAACTGCTCTCTGATCTGGGTGAACGCGGGTTTCAACGACGCCGCCGCGAACACCACGATCGAGCCGGTGGACGGCGACGACCGGGACGGTGACGCCGACGGTCGTGAGCTGCAGGACGCCATACCGGTTGTCAGCATTATCGCTACAAAACAAGCCAGAACCCCGCGTCGACGCATGGATGAACCCTAACCGGCCGAACATGCGGAAGCCGACCTCCACCGCCGAACCGCCTACGGCCAAATAGTTACGCATTTGTCCGCGCGTCGTGGCGACGAAAATTTCGCCGATTAGCTACTGTCCAGTAACATTGGCGTGGGTTCGACGCCTAGCACGCAGAGACCCCAGATATCGGTTCTATGGGGTGGCGCCACAGGGGCCGGGCTCGCAGCGCCGAGTCACCGCATAGGCGCTGGTGAACCGCCAGAGGTCTGGGTTCAAAGTTGAGCACGAGGAGGTCATCACAGTGGAGGTGCTGGTCACCGGCGGAGACACAGAACTGGGGCGCACAGTAGCCGAGGGCTTCCGCGACGCCGGTCACAAGGTGACCCTCGTGGGCGCGCGCCAGAGCGATCTAGAGGTCGCCGCCAAGGAGCTGGACGCAGAAGCGATCCTTTGCGACACCACCGACCCGGCCAGCCTTACCGGGGCGCGCGCGTTGTTCCCGCATCACCTGGACACCATCATCAACGTGCCGGCACCATCCTGGGAAGCCGGTGACCCACGCACCTACTCGCTGTCCGACACGGCCACAGCGTGGCGCAATGCTCTCGACGACACGGTGCTTTCGGCGGCGCTGACGGTGCAGGCCGTGGGGGATCACCTGCGCTCCGGCGGCTCCATCATCAGTGTGGTGCCCGACAATCCGCCGGCGGGCAGCGTCGATGCCGCGATCAAGGCGACATTGTCGAATTGGATTGCGGGACAGGCAAGCATTTTCGGGACCCGTGGGATCACCGTCAACGCCGTGGCTTGCGGCCGCAGCGCCCAGGCCGGCTACGAAGGCCTGTCGCGCACGCCGCCGTCGGTCGCTGCGGAGGTCGCCCGCTTGTCGCTGTTCCTCACCACCCCCGCTGCCCGCCACATCAGCGGTCAGACGTTGCACGTCAGCCACGGCGCGTTGGCTCAGTTCGCCTGAGCACCTTTCACCCCATTTTCGAAGGCCGGGCGGATCGCTACGGTAGCTAGTGTGGCTATTCGACTTGGTCTGCAGATCCCCAACTTCTCCTACGGCACCGGGGTAGAGCAACTCTTCCCCACCGTTCTCGCCCAGGCCCGCGAGGCCGAATCGGCTGGGTTCGACTCGGTATTCGTGATGGATCACTTCTATCAACTGCCCATGCTCGGCGACCCCGACCAGCCGATGCTGGAGGCCTACACCGCGCTGGGCGCGCTGGCCACCGGAACCGAACGGGTCCAGTTGGGCACCCTGGTGACCGGCAACACGTACCGCAATCCCACGCTGCTGGCAAAAATCATCACCACACTGGACGTGGTGAGCCAGGGCCGGGCGGTCCTGGGCATCGGCACCGGCTGGTTCCAGCTCGAGCACGATCAACTGGGATTCGAGTTCGGCACTTTCACCGACAGGTTCAACCGGCTCGACGAGGCGCTGCAGATCATCCTGCCGATGATCAAAGGCGAGCGACCGACGCTTTCCGGCAAGTGGTACCAGGCCAGCGAGGCGTTGGCGAACCCGCGCTTCCGCGACCACATTCCGCTGATGATCGGCGGGAGCGGGGAGAAGAAGACAATCCCGCTCGCCGCAAGGCATTTCGACCATCTGAACGTCATCGCCGGGTTCGACCAGCTGCCGGCCAAGCTGAAGGTGGTGCAGCAGCGATGCGAGGAGATCGGCCGCGACCCGGCCACGCTGGAAACCAGCACGCTCACCACCGTTCTCATCGATGACAACGCCAAGCCCGATCAGGTCCCCCCGGAGATGGCGCAGCGCATGGTGGTCGGCAACGCCGAATCCATCGCAGACCAGATCAAAACCAAGATCATCGATGCGGGAGTCGACAGCGTAATCATCAACCTCCCCTTCTACACGTCCGGTGTCATCAGCGCGGCCGGCGAAGCGCTGCGTCCGGTGCTCGGGTTGTAGAACCGGCGACAGGTCGCGAAGTGGCCCCGTCCCGGTAATACTGCGGTGTAGGAGCGTTTACCTGCGTCACAACGGCGCAGCGCAAAGGAAGAGGGCCGGGGACCGCGCATGAAGAAACAAACCGCAGTTGCGATCGCGATCGGCGCGGCATTCGCAGCGGCACCGGTCGCGCGGGCCGACAACGACTGGATCGCGATGGCGATGTCGGACTCCACCGGGCAGATCAAGATCGCTGACGGAGCGGCCAGTCAAGCCGCCGCCGAGAAGAAGGCGATGGAGGCCTGTCGCGCGAACATCAGCGACTGTCGCCTGCTGGCCAGCGGCGGGCCGGGTGGGTGCGTTGCGCTTGTTCTGAACAGCGCGAAAACCAGGTACTTCGGCGGCTGGGGTCCGACACCCGAGGCGGCGGAAGCGGCGGCGTTAGCGGTCGCCGGCGGCGGGACGGTGCAAACCGGCCACGGCCACTGCCTGGGAGACCCTTCGCCGAGCCAATGATCGCCGACTGGTCGCTCGTTGCTGACCGTCTGATAGCTACGCTACGACGGCCCGCGACCAGCAGGCGCTTTGACCGTGGATACCGTTAGTGTTGCAAACAACACACCGGTGTCGGCTGGGATTCCGGGTACCGGCGTGACTACCGTGGTTAGACGAAACCGCGCGTCGAGGACCCCGTCAGGAGCAGCCGAAACATGAGTGCCCAGCGAGACACCGCAGCTGGTCCAGAACGCCGCCACCGAGTCGTCATCATCGGATCGGGATTCGGCGGACTCAACGCGGCAAAGAAACTCAAGCACGCAGCCGTCGACATCAAAATGATCGCGCGCACCACCCACCACCTGTTCCAGCCTTTGCTGTACCAAGTGGCGACGGGCATCGTGTCCGAGGGCGACATTGCGCCGCCCACCCGGGTGGTCCTGCGCAGGCAGCGCAACGTCCAGGTGCTGCTCGGTGACGTCACGCACATCGACCTGGACGGGCGCTTTGTCGTATCGGATCTGCTCGGCCACACCTACGAAACGCCCTACGACACCTTGATCGTCGCCGCCGGCGCCGGCCAGTCCTACTTCGGCAACGATCATTTCGCGGAGTTCGCTCCGGGCATGAAGTCAATCGATGATGCACTCGAAGTCCGGGGTCGCATCCTGAGCGCGTTCGAACAGGCCGAACGGTCCCGTGATCCGGAACGCCGGGCCAAGCTGCTGACGTTCACCGTCATCGGCGCTGGGCCAACCGGCGTCGAAATGGCAGGTCAAATTGCGGAATTGGCCACTCACACCCTGAAGGGCTCGTTCCGGGGAATCGACTCCGCCAAGGCGCGAGTGATCCTGCTCGACGCCGCCCCGGCCGTGCTGCCCCCCTTCGGTGAAAAGCTGGGTCAGCGCGCGGCCGCGAGGTTGGAGAAGATGGGTGTGGAGATTCAGCTGGGCGCGATGGTCACCGATGTCGACCGCAACGGCATCACGGTCAAGGACTCCGACGGCACCGTCCGGCGCATCGAATCGGCTTGCAAGGTCTGGTCCGCGGGGGTGTCAGCCAGCGGGCTCGGCAGCGACCTCGCCGAGCAGTCGGCTGTCGAGCTCGATCGGGCCGGGCGGGTCAAAGTGCTGCCCGACCTGTCCATCCCCGGCCACCCCGACGTGTTCGTCATCGGCGACATGGCCGCCGTGGAGGGAGTGCCGGGAGTGGCCCAAGGCGCCATCCAGGGTGCCAAGTACGTCGCCAGGACCGTCAAATCCGAACTCGGCGGTGCCAATCCAGCCGAGCGGGAGCCGTTCCAGTACTTCGACAAGGGTTCGATGGCGACAGTGTCGCGGTTTTCCGCGGTGGCCAAGATCGGTCCGGTGGAGTTGAGCGGCCTGTTCGCCTGGTTCGCGTGGCTGGTCTTGCACCTGGTCTACCTGGTGGGGTTCAAGACGAAGGTCAGCACGCTGCTGTCGTGGACGATCACGTTCCTGAGCACCCGGCGCGGCCAGCTGACCATCACCGAGCAGCAGGCGTTCGCCCGCACTCGCCTGGAACAGCTGGCGGTTGCCGCGGCCGAAGCGAAGCGCCCAGCTGCCAGACGGGCAAGCTAACCGGTCAGCCGGTCGGCCTGCCACGTGCTCAGCGTCCCGCCACCGGCCAACGCCAGCACGGTCGCGCCGGAGCCCATTACTATGTCCGCGAAAGCTTCTGCCGGATAACGTAACTCGTTGATAGCGGCGCGGGGTGCCGAGATCGGGTCGTCCGCCAGCGATCCGGCTCCCAATTCCATCCGATGTCGCAGCAGCGGACGGTCGTCGACGTCGGCGTGTAGCGAACCCGACCAAAATCCCTCGCGTTCATTGGATCTGCCGATCTGTACCCGCTCCCGGAGGCGTACCCGCGCATCGCCGTGCGCGGACAGCGTCATGCTGGACAGGTGCCGAGCGGAGGCGGCGATCACGGTTGGCTCCAGGTCGACGTCGAGGCTGCCGGTTACCTCCATCTCCCAATGGGCGTGCGATGTCGGAGTGCTTGCCCCGGGCAGGGCCACGGTCGCGGCAGCGCTGCGCAGTTTCAGCCTGGCACCCCGTTCGACGATGACACGGATATCGATGGTGTCCCCACCCAACGGGTTAGCGGCCGTCGAAACCAGATGGACCGTGTCGGCGGCGGTGCAGCGGCCGGCCACACCGCCATCGCAGTGGATACGCGGCAACCGGTCTCGGTATGCGACCACCAGGGCATGAGACCGCATCAGACGGCGGCGCCCTCGCGTAGTTGCGCGCGGACCCATGCCAACGCCGCTGTCGCGGCGGGGTCCGTGGTCAATGACTGCAGCACCGTCGGGCGGCCACCGCGCACGGCAGCGGCATCGTCAGCCATCACCTGCAGGTCAGCGCCCACGAGCGGGGCCAGATCAATCTTGTTCACCACCAACAGATCCGAATACGTCACGCCGGGACCACCCTTGCGCGGAACCTTGTCGCCGCCGGCCACATCGACGACGAAGATCTGCAGGTCCACCAAACCCGACGAGAACGTGGCCGTCAGGTTGTCGCCGCCGGATTCGACCAATATCAGATCCAGCGCATCGTGGCCGGCGATCAGGTCGTCGATAGCGTCCAGATTCGCGGTGATGTCGTCGCGGATCGCGGTGTGCGGGCAGCCGCCCGTCTTTACGGCCGCGATCCGATCGTCGGGCAGCACCGCATGCTTGCGCAAGAAGTCGGCATCCTCGGTCGTGTAGATGTCGTTGGTCAGTACCGCCAGCGACAGCTCATCCCGCAACTGTCGGCACAGCGCGGCGACCAGCGCGGTTTTGCCGGAGCCGACGGGGCCACCGACGCCGATGCGCAGCGGCTCCCCCGGCTGTCTGACCCGTTTGGGCCGGTCGGCGTGGGCGTGCGGGTGGGCGTGCGAATGCGTTGGCATGAGGGCCTTTCAGGAGACGAACAGCGGACGTTCACGCTCGGCGTGCCGTTGGGCGAGCGTATCGAGTAACGGGTCGGACAAATCGGCCAGTCCGGCGGCCGCTTCGGTGGCGGTGCGCTCGCACAAATCCGCAAGCCGGAACGTGCACGCCGCCACGTCGCTCGGGTCCAGAGCGAGCAGCCGCTGCGCCGCGGTAGCCGACCCCGTCATCGTGGTGTAGACGATGGTCAGCGCGCTCTGTTCGGGGCACAACCCGCTCACGGCGCCGACCCGCCCGGCCGCGACGGAAAGGTGCGGGTGGGCGCCGATGCCGTCCCAGCAGGCGTCCGGCCAGACCCGTCGCGCCAGCCGCGCCAATCCCCGGCCCTGACTGCGCGACGCCTGCCGGGCCGCCGGGGAGGGCGTGCGGGCGTCGGTCTCCAGATCGGCCTCATCCGCAGTGAGAGCGCCGCGGTGAACCGCCGCCGCGATAGATGCGGTGACCAGCCCATGGCTTCGAATTCTTCGGCGCAAGAAGGCTTCTAGTGTCTCCAGATTCGTCACCAGCGCACTGGCGACGGCCTCCTCCACGCCGCCGGAGTGCACGTGGGAACCGGCCGGCAGTCGGGAGTCGGCTAGCGTGAGCAGCGTTGCCAGCGGGCGCATCTCGTCAGAATAGGAAGTAGCGCTGCGCCATCGGCAGTTCTGCGGCCGGTTGCTCCGGCCACACCTCGCCGTCGATCCGTACGGTGAAGCTGTCCGGATCCACCTCGATGGTGGGCAGGGCATCGTTGAGCGGCAGATCGGCCTTGCGGCGCGCGCGGACATCGGCGATCGGCACCAACGGCCTTGTCACCGCGAGCCTCTCGGCCAGCCGCCCCTCGACCGCCTGCGGCGCGACGAAGTGCAGTGAGGTAGTCCGCACGGTGGTAGCGGCAGCGCCGAACATCGGCCGTGGCAACACCGGCTGCGGGGTCGGGATGGACGCATTCGCGTCACCCATCGCCGCCCAGGCGATCATGCCACCCTTGAGCACCAAGTGCGGACGCACCCCGAAAAACGCCGGCTCCCACAACACCAGATCGGCGAGCTTGCCCACCTCCACCGAGCCGATCTCGTGATCGAGGCCGTGCGCGATCGCCGGGCAAATGGTGTATTTCGCGACGTAGCGCCGCACCCGATTGTTGTCGGCGGCACCATCGCCCGGCAGTGCGCCGCGGCGCCGCTTCATCACGTGCGCGGTCTGCCAGGTGCGCATCACCGTCTCGCCGACGCGGCCCATGGCCTGCGAGTCGCTGCCCATGATCGAGATGGCGCCCATGTCGTGCAACACGTCCTCGGCAGCCATCGTCGATGGCCGGATCCGGCTCTCGGCGAAGGCCAGATCCTCGGGCACGGCCGGATTGAGGTGATGGCAGACCATCAGCATGTCCAGGTGCTCGTCGAGGGTGTTGACCGTGTGCGGGCGGGTCGGGTTGGTGGAGCTGGGCAGCACATTCGGTTCGCCGGCGACCCTGATGATGTCGGGAGCATGTCCGCCGCCGGCGCCCTCGGTGTGGTACGTGTGGATCGAACGCCCGGCAATCGCGGCCAAGGTGTTTTCGACGAACCCCATCTCGTTGAGGGTGTCGGTGTGCAGCGCCACTTGCACGCCGGCGGCGTCTGCGACGGTCAGGCAGGTATCGATGGCCGCCGGGGTGGAGCCCCAGTCTTCGTGCAGCTTGAAACCGGATGCGCCGCCCCGCAATTGTTCCCACAACGCCTCGGCACTGACGGTGTTTCCCTTCCCCAGCAGCGCGAAGTTCAGTGGCCAACCGTCCAGCGCTTCGAGCATCCGGCCCATGTTCCAGGCGCCGGGGGTGACGGTGGTGGCCTTGGTGCCCTCGGCGGGCCCGGTGCCGCCCCCGACGATGGTGGTGACGCCGGACCCGATTGCCTCGGGCATGAGCTGCGGACAGATCAGGTGCACATGGCTGTCGACGGCCCCCGCGGTGACGATACGGCCATTGCCGCTGATGATCTCGGTGGAAGGCCCGACCACCAGATCCGGGTGTACGCCGGACATTGTTTCGGGGTTGCCGGCCTTGCCCAGCGCGACGATGCGACTGTCACGAATTCCGATGTCGGCCTTAATTATTCCCCAGTAGTCGATGACAAGAGCCCCGGTGATCACGGTATCGGGCGCACCTTCGGCACGGGTGACGCGCGCCTGACCCATCGATTCGCGCAACACCTTGCCGCCCCCGAAGACCGCCTCATCGCCGGCCAGCGCCGGTCCCCCACTGCGGTCTTCGGTGATTTCCACCAGCAGGGCGGTGTCGGCAAGCCTGATGCGGTCTCCGGTGGTGGGACCGTACAGCTGCGCGTAGCGCTCCCTGGACAGTTGGGCCATCAGCGGTCCAGCCGTCCGGGAGGTTCCAACGTCAGTCCGTGCACCTCGCGCCGCCCGCGCAGCGGAACCAGCCGCACGTGTTGGGGCACACCGGGTTCAAAGCGCACAGCGGTCGCCGCGGGGACGTCCAGCCGATAGCCGTGGGCGGTCACGCGGTCGAACGCCAACGCCGCATTGGCCTGCGCAATGTGGACATGACTGCCGACCTGCACCGGGCGGTCGCCAGTGTTGACGATCTCCATCTCGAGGGCCTGCACGCCTTCGTTGATTTCGATATCGCCGCTGCCGTAAAGGATTTCGCCGGGGATCATGCGATCGGGTGGTGGACGGTGACCAACTTGGTGCCGTCCGGGAAGGTCGCTTCGACCTGGACGTCGTCCAGCATTTCCGGTACCCCCTCCATCACGTCGTCGCGGCTGAGCACATCGCAACCGCTGGCCATCAGCTCGGCGACGGTGCGGCCGTCGCGTGCCCCTTCGAGGATGTGGTCGGTGATAAGCGCAACCGCCTCCGGGTGATTCAGCCGCAGCCCCCGGGCGCGACGACGGCGGGCCAGTTCGGCGGCATAAGACAACAGCAATCGCTCTTGCTCGTGCGGCGTCAGGCGCATGTTCTGCGATCTTGCCACGCCACCAGAGTGACGGCGATTTGAACACCCCGGCCGCGCTCAGCTGCTGTCGGCCTCGAGATTCTGCAGCCGCACCTGACCCCGGGCCACCACCCGACCCTCGGCGTCGGTGATCGTGACCACCCACAACTGCTGGCGCCGCCCGCGGTGGATCGGTTCGGCACTGCCATACACCATCCCGGAACCGATGGAACGCAGGAAATCGGTGTTGTTGTTAACGCCCACAACGTTTCCGCCGATGCCTGACGCGTTCAGCCAGGTGAAGGCGCAGACACTGGCCATGCTCTCGATCATCGAGCAGTAGACGCCGCCGTGCACGAGACCCATCGGCTGCAACAGCTTGGGCGTGACCTGGAGCTGCGCGCGGGCGCCGTCGGGACTGAGTTCGGTGAATTGCAGCCCCAACTCGCTGTCGAACGGCGCGGTGAAATTCGGTGGGACGGTTGCTTCCGGCTGCGGTGGCACGTTCATGTGTCTACACCATCGGCGAAGCGCGGACCGGCTGGGCGGAACGCTCGCCCAGAAGCGGGCGAGCCCCGTGCACTCAAAGCACGGGGCTCGCCGATCGAGTAGACCGGGGGTCACTGCAGCCCTCAGGACTCTGCCGCGGTCATTGTCGCTCGACCGCATTCAGAATAGGCAAGGCTGCCCTAAGTTTGCAAGTATTGATCCGCGGCGCCGCCGGCGGCCGCCACATGGCTTTCGGTACGACCGTCGGTAGTAAGCCGGAGTACGCTTGTTCCGAAGGCTTAGGAGATGAAACGAAGCATGGCCAAACTGACGCGGCTGGGAGATCTGGAGCGCGCCGTGATGGATCACCTGTGGTCCACGGAGGAAGCCCAAACCGTTCGTCAAGTCCACGAAGCGTTGTCGGCGCAACGCGAGCTTGCGTACACCACGGTCATGACCGTGCTGCAGCGGTTGGCCAAGAAGAACCTGGTCTTTCAGATCCGCGACGATCGGGCACACAGGTATGCGCCCGTGCATGGCCGCGATGAACTGGTCGCCGGCCTCATGGTCGATGCGCTGTTCCAGGCCGAGGATTCCTGGGGCAGACAGGCTGCGCTGGTGCACTTCGTCGAGCGCGTCGGCGCCGACGAGGCGGAAGCGCTTCGGCGCGCACTCGCCGAACTGGAAGCAACCCAACGCAAAATGCCGTCCACTGGCGCTCCGGCGGAGGACTGAGGGAGACTAGCAGCGTGTCCGCGCTGGCCTTCACCATCCTCGCGGTGCTGCTGGTCGGCCCGGCGCCGTCTCTGTTGGCACGAGCGACGTGGCCGTTGCGCGCCCCGCGCGCGGCGATGGTGTTGTGGCAGGCCATCGCGCTGGCCGCGGTCCTTTCGGCGTTCAGCGCCGGCATCGCCATCGCCACTCGATTGCTCATGCCCGGCCCCGACGGGCGGCCCACGGCCAGCATCATCGGTGCCGCCGGCCGACTCGGGTGGGCGTTGTGGGCGGCATACCTCGGGGTCTTTGCGCTGACAGTGCTGGTCGGCGCCCGGCTGATGATCGCCCTGGTCCGGGTGGCCATCGCCAATCGGCGACGGCGGGCTCATCACCGCATGGTGGTCGATCTGGTCGGGGTCGGACACGATGCGGCCCTCCCCCGGCCCTGCGCCCGCACGCGCGACCTTCGCGTCTTGGATGTTCCTCAACCGCTTGCCTACTGCCTGCCGGGTGTGCGCAGCCGCGTGGTGGTCAGCGAGGGAACGCTGACCACCCTCGCCGACGCCGAAGTCGCGGCCGTCCTCACCCACGAGCGGGCGCATCTGCGCGCGCGGCACGACTTGGTGCTGGAAGCATTCACCGCGGTGCACGCTGCCTTCCCCCGCCTCGTTCGCAGCGCAAACGCGCTGCGCGCGGTGCAACTGCTCGTCGAACTGCTCGCCGACGACGCGGCGGTGCGCGCTGCGGGTCGTGGCCCGCTGGCCCGCGCGTTGGTTGCGTGTGCGTCCGGGCAGGCGCCATCGGGTGCGCTGGCCATCGGCGGGACCTGCACGGTCTTACGGGTGCGCCGGTTGTCCGGATGTGGCAACAGCCTGGCGCTGTCAGCGGCCGCATACCTGGCCGCGGTGGCCGTCTTTGTGGTCCCCACCGTCGCGCTGGCCGTACCGTGGCTGACGGAGCTGCGGCGACTGTTCAACCTCTAGCGCTAGGCAAGGCGAAACGCTCGGAAGGACCGCCAGTCCCCTGTGCCACAGTGTGTCGGAAACCCTTGTGCAAAAGTTCTCCAACCCGAGAGGCGAAGACATGAGTTCGTCGGATAGCACCCCGAATTCCAAGACCGCTTCCGCACAGATCGGCGTCACCGGCCTGGCCGTCATGGGTTCGAACATCGCCCGCAATTTCGCCCGGCACGGCTACACGGTCGCGCTGCACAACCGGTCGGTCGCCAAGACCGACGCGCTGCTCCAAGAGCACGGCGGCGACGGCGAATTCGTGCGCTCGGAGACCATCGCGGAATTCCTCGACGCGCTGGAGAAGCCGCGGCGGGTGCTGATCATGGTCAAGGCCGGTGACCCCACCGACGCGGTCATCAACGAGCTCGCCGACGCCATGGAATCCGGCGACATCATCATCGACGGCGGCAACGCGCTCTACACCGACACCATCCGGCGCGAGAAGGCGATGCGCGAGCGGGGTTTACATTTCGTCGGCGCCGGGATTTCCGGCGGTGAGGAGGGGGCGCTGAACGGCCCGTCGATCATGCCGGGCGGGCCGGCCGAGTCGTACAAGTCGCTTGGCCCGCTGCTCGAGGAGATCTCCGCACACGTCGACGGGGTACCGTGCTGCACGCACATCGGCCCCGACGGCGCCGGCCACTTCGTCAAGATGGTGCACAACGGCATCGAGTACTCGGACATGCAGTTGATCGGCGAGGCCTATCAGCTGCTGCGCGACGCGCTCGGGATGACCGCCGATGAGATCGCCGACGTGTTCGACGAATGGAACCAAGGCGACCTGGACAGCTTCCTGGTCGAGATCACCGCGCAGGTGCTGCGCCAGACCGACGCCAAGACCGGCAAGCCGCTCGTCGACGTCATTCTCGACGAGGCCGAGCAGAAGGGCACCGGCCGCTGGACGGTGAAGTCAGCCCTGGATCTCGGTGTTCCGGTCACCGGCATCGCCGAGGCGGTGTTCGCTCGCGCGCTGTCGGGCTCGGTGGCGCAGCGCAAGGCCACCACGGGACTGGCCTCGGGCGACCTGGGCGCCAAGCCCGCCGACGCCAAGCGGTTCGTCGAAGACGTCCGCCAGGCGCTGTACGCGTCCAAGATCATCGCGTATGCGCAGGGGTTCAATCAGATCCAGGCCGGCAGCGCCGAATACGGCTGGGGCATCACCCCGGGCGATCTGGCGACCATCTGGCGCGGCGGCTGCATCATCCGGGCGAAGTTCCTCAACCGCATCAAAGAGGCATACGACCAGGACCCCGACCTGGCCACGCTGATCGTCGCGCCCTATTTTCGCAGCGCGATCGAATCGGCGATCGACGGTTGGCGCCGCGTGGTGGTGGCCGCCACGCAGCTGGGTATACCGATTCCGGGATTCTCCTCGGCGCTCTCCTACTACGACGCGCTGCGCACCGAACGCCTGCCCGCCGCGCTCACCCAGGGCTTGCGGGACTTCTTCGGTGCACATACCTACGGGCGGATCGACGAGGACCCGAGCAAGAAATTCCACACACTGTGGAGCGGAGATCGCACCGAAGTGTCCGCCTAGCGGGCCGGGCGGCATCAGAGTGCGTAAGGGGTTTGACTAGTTTGGGGCAACTGCCATGAGGTTTCTGGACGGGCATCGACCGGGTTACGACCTGACCTACAACGATGTGTTCATCATGCCGAACCGGTCGGAGATCGCATCGCGCTTCGATGTCGATCTGGCCACCGACGACGGGTCGGGCACCACCATCCCGGTCGTGGTCGCCAACATGACCGCGGTGGCCGGACGGCGGATGGCCGAGACGGTAGCGCGACGGGGCGGCCTCGTCATCCTGCCGCAGGATCTCCCGATCCCGGCGGTGCAGCAGACGGTGGAGTTCGTCAAGAGCCGCGACCTGGTTCTCGACACCCCGGTGGTGCTGGAGCCCGACCATTCGGTGTCCGATGCGACCGCGCTGATCCACAAGCGAGCGCACGGTGTCGCCGTCGTGGTCTTCGAAGGCCGCCCCATCGGTTTGGTGAGTGAGGCCTCCTGCCTCGGCGTGGACCGTTTCACCCGGGTGCGCGATGTCGCGATGACCGACTTCGTGACCGCCCCGGTAGGCGCCGAGCCGCGCAAGATCTTCGAGCTGCTCGAGCACGCCCCGATAGGGGTCGCGGTGATCACCAACCCGGACGGCACGCTGGCGGGAGTGCTGACCCGCACCGGGGCGATCCGCGCGGGGCTGTACACCCCGGCTACCGATCCGCGCGGGCGACTGCGCGTGGGCGCGGCGGTCGGTATCAACGGCGATGTGGGGGCCAAGGCCCGGTCCCTGGTCGAGGCCGGTGTCGACGTGCTGGTCATCGATACGGCACACGGGCATCAGGTCAAGACGCTGGATGCGATCGCGACGGTCGCGGGGGTGCTTTCCGAGCTGGACCTGGGCGTGCCGCTGGCGGCGGGCAACGTGGTCTCGGCGGAAGCGACCCGCGATCTGCTGGGCGCCGGGGCGAGCATCGTCAAGGTCGGTGTCGGACCGGGCGCGATGTGCACCACCCGGATGATGACCGGAGTCGGGCGCCCGCAATTCTCCGCCGTCCTCGAATGCGCTTCGGCGGCAAAGCCGCTGGGGGGACACGTGTGGGCCGACGGCGGGATCCGGCATCCGCGGGACGTGGCGCTGGCGCTGGCCGCCGGGGCATCCAACGTGATGATCGGGTCGTGGTTCGCCGGCACTTACGAATCGCCGGGAGACCTGATGCGCGACCGTGACGACCAGCCCTACAAGGAGAGCTACGGCATGGCGTCCAAGCGCGCGGTGGTCGCCCGCAGCGGTGCCGAGGCCGCGTTCGACCGCGCCCGCAAAGCCTTGTTCGAGGAAGGGATCTCGACGTCGCGGATGGGGCTGGACCCCGACCGCGGAGGTGTCGAGGATTTGATCGATCACATCGCCTCGGGCGTGCGCAGCACGTGCACCTATGTCGGCGCCGCCACCCTGGCCGAGCTGCACGAGCGGGCCGTCATCGGTGTGCAGTCGACCGCCGGATTCGCTGAGGGGCATCCGCTGCCCTCGGGTTGGTGACGACGAATCGCCGGCCCGCTTGACTACCATGTGAATTTCAGTCGGGCAGCAGCGCGCTGCGCGGCATCTAGCGAAAGGGATGACGTGCCGCAGGCACGCGTCGAGGCCTCATGTTGAGCCAGTCCTTCCGGACACAGCGGCGGCCGGCACCGTTCCCGGGGCATCGGGCCCTGCCAACAAAGTCGCCCGCGACATCCGCGCGACCGGGTCCCCGATGAACACCACCGTCACCGTGATCAGCGTGGTGGCGATCGCGCTGCTCATCTTCGGCAACGCGGTCTTCGTCGCCGCCGAGTTCTCGCTGACGACCCTGGACCGCAGCGCCGTGGAGGCCGGCGCTCGTGATGGTGCGCGCCGCGATCGCTTGATCCTGCGGGCCCAGCGGCGACTGTCGTTTCAGCTGTCGGGTGCGCAATTGGGTATCTCGGCCGCTACGCTGGCGGCCGGTTATCTGACCGAGCCGATGGTCGCCGACCTGCCACACCCGTGGTTGGACACGATGGGAATATCCGACCGCGCCGCCGACGCGATCATGGCCATCCTGGCGTTGATCATCGTGACATCGGTGTCGATGGTTTTCGGCGAGCTGGTTCCGAAATATCTCGCCGTCGCGCGACCGCTGTCGACCGCCCGGGCCGTGGTGGGGGCTCAGCTCCTGTTCTCGCTGCTCCTCACCCCCGCCATCCGGTTGACGAATGGCGTGGCGAACTGGATCGTTCGCCAGCTCGGCATGGAGCCGGCCGAAGAGCTGCGGTCGGCGCGGACCCCGCAGGAGCTGCTGTCGCTGGTGCGTTCCTCGGCCCGCAGCGGCGCTCTGGACGCCGCCACGGCGTCCCTGGTGAGGAGGTCGCTGCAGTTCGGCGACCTGACCGCCGAGGAACTGATGACGCCCCGGTCAAAGATCGTTGCACTGCAGACCGACGACACGGTCCCGGACCTGATTGCCGCGGCCGCCGCGTCCGGTTTTTCCCGCTTCCCCATCGTCGACGGCGATCTCGACGCGACCGTCGGCATCGTGCACGTCAAACAGGTTTTCGCGATTCCGCCGGCAGATCGTGCGCATACGTTGCTGACTACGATCGTCCAACCCGTTCCGGTGGTGCCGTCAACACTGGACGGTGACGCTGTCATGGCCGAAATCCGCGCCAGCAAACTGCAAATCGCGATGGTAGTCGACGAGTATGGCGGCACTGCCGGCATGGTGACCGTCGAGGACTTGATCGAGGAGATCGTGGGTGACGTCCGCGACGAACACGACGACGCCACCCCGCACGTGGTGGCGGCCGACACCGGCTGGCGGGTATCGGGCCTGCTGCGCATCGACGAGGTGGCCGCCGCCACCGGATTTCGGGCGCCCGAAGGCCCCTACGAGACGATCGGCGGGCTGGTACTGCGCGAACTCGGCCATATCCCGGCAGTTGGTGAAACCGTGCAGCTGCCCGCATTGGATGCCGACGGCCTGTTGGATACCTCGATGCGCTGGCAGGCGAGGGTGACGCGGATGGACGGTCGCCGAATCGACTCGCTGGAATTGACCGAATCGGGTGGTCATCTCGGTGGTCGTGGTGAAACCCCCGCGGGAGGTGCCCACCGATGAACGACACCTTGGGCGTGGTAATGGCGATCATGCTGATCGGGGTCAACGCGTTCTTCGTCGGAGCGGAATTCTCGCTGATTTCGGCGCGGCGCGACCGCCTCGAAGCATTGGCCGAGCAGGGCAGGGCAAGAGCCGTTACGGTGATCCGCGCCGGGGAGCAGCTCCCATCGATGCTGGCCGGCGCCCAGCTGGGGGTTACCGCTGCCTCGCTGCTGCTCGGGCGGATCGGCGAGTCGGCGGTTTCCAATCTGTTGAGGACTCCCCTTGGTCTGGTCGGCATCGACGCGCCGGTGCTGCACACGCTGTCGTTGGCGATCGCGCTGGCACTGGTGGTGACGCTGCACGTGCTGTTGGGCGAGATGGTGCCGAAGAACATCGCACTGGCCGGTCCGGAGCGCACCGCGATGCTGCTGGTCCCCTCGTACCTGGCCTACGTGCGCGCCGCCCGGCCGTTCATCGTGTTCTACAACAAATGCGCCAACGTGATAGTCCGTGCGCTGGGCGTCGAGCCCAAGGAGGAACTCGAGATCACGGTCTCCCCCGTCGAGCTGAGCGAGATGATCGCCGAATCCGAGTCCGAGGGCCTGCTGGATCGCGAGGAACACACCAGGCTGACGCGGGCGCTGCAGATCCGCAATCGAGTGGTCGGTGATGTGGCGGTTCCGCGCCCAGAGGTGCGGTCGGTGCCGGTGGCCGCGACGGGCTCCGGGCCGACGGTCGGTGCGGTCGAACAAGCGTTGGCGCAGACCGGTTTCTCCCGATACCCGGTGACCGGTGCCAGCGGCGACTTCATCGGCTACGTGCACATCAAGGACGTGTTGACGCTCGGCGGCGACCCGCGGACGGTGATCGATCCGGCGATGGTGCGACGCCTGCCGCGGGTGCCCGCGTCGCTGCCGCTGGCCGATGCCCTGTCGCGGATGCGCCGCAGCAACAGCCATCTGGCGCTGGTGATCGACGGTGGCGGCGGCGTGGTCGGGATGGTGGCGATGGAAGACCTGGTCGCGGACTTCGTCGGTACCATGCGCGAGGCGTAGGGATACTGGCCGCCGCGTGCAGTCGTACGCGCCCCGTATGATCTGCAACGGCTACCAGTCAGGACAGTGCTGGCGGGCAGCGGATCCCTGGCACGCGGTTAACGCGTTGCGCCGCACATCGGTCCGGGGGCTCGCCGCAGCGCCATAGTTGGAGCTGTCAGCGCGGCCCGACCTGCTGTGGTGGGTCGGGCGGATAACGTTCGCCAGGCTGTTGCTCGGTAGGCTGACAACAATGCGTGCGGGCCCGACAGGCCCACTATGGAGGAGAAACATGACTGATCGCGTGTCGGCGGGGAACTTGCGCGTCGCCCGAGTGCTCTACGACTTCGTGAACAACGAGGCCCTGCCCGGCACCGACATCGACCCCGACAGCTTCTGGTCCGGTGTCGACAAGGTGGTCACCGACCTCACACCGAAGAACCAGGATTTGCTGAACCGGCGCGACGAGCTGCAGGCCCAGATCGACAAGTGGCACCGGCAGCGGGTGATCGAGCCGATCGACGCGGAGGCCTATCGCCAGTTCCTCACCGACATCGGCTATCTACTTCCCGAGCCCGGGGACTTCACCATCACCACCTCCGGCGTCGATCCCGAGATAACCACCACCGCCGGCCCCCAGCTGGTGGTGCCGGTGACCAATGCCCGCTTCGCGCTCAATGCCGCCAACGCCCGTTGGGGCTCCCTCTACGACGCCCTGTACGGCACCGACGTCATCCCCGAGGACGACGGCGCGGAAAAGGGCACCAGCTACAACAAGGTCCGGGGCGACAAGGTGATCGCCTATGCCCGCAGGTTCCTCGACGACTCGGCGCCGTTGTCGTCGGGTTCCTATGCCGATGCCACCGCTTTCCGGGTCGACGACGGCCAACTGCAGGTGGTTCTCCCGGACGAGACCACTGGGCTGGCCGATCCCGCCCAGCTCGTCGGCTACACGGGCGAGGCGCAGTCGCCCAGGTCGGTGCTGCTGGTCAACAACGGTCTGCACATCGAGATCCTGATCGACCCCGAGTCGCCGATCGGCAAGACCGACCGCGCCGGTGTCAAGGACGTCGTGCTGGAGTCGGCGGTGACCACGATCATCGACTTCGAGGACGCGGTGTCCGCCGTCGACGCCGACGACAAGGTCGGTGCCTACCGCAACTGGCTGGGCCTGAACAGGGGCGACCTGGCCGCCGAGGTGGACAAGGACGGCAAGACTTTCACCCGGATGCTCAACCAGGACCGGCACTACACCACCCCCGACGGCGGCGAACTCGTCTTGCCCGGGCGCGCGCTGCTCTTCGTCCGCAACGTGGGTCACCTGATGACCAACGACGCGATCGTGGTGAGCCGTGGTAACGGCGAACAAGAAGAGGTCTTCGAGGGCCTGATGGATGCGCTGTTCACCGGTGTGTGCGCCATCCATGGGCTGAAGGAAACCGACGCCAACGGCCCGCTCGCGAACAGCCGCACCGGGTCCATCTACATCGTCAAGCCGAAGATGCACGGCCCCGACGAGGTCGCCTTCACCACCGAGCTGTTCAGCCGGGTCGAGGACGTCCTCGGATTACCGCAAAACACGTTGAAGGTCGGCGTGATGGACGAAGAGCGCCGCACCACCGTCAACCTCAAGGCGTGCATCAAGGCAGCCGCCGACCGGATCGTGTTCATCAACACCGGTTTCCTGGACCGCACCGGCGACGAGATTCACACCTCGATGGAGGCGGGTCCGATGGTGCGCAAGGGCACCATGAAGAGCCAACCGTGGATTCTGGCCTACGAGGACAACAACGTCGACGTCGGGCTGGCCGCCGGCTTCGCCGGTCACGCCCAGATCGGCAAGGGCATGTGGACGATGACGGAACTGATGGCCGACATGGTCGCGCAGAAAATCGGGCAACCCAAGGCGGGCGCCAGCACCGCCTGGGTGCCGTCGCCGACCGCGGCCACCCTGCACGCGATGCACTACCACCAGGTGGACGTCATCGCGGTGCAGCAGGAATTAGCCGGAAAGAAGCGCGCCACCATCGAACAGCTGCTGACCATTCCGCTGGCCAAGGAGTTGGCCTGGGCCCCCGAAGAAATCCGCGAGGAGGTCGACAACAACTGCCAGTCCATCCTCGGCTATGTGGTGCGCTGGATCGACCAGGGCGTCGGATCCTCGAAGGTGCCCGACATCCACAACGTGGACCTCATGGAGGACCGCGCCACGCTGCGAATCGGTAGCCAGCTGCTGGCCAACTGGCTCCGCCACGGCGTGATCACCAGCGAAGATGTGCGGGCCAGCCTCGAGCGGATGGCGCCGATGGTCGATCAGCAGAACGCCGGCGATCCCGCATACCGGCCGATGGCGCCCAACTTCGACGACAGCATCGCCTTCCTGGCCGCGCAGGAGTTGATCCTGTCCGGAACACAGCAGCCCAATGGCTACACCGAGCCGATCCTGCATCGCCGTCGGCGCGAGTTCAAGGCCCGCGTCGGCACCGGTGCCTGAATCGCGCCCGACATGCGGTAATGCGGCTGATGACTAAACTCGGCGCCGAATTCACCACAAGTCACCTGATGAGTCGACGGGAAGGCGGCGGAAACCACTATGGGTAGGCACAGCAGGCCCGACCCTGAGGACTCCGCCGACGAGCCCGCCGACGAATACGTTGCCGAGGATCCGCACCGGGGCGGCGGCGATCCGGGCGAGGGTCGTCACCCCGACGACGCGGGCAGCCACCCCGGCGACGGGGTCTTTCTCCCCGATGAGGACACGTTTGCGGACGACAGCGCCGACGAGTACCCCGAATTCCCCGCGCGGCAGCCGGCCAGCTCCGAGCCGCCCACCTCGCCGCCGTCCCTGTTCCGGGGCGGGCACCGGGGACTCGGCGATTGGCGGGGCGGTCATCGCAGCGAGGGCGGGCGCCGGGGAGTCAGCATCGGCGTGATCGTGGCCCTCGTCACTGTTGTCGTCGTGGTGGGCGCCGTGATTCTGTGGAGTTTCTTCGGCGACGCATTGTCCAACCGCTCGCACCAGGCCGCCGTGCGCTGTGTCGGAGGCAAAGAGAATGTCGCCGTCGTCGTCGACGCGTCGATCGCGGATCCGGTGCAGCAATTCGCGGAGAACTACAACTCGTCGGCCGGCCCGGTCGGCGACCACTGCATGGTGGTGAGCGTCAAGGCGGCGGACGCCGACGCCGTCCTCAACGGCTTCATTGGCAACTGGCCGGCCGAATTGGGCGGGCAACCGGCATTGTGGATTCCGGGCAGCTCGATCTCCGCCGCGCGGCTCGCCGGGGCGACCGGTCAGAAGACGATCACCGACAGCCGTTCCCTGGTGACCTCGCCGGTGGTCCTTGCCGTCCGTCCGGAACTCCGACAAGCCCTGGCCAACCAGAGCTGGGCGGCACTGCCCCGGCTGCAAACCAACCCCGATTCATTGGCCGAATTGAACTTGCCGGCGTGGGGATCGCTGCGACTGGCGCTGCCCATGAACGGGGACGGTGACGCATCATTTCTGGCCGGTGAGGCGGTGGCAGCTGCAGCGACGCCCCCCGGCACACCGGCCACCCAGGGCACCGGCGCGGTGCGCGCGCTGTTGAGCGCACAACCCAAGCTGGCGGACAACTCGCTGGCGGAGGCGATGAACACCCTGCTTCAGCCCGGTGACGTGGCGACGGCCCCGGTGCACGCGGTGATCACCACCGAGCAGCAGCTGTTCCGGCGCGGCCAGTCGTTGTCGGACGCCAAGAGCACGCTGGGTTCCTGGCTGCCGTCCGGGCCGGTGCCGGTTGCCGACTATCCGACGGTGTTGCTCAGCGGTTCCTGGCTGACGCCAGAGCAGACCTCGGCGGCCAGCGAGTTTGCCCGGTTCATGCACAAGCCCGACCAACTGGCCAAACTGGCCGAAGCCGGGTTCCGCGTCAATGGTGTCAAGCCGCCCAGCAGCCCGGTAACCGATTTCCCGGCCCTACCGTCCACGCTGTCAGTGGGTGACGACGCGATGCGCGCCACGCTGGCCGAGGCCATGGCTGCCCCATCGACGGGTCTGGCCGCCACCATCATGCTCGACCAGTCGATGCCCATGCAGGAAGACGGCAAGACCCGGCTGGAGAACGTCGTCACCGCGCTCGAGGACAGGATCAAAGCGCTACCGCCGACCGCGGTGCTGGGGCTGTGGACCTTCGACGGCCACGAGGGTCGCGCGGAAGTCAAAAGCGGGCCGCTGGCAGACCCGGTCAACGGCCGGCCGCGCCCGGCGGCACTGATGGCCGCGCTGGACAAGCAGTATTCGTCGAACGGCGGTGCGGTATCCTTCACCACACTGCGATTGGTCTACCAAAGTATGCAGGCCAACTATTATGCGGGGCAAACGAATTCGATCTTGGTGATCACTTCTGGCCCGCACACCGACCGGACTTTGGATGGGCCGGGTTTGCAAGATTTCATCCGCAGAAGTGCGGATCCGGCCAAACCGATCGCGGTGAACGTCATCGACTTCGGTGCCGACCCGGATCGGGCAACCTGGGAGGCGGTCGCCCAGCTCAGCGGCGGTGGTTACCAGAACCTCGCCACCTCGGCGTCGCCCGGCCTCGCCGCGGCGGTCAACACGTACTTGAGCTGAGACGCGCTGCGGCCCGGTCGCCGCGGCGACACGCCGCCATCAGGCCCCGTTCCCCGCGGCAAGTTGAAGGCCGGTATCGATACCGGCATCGCTTGGACACTCGGTGCAGTCACGGCCCGGGCATACCATCAGGAGCGCACCCCGAAGGAGCGCCATGAACATCGATTTCACCCCGGATCCCGGCCTGTATCCGTTCCAGTCGCGCTGGTTCGACAGCTCGCGGGGACGCCTGCACTACATCGACGAAGGTGAGGGTCCCCCGCTGCTACTGTGCCACGGCAATCCGACCTGGAGTTTCCTGTATCGCGACATCGTCGTCGTACTGCGTGACCGGTTCCGCTGCATCGCACCGGACTATCTCGGTTTCGGGCTGTCGGATCGGCCGTCGGGATTCGGCTATAAGGTCGACGAGCACGCCCGCGTGATCGGAGAGTTCGTCGATCACCTCGGCTTGGACGGCTACCTGACGATGGGACAGGACTGGGGCGGGCCCATCAGCATGGCCGTCAACGTGGACCGTGCCGACCGAGTGCGGGGAATCGTGTTGGGCAACACCTGGTTCTGGCCGGCGGACACGCTGACGACGAAGATCTTCAGCGTGGTGATGGGCAGCCCGCCGATGCAGTACGCAATTTTGCACCGCAACTTCTTCGTCGAACGACTGATCCCGGCGGGAACCCAGCACCGGCCGAGCGCGACCGTGATGGAGCACTACCGGGCCGTGCAGCCCAGCCCCGAGGCGCGTAAAGGCGTCGCCGAGATGCCCAAGCAGATCTTGGCCGCCCGTCCCCTGTTGGCGCGACTTGCCGAAGAGGTGCCGGCCAAGTTGGGAACCAAGCCCGCACTGCTGGTCTGGGGGATGAAGGACTTCGCATTCAGACCGGGCCCGACGATCCCGCGGATGCGGGCAGCTTTCCCCGATAATGTCCTGGTCGAACTGCCCGACGCCAAGCACTTCATCCAGGAGGATGCACCCGAGTCGATCGCCGCGGCGATCGTCGAGCGCTTCGGCTGACCGGTTATCCGTTGGCTGCGGCGAAGGCTTCCACCGGCGGGCACGAGCAGACCAGGTGGCGGTCGCCGTAGGCGCCGTCGATGCGACGCACCGGCGACCACACCTTGGGCCGGAAATTCTTGCCGAGCGGGTAGGCGGCCTCTTCCCGGGTATAGGGGTGCGTCCACTCGGAAACCAGCAGGCAGTCGGCCGTGTGCGGTGCGCCCCGCAGCGGATTGTCGTCAACGGGCCACTCTCCTGCACCAACCCGGTCGATCTCGCGGCGGATGGCGATCATGGCGTCGCAGAAGGCGTCGATCTCGGTCAAGGTTTCGCTCTCGGTGGGCTCCACCATCAGCGTGCCGGCCACCGGGAAGCTCATGGTGGGTGCGTGAAACCCGTAGTCCGCCAAGCGTTTCGCCACATCGTCGACGGTCACCCCGGTCGACTTGGTGATGCCTCGCAAATCGAGAATGCACTCGTGCGCAACCATGCCGTTCTCGCCGGTGTAGAGCACCGGGAGGTACTCGTCGAGGCGCCGGGCGATGTAGTTGGCCGAGGCGATCGCGGTCAGCGAGGCCGCCCGCAGGCCGTCGGCGCCCATCATCCTGATATAGGCCCAGCTGATCGGCAAGATCGAGGCGGACCCGTAGGGCGCCGACGACACCGGATGCCCCTTTGGCAGGTCGGGAGCAAACGGGTGCCCCGGAAGGAACGGGGCCAGGTGCGAACGCACCGCCACCGGTCCCACCCCCGGGCCCCCACCCCCGTGCGGAATGCAGAACGTCTTGTGCAGGTTCAGGTGGCTGACATCGCCGCCGAACTTCCCCGGGCGGGCCAGGCCGACCAACGCGTTCAGATTGGCGCCGTCGACGTAGACCTGACCGCCGGCGTCGTGCACGGCCGCGCAGATCTCGGCGATGTCGTGCTCGTAGACGCCGTGGGTGGACGGATAGGTGATCATCAACGCCGCCAGCCCGTCGCCGTGTTCGCCGATCTTGGCACGCAGGTCGTCGAGGTCGACGTCGCCGGCCCGGCTACCTTGGTCGTGGCATCGCACAACCACCACACGCATTCCGGCCAGCGCCGCCGACGCCGCGTTGGTCCCGTGCGCGCTCGACGGAATCAGGCAGATGTTGCGGTGCGGTTCCCCCTTGCTGGCGTGATAATCGTGAATCGCCAGCAGGCCGGCGTACTCACCTTGCGAGCCGGCATTGGGTTGCAGCGAGACGGCGTCATAGCCGGTGATCCGCACCAGCCAGGCCTCCAGGTCAGCGATGAGGCGACGCAGCCCGGGCGTATCGGATGCCGGCGCAAACGGATGCTGGCGCGCGAATTCCGGCCAGGTTATCGGTGCCATCTCCGCGGCGGCATTGAGTTTCATCGTGCACGAACCGAGCGGGATCATGCTGCGGTCCAAGGCGATGTCCTTGTCGGCCAGCGTGCGCAGGTAGCGCATCATCGCGGTTTCGGTGCGGTACTGCGTGAAGGCGGAGTGCGTCAGAAATTCCGACGTGCGGGTCGCGATATCCGCGCATACCGGCGTGACGGCCTGCACCCCGAACGCCTCGATCACGCCGGCGACATGGTCGTCGGTGGTGGCCTCGTCACAGGCCACCGACACGTGATCGTCGTCCACCCGCCACAGGTTGATGCCATTGGCCTTGGCCGCGGCAATCACCTCGTCGGCACGGCCCGGCACCCGCGCGAGCACGGTGTCGAAGTACTTGTCATGCACCAGCGCATCGCCCAGCGCCGCGGCGATCGCCTCGGCCTGACCGTGCACGCGGCGGGCGATCTCGGTCAGCCCGTCGGCGCCGTGGTAGCTGGCGTACATCGCGGACATCACCGCCAACAGCACCTGCGCGGTACAGATGTTGCTGGTGGCCTTGTCCCGGCGAATGTGCTGTTCGCGGGTCTGCAGCGCCAGGCGATACGCCGGCGTGCCGTCGGTGTCGACGGACACGCCGACCAGCCGGCCCGGCAGCTGGCGGGCATGCTTGGCGTGCACCGACAAATATCCGGCATGTGGGCCACCGAACCCCATTGGCACACCGAATCTTTGGGTGGTGCCGAACGCGACGTCGGCACCGATCTCGCCCGGTGGGGTGATCAGCGTGCATGCCAGCAGGTCGGCGCCGACGGCGACCAATGCGCCGCGATCGTGGGCCTGTGCGACCAACGCCGCCCAGTCGGTGATCCGGCCGCTGGCGCCCGGCAGCTGGGCGATGACGCCGAAGAACTCTCCGTCCGGCAAGCCCTGGCGCAGGTCGGCGGTGACGATCTCGATACCCAACGGCCGGGCTCGCGTGCCCACCACAGCCGCCGTCTGGGTGAACAGGTCGGCGTCCACAGCCAGCCGGTTCGACGTGCCACGAGCCGCGCGGTGCATCAACGTCATGGCCTCGGCGGCCGCGGTGCCCTCGTCGAGCATCGAGGCATTCGCGATTTCCAGTCCGGTCAGGTCGGCCACCATCGTCTGGAAATTCAGCAACGCCTCCAGCCGACCCTGGCTGATCTCCGGCTGATACGGCGTGTAGGCCGTGTACCAGGCGGGATTCTCCAAGACGTTGCGCACCAACACCGGCGGGGTGAGCGTGTCGTAGTAGCCCTGCCCGAGCATCGACACGGCCACCGTGTTGGCGTCGGCCAGCGCCCGCAGCTCGGCCAGCGCCTCGGTCTCACTGGCGGCCGGGGGCAGCGCGTCCAAACCCGGCGCGACCCCGCTCGCGGCCGGCTTGTCGAGGATTCCCGTCGGGACCGCCTTCGCTGCGAGCTCGTCGAGCGAGTCGACACCGATGACGGCGAGCATCGTTGCGACGGCCTGGCTGTCCGGACCGATGTGGCGGCCGGCGAAACCGCCCTGAATTTTGGATGTGTCTTGCTCCAGCACTGCGACTCCTGACATGCGGCGGGACCGACAATGCGCTACGAGCGCGCGTTGCGGTCCTCTCCCTCTGTCGTCGACCCGAGCCGGGCGCCTGAGAGCTTCGACAACCTGATCACCGCGAGGCGGGCTGCCTTTCCCCATGGGCGGGTGAGCCGGATGGACCGCTCACCGCTTTCCAGAGGCATCGGAACCCGCGCGGTCCTGTTGCCTGAGAGGTTGACGGAGAGGTGTTGCTCCTTCGGCGTCCGTGACTGGCGGTCACGGAACTCTCCCGCACGAGTGCGATGCACACCCGACTCTACCTGCGTATGCCCGCCCGCACCGCAGCGGCGGTAGGCGCGGCGCGGCTAGCCGATCTTGCGGTCGCGGTGCTTGCGCCGGGATGCCAGCTCATCCTCTGGCTCCGCGATCGACTCGCCGCCATCAGCCCGCTCGCCGGCGAAGTCGGCGATAACGCCGGTCAGCTCGCGCATGGCGCCGGACACGGCGATACCGAATACGCCCTGCCCGCCTTGCAGCAGGTCGACGACCTCTTCCGCCGAAGTGCACTCATAGACCGTGGTGCCGTCGGAGAACAGGGTGATGTTGGCCAGATCCTGGACGCCCCGCTGGCGCAGATGGTCCACCGCAACCCGGATGTTGTGCAGGGAGATGCCGGTGTCGAGCAAGCGCTTGACGATCTTGAGAACCAAGATGTCCTTGAAGGAGTACAACCGTTGGCTGCCCGAGCCGGCGGCGCTGCGGATCGACGGAACCACCAGCGAGGTACGCGCCCAGTAGTCCAGCTGGCGGTATGTGATGCCGGCGATCTGACAAGCACTCGGCCCGCGGTAGCCCACCAGCTCATCCGGTACGGAGTCGTCGGGAAACAGTCCGGGCTGCACGGGCGCGCTCGGCCCGGCCTGGTCGGGGTTCGCGGCGTTCGCATGGTCAGCTAGGTCCAGCTGTTCTTGACGTGGCTGCTCGCTCACGGTGGTTCCTCTCGCCGATCGCGCTCTCTAATAGCTGCGTCACTGGCTGCGTCGCAGCCACATTTGCTCAGGCCCGAGTGCTAGAGAGCTTACGCTGTTCGATAGCTGCCGCACCTTGAGTCGTGATGAAAGTATGGCCGCCACCGGGCTTAGTGGGCGTGCTATCCGCCAGGCGTGTCGACATCACGGTACGAGATGAGATGCATCCGTGATGTCGGTTTCCAGGTTACTACCGGCCCGGCAGGCCCAATAAGTGATCGTGCGTCGCCGTCGGGCGCTGCTCGCAAACGGGGCGTCGCGACGGGCTAGGTGGCCTTGAAATCGTC